>JAHCHX010000003.1:0-300000 GCA_026129545.1 Saprospiraceae bacterium
CCACAACTCTAATTTTAAAAAAAATGTAAACACTTAGGCAGGACAGCAGACATTCAATTTTTGACAGGATTCACAAAATTTATAGGTTCAATAAAGTGGCTTCGCCGCCAAAAATCCTGCAAATCTTGTAAATCCTGTCAAAAACCTAAAAGCCTGCCAACCGAGTCTTATGCGCTTGGGGCTGCCTAAGTTTTTACAAAAAAATCAATCTCCGAACTCACGCTGTCCAGTAGTGTGTATTCCCACCTTTTTTTCACCTCGCCTGACCCAATGCTGTGTCCCGTCCAAGCAAATGTCTTACATTGGCGTTTCGGAGCTTTTATGGTTGTCGAAAAAGCATTTGGGGCAGCCATGTCAAACAAAATAAGGGACAATGAGTTTGAGTAAACATCGCAGGAAAGACAGTGGTGCTTCGCCAAGCAATGGCTAAAGTACGCTCCCTCAACTACCCCCTCGACCCCGTCCGCTCCGCTTGGCCGGGCAAGCCCTTAAACCTGTTCAACTCTTTCACCTCACGGATATGGACTGATTTTTTACTTGTTCCTTTTTTTCATCCTCCTTAAAAAATGCGCTTATGCTGACCCATGGGCCATATCGGGCACTTGCCCGGCTGTTGTTCGTCCTGATGTTCGTCCAAGTGCATCAGGCCATATCCGTCGCGCAGCGACCTTTCACTTGCGAAGACCAGTTCTTTCTGACGCTCAACACCACCCCGCCGACGCTCAGCGAGGTCGTCATTGACCCGCAGACCAACGCGGTGGTGTTCAAGAGCATCAGCGACAACTTAGGCATCGAAGTCAACGCCGCGGGCTACCGCAGCGTGGACAACTTGATATACTGCGTCAATCCCAACACTGGCGCATTGGTGCGCATTGATGCCGACGGCGTGGCGGAGGTGCTCAAGATACTCCCCCTCAATCTCAACGATGCCTATTTCGCGGGCGACGTGACCCCCGATGGCCGCTATCTGCTGATTCTTGGCACAAGGTATTTCCTCAATGGCTCCGCCAACGCCGCCAACCTCGTCCGCATTGACCTCGAAGACCCCGACTACGGCATCACCGTCATTCCCATCAATCGGCCCGGACTCATCTTCGACATCGCCTTCCACCCGGTGACCGACGAACTTTATGGCTACGACTCGGCCACCCAACGGCTGGTGCGCATCAACCCGGAGACGGGCGCGCTCTTTTTCAATTTTCCGCCGTCGGGAGTGCCCGTCAACACTGGCAGCCTCTTCTTCGACGCTTACGGCAGGTTGTTTGCATACGGCAGCACCAGCAACGACTCCGAGCAAAACAGGCTTTACAGCATCAACCCCGCCACTGGTGCCAGCACGTTTTTGTATCAAGGCCCACCCGCCAGAGCCTCCGACGGTTGCTCCTGTCCCTACACCGTGCTGTTGAGCAAAACGGTGTCGCCTCGCCAGACTTTCCCCTGCACAGAGGTGGAATACACCTTCGAAATCGTGAACACTTCCCGCCGCCCGCACGAAGGCATCCTGCTCGAAGACCAATTGCCGCCCGGGTTCACCTTCGTGGCGGTACGCGAAAACCCTTTGGGCGGCAACGTGCTGAGCCAACCCGGCGACACTTTTTTCCGGCTGAGCGACGTGGATTTGCCCGATGGCCGTTTCAAAATCACGATAGTGGTGCGCGTGGGCGCAGTCGCTGCGGGCATTTATCGCAATCAGGCCATGTTGCGCAATCTGCCCGTCGGCCTAGGCAGCGAGCGGCGCTCCGATGACCCTTTCACCACCTTGGAGGGCGACAGCACCAGCCTCACCGTGTTGGCGCTTTCGTTCGATTCGCTTTTCGTCGAGGAAGCCATCTGTGAGGGCGTGGACTTCATTCGACTGGATGCCCAATCGTATTTTGCAGGCTTCGGCAACGCCGTCAAATACCACTGGGACGACGGCAGCACCAATTCTTTTTACAACGCAGAACGTGCTGGCCAATACCGTGTGGTTGCCACGGCTGGCTGCGACACGGCATACATTTTTTACAATGTAAAATACTCGGCCATTTCGGTGGAAATACTACTCAACGAAGACGCGGCCACGCTCTCCTTGGGCGACAGCGTGTTCATCCGGACGAGCGTTTTCAACACCGACAACCTTACGACCTACTTTTGGACGGACCCGCTGCCCGGCTCGCTGCGCTGCCCGACCTGTGCCGACTCGTGGGCGCGACCGTTCAACAACGTCGAGTACACCGTGCAGGTGCAAAACGAATTCGGATGCCGCGATTCGGCCTCCATCCGCCTGTTGGTGAACAAAAACAAGAACATTTATTTCCCCAATGTTTTTATGCCTGCTGCCGAAAACCCCGATAACGGCTACTTTTACGGCTCCGGCGATGGCTATGCCATTGTGTCCCGTCTGTCCGTGTACTCACGCTGGGGCGAGCAACTCTACGAAGCACGCGACATCACCCTCAACGACGCGCGGGCGGGTTGGGATGGCACCTTCAGAGGCCAGCTCATGTTGCCCGGCGTTTATACTTGGGTGGCGGAAATTGCCTTCCTTGATGGGGATTCGGCGATTTATGCGGGAGACGTGACGCTGATTAGATAAAGGGTTGACAGGGTTGCCCGGGCAACCCTGTCAACAACTCCGTCCGCTTCGCTTGGCCGGGCAAGTACTTCAACCCATTCAACTCCTTTAACTCACAACCACTATGTCCGTGTGCAAAATCCTCCTAACCTTTGTCTTTTGCTCTTTGCTTCTGTGTCCTGAGTCGCAGGCCCAAGACGAAATCAAAGACCCGACTTTCAATTTTGGCTTGCAAGCAGGCGTAATTTTTCCCAGCAGTCTTTTCAGGGTGCGCAACCGCGTGGAAGAGTCCAACGGCATTTCGTACCGCATCGAACCCAGTATCGGAACGCAATTTGGCGGCATAGCCACTTTTAGGCTTAGTGAAAAGTTCCAATTGCAAGGTGGCTTTTCCCTGCTCCTGCGCCGATACGAATGCACTGCCAGCACCGAAAGCGAACAACGCTCGCTCAAAATCAACACCACCATCTACGAGGTGCCGCTGCTGCTCATGTACTATCAACGCTTGGGAAGCCAACTGCTGCTGACCGCTGGCACAGGGGTGAACCTGCAAACGCTGCCCAGCGACCTGACATCCAAAACGGATGGGCTGGATATCATCGCGTTTCGCCGCGCCTTTGCCCTGCCGAGCAGCCTGACCATGCTCGGTCTGGAGTTCCGAAAAAAAGGGGCGGGCGGCTTTTTTGCCGGCTTGTCCTACTGCATCACCCCTTTCCACCTCTACGACACAGGTTTCCGAACACGCTTCAACGGACAAAGCCGCTTCTACGCCATCCCACACATCGGCGACTATTTCTGCGTGGTCGGGCGGTATTATTTGGATTGAGGAGCGATGTTTCTACCGATATTCCGCCCCGCTGGGGCAAAAATTCGGGATGACTCCTGTTTACTGATGTTGATTCATCGACAGGATGATTTGTTGAGCGAACAGCGTGTTAGTTGTCAAAATATATAGGGGCTTTTGCAACAGGTAGCCCTACTGAAAATACGTCAACCGCCCTCTCACCCACCAACCCAAAAAAACCAGCCCACCCGCGACGAGCAGCGCCCACGCCCACCAAGGCCACTTCGCCCCCTCTAGGTCCACTGGCCCGTCGGCACCCGTCAGTGTGAAGGCCGCCCAGTGGAAAGGCGCTTTGCGGGCATCCATTTCCGAAGAAGCGAGATAATCAAGTTTGGCCAGGCGCAGCGCCTCGGCCTTTGAACGCCCCTTTTCGAGATGTTGGTAAAATTTGGAAAAAAATGCGGCGGTGGAGCGTTCGTTCACCGCCCAATGGCTGGCCACGAGGCTCTGCGCACCCGCGTAGGCAAATGCCCGGGCGAGACTCATCACCCCCTCACCTTCTGCAAACCTTCCCGAGCCCGTCTCACAGGCGCTGAGCGACACCAGCGAGGCACGCAAACGCTGCGCGTATATCTCGGACAAGGTCAATCGGCGGTCGTAGAATTCGATGCCCGCCACTGCCCGCCCGCCCGCGTCGGCATGGGTGGATAGATGCAGTATATTATGGTCAGGTGCGCGCTGCAAAAACGAATTGGCTGTGGCTTTTTCGCCTTCAAGCACCGTCGCCACGAGCGAGGCGGGAGCATCGCGCAAGCTATTGGGCAAGGGCGCGAGACCGTCGCGAGCCGTATGGACGAAGGGCGCGATATGCAGCAGCCCTTTCACCCCATTTTTTTTGAACGCAGGCAAGGTCAGCAAGGTGGCCGACCAAGCATACTGCACCGATGTCGAACAAAGCAAGTAGGGTGCCGAGGCATATCCACCCATGTGCGGCGCGGTCAGCAGCGCCTCGAAGGGGAGGTAGCACAAAGGCCCGTCGGGGATGACAACCAGCGAGCGCACACCCGCTATGGCCGAATCGGGCAGAAGTCGCTGGCACAACTGGAAGGCATCCGAAAAGAGGTCGGTAGGAGCGGCTTCTTGCCGCCCCTTGTCGGGCAAGAGACGGAGAAAACGAACAAGCGTGGCCTCCAAAGCCGAGTCGCGTGGCACCTCGTACCCTGAGAGCCGACCGCGCCGCAGCGTCAGGCAGAGGTAGCGGTCGCTGGCATCGAACCAAGCAAGCAGCGCGGCGGAGTCGGGCAAGGCGGCGCTGAGTTCTACGAGACGGGGAGGCGCATCTGCTTGGTGGAAGGCATCGAACTGGGGATAGTTTTTTTTCAAAAAAGCAAATAGTTCCTCGTATCGGCGCTCCAACTGAAACAGGGATGCGCTACGGAGCGTCACCAAAGCCGTGTCGTTTTTTGCCTCGGCCTCGCTCACAAGCATTTGCAGGTCGGCGCGGCCAAGCCGCAACGCTTCTTCGATATGCAGCAGGGAGTCGGGTATGCCTGTCAGCGCGAGGGCGCGTTGTTGGAGGAGTGCATCGCGGAGGGTGCTGGCGCGGCCTTTTTCGAGCAAGTCGAAGAGTCGTTGCAGGTGCGCCTCGTCGCTCGAAGCGCGGTACATTGCCCAAAGGTTGCGCGCGGCCTCGCGGCGGATGTCGGAGTTGTGTTGCGTGAAATAGAGTTTGGCCTCGTCGGAGCTATAGGTGCGGCGGAGGCGTTCGGCGACGGCGAAAGCGAGGTCGAAGCAATCAGCGGCGGTGGCGCGGTGTTGGGGCGTGGGGTTGCGCAGGAGTAGCGCGGCTTTGCGGGCGGGCGCGTTCATGGCCCAGAGTTCGAGTGGTGGCTCGGCAGGGCTGGGATTGAGGGCAGGTGAGCGGTCGTGGAAAGTCGGATAGGCTTGCACGAGGGCTTTTTGGTAGCACTGCAAGGCCTCTCCCTCGCGTCGGAGGCTGCTCAGGAAGTCGCCCCATTCGCAGTAGAGTTTTGCCATTTCGCGGCTTTTTCCCTTGAAATACGCCAATCCGATGCGCTCGGCTTGTTGGAACAGGGCTTCCGCCTCGCGGGGGCGGCCCGTGTTTGCGGCAATGTGGGCGAGCGAGGTGAGGCTGCGCATGGTGTTGTCTTCCTCGCCCGGTTCGTTTTGGTAGAAAGCCAGCGCCTGCCGCATCATGGCTTCCGCTTGGCGCCATTGGCCTTTTTTTCTCCACGCATCGGCCCCGACCGAGCGTAGCGATGCCAAAGCAAACGCGTTCCCCTTTATTGATTTTCCTTGTTCGACATAGCGCAGCGCCAAGTCAATGCTATCTTGCCAATAGGCGTTGTTGGCCAGTTGACCATAGATGGACAGCAGGTAGTATTGGCTTGAGTCGCCGCGAATGGCGGCTTGGAGGCACTCTTCGGCCCGCCGATAATTGTGTTGGCGCATATAGATTTGAGCGGCGTTTTTGTAGCAGTAGGCCACGCTTGGGCTGTTGTAGCCGTGTCGCTCGTAGATTCGGGTGGCTTCGTTGTAGGCTTCGAGCGCGTCTGTATATCGCTCCAAATTCCGGCAGGTGATGGCTTTCCACGTCCACAGGCTGGCAGTGGGCAAGGAGTCTGCCCTGCCAGTCTTGGTCAGGGTGCCGATAGCTTTGTCCAACAATTGCGCCGCTTGTTCGTGCTCGCCCGCGTCGAAGTGTTTTTCGGCTTGCTCGACGACTTTTTCTCCAAAAAGCACCCATTGTTCGGCGCGTGCTTTTGCGTCGGGGTGGGTGTCAATGATGACGTGAATGGTTTCAAATTCTGCATTTTGGATGAGGCTATCGAAGGTGGCCGCGCGGGAAGGCTCTGGAGCGGGTTGCGCCCACAAGATGGCGGCCAAAAGAACAAGCAGGGCGATGATAGGGAACAGGTGCTTCATACTGCCGGCAGATTATGCCCGCAAGTTCCGTGTTTTTGGGGATTCGATTTCAAAACTTGTATTCAAACGAGGCCTGCACGAACGGCTGAAAGCCATCCAACAAGATGCCGCCGGCCCGAATGCCCACGTTTGGCCCGACGCGCACGCTGCCGAGCGTGAGGTCGGCAAAAAGCGAGAAACGCAGGTTGGTCTCGTTGAGGTCTTGTGTGGAGGGGTCGGTGGTCGTGACAGGGTCGCCCGTCTGCAAGTATTCCACGACTCCCGTGGGGCCGGCGGCCCGGCGATACGGGGTGCGCGTGGTGGTCACTTGTCTGCGGTCTTCGCCATTTTCGAACAAAACCCGGGCGCTGCCGCCGATGCCGACTCCAACGAATTTGGCAAAGTTCTTCCGCAACAACACTGGTACTTCCAACGAGAAAAAGCCCCGGCTTCCCGATTCGCGTATTTCTTGCGACACCAGTGTGTCCAAGTCGCCCATGAGCTGGGAAATATCGCCGGGCAAGAGGGTGAGGCGTTCGGGCAAGTCGGTGCGACCCTTCACCCCCGTGAGCAATTCCACTTGCGGATAGATGCGCCACGACTTGTAGGGCGAGAGGCTGGCCCCGAAGAAGAAATAGCCCGTGTCGGACGAATCGGGCTGAAAGGCATAGCCCATTTTGAGCCCGGGCGAAATGCCCGGTTTGAAGCGCGTTTTGGAAAAATTGGTCAGCACGGGTTTGTTTTTGTCGAACACAATGGAGGCTTGGCTGCGGAAGGGTCGCTTGGGCATATCCTTGTGCGGTTCGATGCGGTATCGCACGAAGCCCTGCGTGGAGTCGTAGTCGCTCACCCCCTTTTGGCGGCTGCCGGGGAGGTAAATGTTGCGAAAGGTGAACACCAGCCCATCGCGGGTGGTGGCGGTGTCGAGGCAGCCGCTGGGTTGGGGCGGGGTCGTGCAGATGGGGCATTCCGGGTACCACTTGATGGGGCGCATTTTGCTGGCGTTCAGGCCCTCTGGCAGGGTGATGGTAAGCTCCACTTTTTGTGCCGGGCCTTCGCCGTTGTTTTGGAAGCGCACTTTGTAGTCAAGATTTTTTCCGCCCACATTCCGGTAACTCACCCGATTGTCGGAAACGGCTATGGCGTTGGGGTCGTGGGAACTGACGATTTCGATTTCGAGGGTAAATTCTTCGGGCGAAACGGCGGGGTCGAAGGGCGCGAACAGGCCTTTCAAGTGGATGAAGGCACTGGTGTCTTTGAGCATATTGGCCGTGCCTTGCAGGCTGACAAAGAGGTTGCGCTGTTCGCCGGGTTTGAGGGCGGTGAATCGCCACCCTTGCTCGTCGCGGTAGTTTTGCCGAGCCTTTTGGAGCAGTTCGGCGGACGACGGGGGCGCTGCGAAAAATAGCGGGGCGGCGTTGCCCGCAGTCGCTATTCCCTCGAAAAGGGCATCCCAGTCAAGCACCTTTTGTGGAAGGGTTTGCGTGTAAGCGGCCTCGCTTTTTTCGCCAAAATGGGTGCGGGCGTTCAAAAAGGTAAAATGAGTGGCGGGGAATTTTCGCTCGTTGAAAAAGAGGTGGAGGCGACCGTCGGTGGTGAAAATGCTGTTGTTGCGGTAACTGATGATGCAGACGATTTCCTCTCCGGCGGCGGGCTGTTGATTGGTTTTGAGAGCGATGGCTTGCGCGGTTTTCGTGAAAACATGGTTGGGGCGCAACGCGCCCGGAGCACTAGTGCTGGCAAACACCTGTTGCGACGTGGGTTTGGGTGGTTTTTGCTTGTCGTCGTAGTGGGCGGTGGCCGCGAGCAGCGCCTGATGGGGCCCGCCGGTCTCGTAGCGGTGCAAGGGGCTTTCCTCGAAGCTAAAATCACCGTCGCCAAATTCCCAATAGTAGGTGTAAAATGCTGCGGGCGCACCAGCCCTTTGCACCAAAGGCGGGCATTGGGGGCGGAAGCGGATGCCGCCATTTTCGGGTGTGGCGCCGAAATGGGCAAGTGCAGGTGATGGAGTGGGTTGAGCCTTGATGAATGAGGTGGCGAAGAACCAAGCAAATAGGAACGAGTGCAGCGTTTTCATTGCCAAATATTTTGCGAGAAAAAATCAGAGCAGGTTTATAATTTGCAAAAACAAGGTCAAATGTGCGGTTTTTTTGCAAAAACAACCTATTGACAAAAAAGCCTCAGGGTGCGGCACCCGAGGCAATTTGGTATTTTGGCGTTAGGCTGACAAGGTTACTTTTTGTTGTGATAAACATAGGCTGAAGCAGCAGCGGAGACGAGTGGCCCGCCCAGTTCCATCCCGATTATGTCGGCCCAAACCCAATCGGGGATGATGCTTGTTGTGCCAGTGCCGCCGCTGTTTTCTGGCGATGATACGGCTTTCCAGTACCAGTAGTAGCGGCTGTACTTGAGCACGGAGACCATGGAAAGCACCACTTTTGGGTTGTCCATTTTTGCTTGGCGGGCCAGGTAGGTCTCTCGGTCGGTGATGCGCTGCACGAACTCGCTCAATTCTTGCGGTGAGCCGACGGGCGTGGCGGCGGCTTCGTCGAAGATTTCGAGCAGGAGTTTCTTGTCGTTTGCTGTGAGGCGAGTCTCGTTCAGGCGAGCGACGTAGTCGCTGTAGTCACGGTTGAGGTTGAGGCTGCGAGCGCGTTGTTGCTCGGCTGTGCTCACGGGCATTTCGGCATCGGCGAGGAATTGGGCGATTTTGTCAAGCAAGAGGTTTTGGATGGCTTTGCGGTCGCCGTTGAGCGCCTTGATGGCGTCGCGGTTGTCGTTGAGCACGACCTGCACGGCCAGATTGTGCAGTTGGCCGATGTTGTCCTGCGGGTTGTTTGGATTGACCAAACCGGCCACGGGCTGGCACGATTCGGGGCTGAACACTACTGTGCGTTTTCCGGTGGGCAGGCCGCCCAGTGCGTCGCGGATGGGATAGAAACCAGCAGGGATGACTTGGCTTTCGATGCCCAATGCCTCAGCCTCTTCTTTCGTCACGACATAATCGCTGGTGACTGGGAAATACTGGCCGAAATACTGGTTGGCCGCTTCTCCGTCGCCGAATTGGAAGGCAAGGCTTTGATTCGATTTCAACACGTCTTTATCCCAGCTAATCCAGATGCAATTGCTAAAAGAGTACATGCAGCCTCTCAGGGTGGAGGTGCCGAAACGGATGGTGACGCGGTTGCCATCGGGGATGTTTGGCTCGTCTTTGACGATGATGTCGGGGGTGTCCGACACGTCGTTTTTGGTGCAAGCAGGTATGGAAGCGAGGAGGGTTGTCAGGGCAAGGATGGACACGAGAACTTGATGCTTTTTCATGACAGTTCGATTTTTAATGATGAATGAGTTGCAAGGTGTGTTTGCCCTACATCCACCTGCCCGACGGTTTGTTACCCCCCACTCGCTGAATTATTTTTTCAAGTAACTATACCTTGATTCGCTAGGATTTGTCAGATGTCCATGATTGATTTTCTTGATTTTGAGCAGATTGTGCTTTTTGCCATGCACAAAACCTAACGGCGCGAAGCATATTAGGTGCTGTCACTTGTGGCTGGGTTCGTAGATTAGCCGGAAAAACGTGCTGAATCGCTGGTTTTCCCGATTGACCGGAATGCCTGCCACGATGCCGATGAGTAGGTTTTCGGCGATGCCCACGCGCATTTGGGGGCGTATCACCATGTCGAAATCCCCTTCTCGCGCTTCCTTGTTTAGCTCCACTCCGATGAAGTTGCGCGTGCCGCTTATCATGTAATGGATGCTGGTGTTTATCTGGAACACATGCTCCCATTTTTTCTTGTCGAAATGGCGAATCATCTCCGGGCCGGTGTAAAGAAGGGTGTGCCAGTTGTTGCCCCAGCGTTTGGCGGCGATGAAAAATGGGTTGAAGTTGTTGCCAGTGGGTCGCATGGAGCGTGCGTTGAATTCTGGCATTTCCAACGCCCGGCTGCGGGGATGTCAATATCATCACGGGCGTGGAATCGGCGACATTCGCGCAGGAGGCGGAGGTGCGATGCGCCCCCAACCCCGCTTCTGTGGAGACCTACATCACCCTGCCCGAAGACCTGCCCGAGCGAGATGTGGTGGTGGTGCTGCTCTCGCCGGAGGGAAAGCCGCTGCATCGGCAAGCCTACGCGCATCCGGGCATCCGCATCCCCCTACATGGCGCGGGCAGCGGGATGCACTATGTGGCGGCGTATCGGCAGGGGCGGCTGCTGGGGGTGGCGAAGTTGGTGGTGCAGCGGTAAGAAACGCACGGTTTGCCCTCTACCCTACTTTCCAAACTTGTGCCGCATGGCCCGATAGTACACGATGGGGAACACCAGCAGGGTGAACACCGTGGCCGTGACCAAGCCGCCGATGATGACCACCGCCAAAGGCTTCTGGCTTTCCGAGCCGATGCCCGTGCTCAGGGCGGCGGGCAGCAGGCCGAGGGCGGCCATGAGGGCGGTCATCACCACGGGGCGGGTGCGCTGGCGCACGGCCTCGTGGACGGCCTGCCCAATGTCGGCAAACTTTTTCCCCTGTTTGTGAAATTCCCCGATGAGGATCACGCCGTTTTGCACGCAAATGCCGAACAGCGCGATGAAGCCCACGCCGGCGGAAATGCCGAAGTTGATGCCGGTGAGATGCAGGGCCAAGATGCCGCCCACGAGCGCGAAGGGCACGTTGACGAGCACGTAGCCGGCATCTTTCACGTCGCCGAACATGATGAACAGCAGCACGAAGATGAGGCCGAGGCTGATGGGTGTCACCTGGGCGAGGCGCTTGGTGGCCCGCACTTGGTTTTCAAATTCGCCGGCCCAGTTCACGGTGTAGCCGGGCGGGAACTGGATATCGCGCACCGCCGCCTGCGCCTCGCTGATGGTGCTGCCGAGGTCGCGCTCGCGCACGGTGAACTTGACCCCTATGAAGCGCTTGGTGTTGTCGCGGTAGATGAATGCCGGGCCGGTGACGGTGTGGATGTCGGCGATTTCCTTGAGCGGGATGCGGCCTCCGCTGAGCGTGGGAATGAACAGGCGGAGCAGGTCGTCCTCGTCCTTGCGGTACTCCCGGTCGAAGCGGATGCGGATGTCGAACTTGCGCTCGCCCTCGTACTTCACGGTGGCTGTTTTGCCACCGATGGCCATTTCGATGACCGAGAGCGCGTCGGCCTTGGTCACGCCGTACAGGGCCATCTTTTCCTCGTCGAGCACCACGCTCACCTCGGGCTGGCCGAGGTTGCGCAGGATGCCGATGTCCTTGATGCCCGGCACGTGCTCGATTTTTTCCAGCACGAGGTTGGCCAAGGAGTCGAGCACGTTCAGGTCGGGGCCAATGATCTTGACGGCGTTGTTGGCGTTCATGCCGGCCACGGCCTCGGCCACGTTGTCAATGATCGGCTGGGAGTAGTTGTAGTTGATGCCCTGGAAGTGCTTGAGTTTGGCGTCCATTTCCTCCACCAGCTGGTCCATCGTGATTTTGCGCCCCCACTCCTCCTTAGGCTTGAGGTTGACCTGCATTTGCACATAGTAAAAGCCGCTGGGGTCGGTGCCGTCGTTGGAGCGGCCGGCCTGCGAGAGCACGCCGTTCACCTCGGGGAAGGAATTGAGCACCTTTCGGAGTTCGCCGGTCATCTGCACGGTTTGGGGCAGGGACGTGCTCATGGGCATTTTGGCCTCTACCCACAACGCGCCTTCGTTGAGCTGGGGCAAAAACTCGGTGCCGAGCCAGCGCGTGGAAAACAGCGTGAGCGCCAGCACGGCCACCGACACGGCGAGGCTGGTGCGCTTGTTGGCAAACGTGCGCCGGAAGCCGCCCTCCACGAGGTTGTTGATGAAATTGACCACCGGATTGTGCTTCTCGCGCACGTTCTTGCGCAGCAAGACCGACACTAGCACGGGTACCAGCGTAAGGGTGAACAGCAGGGCGCCCAGCAATGCAAAGCCCAGCGTGTAGGCCAAGGGCGAGAACATCTTGCCCTCCACTTTTTGGAACGAAAAAATGGGCAGCAGGGCGGAGATGATGATGAGTTTGGAAAAAAACACGGCCTTGCCCATCTCCGTGCCCGTGCGCCGGATGAGGCCGAGCTTGGCCAAGCGGTTGAACTGCGGCATCCCGCGTTGGTGCGCCATGCGGTCGAGCGCCACAAAAAGGCCCTCCACCATGACCACCGCCCCGTCAATGATGATCCCGAAGTCCACCGCGCCGAGCGAGAGCAGGTTGGCGCTCATGCCCTTCATTTTCAGGCACATAAATGCAAAAAGCAGGGAGAGCGGGATGACGATGGCCACGATGAGCGTGGTGCGCCAGTCGGCCATGAACAGGAACACGACCACCGTGACCAGCACGATGCCCTCGAACAAGTTGTGCAGCACCGTTTCGGTGCAGTAGCTCATCAGGCGGTCGCGGTCGTAAAAGGTCTCCATTTTCACGTCGGCAGGGAGGATATCGTTGTTGAGTTCCTCGATTTTGGCTTTCAGGCGGGCCAGCACCTCGCTGGGGTTTTCGCCCTTGCGCATCACCACGATGCCCTCCACCACGTCGTCCTCGTCGTCGAGGCCCACCTGACCCACGCGGGGGGCGCTGCTTTCGCGCACCTCGGCCACGTTTTTTACCAGCACGGGGTTGCCGTTGAAATTGTCCACGATGGTGTTCTCGATTTCCGCCATGGAGCTCAGCAGGCCGATGCCCCGCACGACGTAGGCTTGGCCATTTTTTTCGATTACATCGCCGCCCACGTTCAGGTTGGCCTTGCCGACGGCTTCGAATATCTCCAGCGGAGTCATCTCGTACTGTTGGGCCTTGATGGGGTTGACGGCGATCTCGTAGATTTTCTCCTGACCGCCGAAGGCCACGAGGTCGGCGATGCCTGGCACGGCGCGCAGGTGACGGTCGATGACCCAGTTTTGGATGGTGAGCAGTTCGCGGGTGTCGCGCTGGGGGCTGCGCAGCACATAGCGGAAAATCTCGCCGGTGGGGCCGTAGGGCGGCTGCACGTCGGGTTCCACGCCCTCGGGCAGGGTGACGCTGCGCAGCTGGTTGTTCACCTGCTGACGGGCGAAGAAGTCCTCCACGTCGTCCTCAAAAATGATCTTGATGACGGACAGCCCGAACATGGTGATGCTGCGCACGTTGGTCTTGCGCTGCACGGGGTTCATGGCGATCTCGATGGGGGTGGTCACAAAGCGCTCTACTTCTTCGGCGCTGCGCCCGTTCCACTCCGTGACGATGATGATCTGCGTGTTGGTCACGTCGGGGAACGCCTCGATGGGGATGTGGAGGTAGCTCACCACGCCCGTGATGACCAAAATAAGTACCCAGAAAAACGTGAAGAATTTGTTTTTGAGGGAAAATCCGATGATGTTCTTGATGAACTTGTTCATGGCAGGCTGTTAGTCGTTGAGCGCGTCGTACACCCACAAACCGTTTTTGGAAATGACTTTTTCGCCGGGTTCGAGGCCGGCGGTGATGTAGGCCTTGTCGCCGACTTGGCTGTGCAGGTGCACGAGGCGCGTTTCGATGTCGCTGCGGTCGCGATAGACCATGACCCAGTTTTTGCCCTTGTCGAAGATGATGGACGCGGCGGGCACGGCCACGAGGCTGCTGCCTTCGGGGAAGCGCAGGTTGACGGTGGCGTTCATCTCCGGCTTGAGTTTGAGAGTGGGGTTGGGGATTTTCACCCGGATTTTCATGGCCTTGGTCTCGGGGTCAATGGTGTTGTAGATTTTGTCCACCTGCCCGCGGTACACGTCGTCGGGGAAGCTGACGGTGTGGACGGCAGCGGGGATGCCGAGCCGGACTTTGCCGATGTCGCTTTCGTTCACGTTGGCCAAAGCCCACACCTCGTTGATCTCGGCGATGGCGAACACGGGTTCGGTGCGGTCGGAGCGGAGCTGTTCGTTCTGATTGATGTCCTTGGCCAGTACGAACCCGTTCATGGGGGCGGTGATGTTGTAGATGGAGCCGTCGCGCAGGCTGTAGATGCTGTACAGTTCGTTCACGCGCTCCAGTTCGGCGCGGGCTTTGTCCAGTTCGCGCTGGGCGGCGATGACCTCTTTTTCGGTCAGCAGTTTGCCAGCAAACATGTCGCGGGCCACTTGCAGGTTTTTTTCGGCGATGGCCACGTCGTTCAGGGCATTGAGGCGGTCTTTCTGGAAGCCGGCCACCTCGCCGCTGCGCATGACGGCCAACACGTCGCCTCGGCGGACGTAGTCGCCCACTTCTACGTTGATTTTGAGCACGTTGCCGCCCACGATAGGATATACCTGGGCGACTTTGTTGTTGTCGGCGCTGATCTTGCCGAAGAGGCGCAGTTCGACCATTACCGGCTCTACTAGGGCCTCGTAGAATTGGCAGCGGGCGGCCATGGTGTCGCTTAGGGTGAAGGCAAACGCCGTTTGGCTAGTATCGTCTTTTTGGGCATCCTGTTGGCAGGCTGCGAGGGCGGCGAACAGAAGCAATACGGGGAAAAAGTGTATGTGTCGCATTATTGGAAAAGTTCGGTTGCAGTCAGGAAGTTGAGGTATTCGGCAGTCAAGCCGAGTTGTTGGCGGACATCGGAGACGGTGCCGAGCGCTTCGTTGTAAGCTTGGAAAAAGTCGAGAAACTCGATGAGGTTGACGTTGCCGCGCGTGAAGTTGTCGGTCATGCCTTCGAGGATGCGGTCGTAGTCGGCATTGAAGACTTCCAGCATTTTGCGGTACTCTGCCAAGGCCTGTTCGTAGGCTCGGTTGCGGTTGGCGATTTCCACGGCGATGGCTGTGCGCAGTTCCTCTCGTCCGAGGGCGGCCATTTGTTCGCCGATCTTGGCGGCCTGAATGTTGCCTTGGTTGCGGTTCCACATGGGCAGGGGCATACTTGCGCCTATGTTGACCTGATTGACAAAGGCTCCGCTGCGCTGGTCGTAGGCACCGAACACACTCACGTCGGGCTTGGCTAAGGCGCGCTGGAGCCGGGTGTTTTGGTTCGAGAAGACGACCAACCGCTCGGTGGCGCGGTAGTCGGGCCGGGCGCTGAGGGCGGCATCGAGCAGAAAGGCATCGTCGAAGCGGCTGACGTAGCGGTTGTAGGCGGCGGTGGCGGTGTCGGGCAACACAAACCGGTCGGTGCGGAGCAGCATTTGGAGGGTGCCTTGTTCGGCAAACAGTGCTTCGAAGATTTGCGCCCGCACGTTGACGAGGCCGAGGTACTCCGATTTGAGGCGCACGAGGTCTTTGAGTGCCACGTTGCCTTTGGCGGCCTGGTCGCTATAGGCGCTGATGAGTGTATCTAGTTGTTCGAGTTGGCGGGTGTATCGGTCGAGCAGGAAGATGTGGCGGCCTACTGCGAAATAGCTCTTGCGCAGTTCGAAGCGCAGTTGGCGGGTCAGGTCTTCCAGCTCCAGTTCGGCGAGTTCGGCGTTGGTTTTGGCCAAGTCCACTTGGGCTTGGCGCTTGCCGCCGAGCAGGATGAGTTGCTCCACCTGAAGCGCTTTTTGTCCCGTGCGCCCGATGTGCAGGGCTTTTTCATTCTCTGGGTCGAGCAAGTTGAAGTCGGCGAAGACGACCGGATTGGGGTACAGTCGGGCCTGCACGATCTGGGCGCGCTGGGCATCCACGTTCAGGGCGGCGGTCAGCAGGCGGTAATTGGACGCGAGGAAGAGGCTATCGGCTTGGCGCAGGTTGACACGCAGGGTATCGGCGGCATGCAGGGTAGCGCCGAGCAGCAGCAGCGGCGCAAGCAATCTGGATTTCATGCCGCAAAGGAGGAGGAAACGGGCTTAATAAGGGCTTAACGGGGATAAAATTTGGCTTAAAGACGCAGCTCCACCTGAAAACAGTTCCACCCCTTTTGCTCCGACACCTCGTACCACAGCTGCCCCCCGTGTAGTGCCACGATATGGTGCGCCAGCGCCAGCCCGAGCCCGAAGCCGCTGTGCTTACTGCTGTTGCTGCCGCGGAAGAAATGCTGGAACAGACGTTCGGCCTCTTCTGGCGGCAGTGTAGGGCCGTCGTTGCAGACCGTCAGGCGCAGGCCGCCGGGCAGGGGGGCAAGGGCCACCGTTGGCGGGTGTTCGCGATGGTAAAGGTGGGCGTTTTTGAGCAGGTTTTGCAGCACGGCGTGCAGCAGGCCTCGGTTGCCAGTCACGGTCAACTGGGCGGCATCGGTAATGCTCTCGTCGAGCGCTACTTCGATGTGCAGGTCGTCGTACGCATAGCGTAGGGAATCCATGACCTGAAACAGGAGCTCGTCAATGCGCACTGGTTGGCCGAGTGCTTGCTTGGCGCCAGCTTCCACTTGCGCTATCTGGAGCAGGGCATCCAGAATGTCGGCCACGTCGCGCAGGCCAGTCTTGTGTTCTAGCAGGGCTTGGCGAAGAGCTGTTTCGTTGCCTGTCGCTTCAGCGCGTTCGAGGTTGGAGAATAACACGGCCAAAGGTGTTTTCAGTTCGTGTGAGACGTGCTGGATGAAATGGCTTTGAAATTTGACTGCTTGGTCCAATCGTTCGCGCATGGCATTGAATTTCAGTGCCAGTTGCTGTACCTCGACACTGCCGCTGGGTATATCAAGTGGCTTTTGGAGTGTGTCCAAGCGGACTTGTTCTATCTGTTTGGCGATGTGTTCGAGCGGGGCCGTGATTTGACGGGCCAAATAATGGGAAATAAGCACCACGAGCACACAAGCGATGACAAACGTGCCGAGCAACAGGTACCTGAGGTACTCTTGCTTGCGCATGCCGAACTGGTCGCTGGCCCGGGTGATGATGTAGAACTCACGGCCGTCCTGTTCCCGGTATAGTCCTTTGATGGCCACGCCCTGTTCGCTTCCTTGGAGGTCTGGATTGCTTTTGCTGAGTGCGTTCAGCATTTCGGGATGATAATAGTGGCGCTTGTTGCCGAGGCTGTTGTAGTACACGCGCCGGTCGCGGTCGAAGATGAGCATCCGCTCGTCGTCGGCATCGTCCATGAAGTCCACGGGATATTGTGGGGTTGTTTCGGCTGAGTCTGCTTGCGCCAACATACGCAAAGCGACCTCACCTTCTTCTGTCAATCGGCGCCAGAACTCCTCGCGGCGGTAGTCGGCAAAAAATAGATACACCAACCACAAAGCCAATCCGATAAAGGCGATGATGGACGTGGAGAAATAGAGTAGGATGCGGCGGCTAAGTTTCATGGATGTCCTCGTCAATGTAGTAGCCGAAACCTACGCGCGTCTTGATGAGGCGGTCGGTGCGGGTTTTGTCAATTTTGTTTCGCAGCAGGTTGATATACACCTCGATGGTGTTGGTGTTGGCTTCAAAGTGTCTGCCCCAGATTTCCCGGATGAATTCCTGCTTGGACACCACGTTGCCACGTCCTTTTAACAGGAGCAATAGAATCTGATATTCGCGCGGGGTGAGGTCTAGGGGTGCACCGTCGAGCAGCACCTGTTTGGCTTCTTCAATCAGTTCGAGGTTGCGGACACGGTAACGCCGGTGCTGCTGATTGCCCTTGCCCGGCCTCGATTTTCGCTTTAACAGTGCCTTGATGCGTGCCACAAGTTCTTTGTGGTAGAAAGGCTTGCCAAGATAGTCGTCAGCACCTGCTTCGAAGCCATCCAATTTGTCTTGTAATTCGCTGAATGCCGTAAGCATCAGGATTGGTGTGTGCACGTCGTGGCTGCGAAACTCCCGTGTCAGTTGATACCCATTTTTGTGCGGCAGGTTGATATCCAGCACTATGCAGTCGTACTCAAATTGGCGCAGCATTTTTTCAGCCACTTGGCCGTCGAAGGCGACATCTACGGTAAAACCTTGTGCGGACAAATCTGCCTTAATGTTTTGGGAGAGCGTCGGGTCGTCTTCTATGAGTAGTATTCGCATTGCCTATGGACATTTCATTGGATTGCTTGCCATTTGGAACGTAAGTTTTGCAAGGCAATTATAGCATTTTTCTACGCTGCATCAACCAATACAGGCCGCCGGTGATGAGGCCTGCCATCATGACGGTGGTGTAGAAGGCCCAGGGTTTGTCGGGGATGCCGTTGTCAATGTTCATGCCGAAAAAGGAGGAAATCAGGGTGGGCACCATGAGCACGACGGTGATGACCGTGAGGCGATGGATGAAGCGGTTGAGGTTATTGGAGATGATGCTGGAATAGGCATCCATCGTGCCGTTCAAGATGTTGGTATACACGTTGGCCATGGAGAGCGCCTGCGAGTTGTCAATGATAATGTCCTCGAACAGCTCGGTCATGTCCTCGTCGCCGTTGATGTGGAGGAAATCGGTGCGTTTCACCTTCATTTTAAGCAATTCGTTGGCGTTGAGCGAGTTGACGAAATAGACGAGGCTTTTTTCAATGGCCAGCAACTGCATCAGGTCGGTGTTGCGGCTGGAGTGCATCAACTCTTTTTCGACGCGGTTTCGGCGCAGATTGAGGGCTTTGAGGCAGGAGAGAAAATGATACACGTTTTGTTCGAGCACTTGCAGCACGAAGCGTTTTTCATCGGCGGGGTTGAAGTTGCGGATATTGTTTTGCAAAAACTTGTCGAGCACGGGTGTCTCCACCGCCGAAATCGTGATGACGTGCTCTATGGTCAGCACGATGCCAATGGGGACGGTGATGAAGTACGCCTCGTTTTCTTCTTGAGCGTAGATGTTCTTGATGGGCGTATTGATGAGGATGAAGCGAACATCCTCGTCGCGCTCATATCGGGCGCGTTCGTCGAGGTCGAGCGAGTCGGTGAGGAAGGCCATGTCAATCTCGAACCGGCGAGCGAACTCCTCTAATTCGTCAGGCCCGAACGGTGGGGTAAGGTGTACCCAACAGCCGGGATCCGGCTCGGCCAATTCGACGAGCTTCCTTTTTTCGCGTGTGTAATAACGGATCACTGTCCATTGAGTATGAGAAAGTTGTTAGTTGTTCCCCGAATGGTCGGGGCGAGCTGTGGGTCGTTGGCTGGGCTGTCTCGGGGTCATTGAATATTGGACATGGGTCTTTTCCAAATGCTAATTTTTGAATTTGAAATTTAAAATGTTCAATGAACAATGTTCAATTTTCAATGACCAAGTGACCTACGAGCCTCCAACACTGGGCGATGCTATTGCAAAAAACCACCGCTTGCTGACCATTTTTCAGCGGGCAAACTTACGTCACCTGTCTTTGGCAAACAAATACCGAATTAACTTTTGCAGAAAACGATATTCGGGCGGTAGAATTATGTTTTGTCGTCGCTTAAAAAAAGCCATGTTTTCGGAACATTGTTTTGTTTTTTGTTTTTGGGGCGAGATATGCTTCTTGCCCTTTTACTTTTCGGCAGATTTTGATAAAAATCATGGGCTGCGCTGGAAAATTCTTTTTTATCATTGCGTGATTTTTTGAAGCGCCGTGAGTGCCCAACAAAACCATGAACACGATTGCTAATCCTCCCCCGCATACTCGTGACAAAGTAGCCCACTCGTTTGTGTTGGGCGACCCATTTTTCCGGTTCGAGCCTACGAATGTGCCAATTCAACCAACTCTGTGACATTTCAAACAGCGGATGATGCAGCGAGAAGCATCTCCGCCGTGTCTTGTCCGTCAGGACAAATCGAAGTCCAAACCATACACACTAACTAATCAAACCCTTGTTGTCTATGCGTGTATTTACACCCCGTCATTTTTTCCCCTTTCTCATCCTGCTTCTGGTGTTTTCGACCCCCGCAGTGTTGCGAGGTCAGGCCGACAATACTGCTGCCACCGTGCTTGACGGGCACTTGCAACGCCATGTCATCACGGCGTATTCGACCAATCAGGTATTGACTTTTGAAAATCTAATTGTGGGCGAGACTTTCTCGCTTATTGTGCCAGAAGACCCCGCACTTAATGGCTGCTTGCCTGAAGTTGTGGCAACAGATGCCAACACGAAAATCCTTGAATACGACGCGGCGGTTCGCCAGTTGAAGTTTGTGGTGACTGCCTCGACCATGTCGTTTCAGCTCAACTATCCCTGCTCTTGGGAGGCTGACAATCCGCCCCGGCATTATGTTTCCATGGTTTGCAACACTTGCCTGAAGAAGAGTTTTGCGGAATACATGAAGTCGCTGGCGGTGCTTGAGGTATCGCCCGGCGGCTCTGCCGAAGACCTCATCAGAGACGTGCTTATCGGTGGCAACTGTTTTGATGTGACCAATGTGACGTTTCAAGGCAATGGCTCTCAAATTGGCACTTTTACAAATGGCACTACCAATATCGGTTTTGACTACGGGATGATTATGGCTACGGGCAACTGTGCCGTCGCGGTTGGCCCCAACAATGCCGACAACGCCAGTGCTGGCTTTGGAAACGCGACACCCGACGCCGACTTGTCGCAACTTTCGGGTAGCGGCAGTTTGTACGACTTAGCCAATATCGAATTTGATTTTACGCCTACCAAAACCCCGCTGACGTTTGAATACGTTTTTGGCTCTGAGGAATACTGCGAATACGTGGGTTCGCAATTCAATGACGCTTTTGGCTTTTTCATTTCGGGGCCGGGCATCACGGGGCCTTTTGGCGGCGCGGCCAATATCGCGGCTTTGGGGCCGGGCAACTATGTCGCTATCAACAACGTGAACCACATTTCCAACGCGGGGCTTTATGTGAACAACCAACCGGCCTCCAGCGGCAACCTTTGCGGGCAACAACCCGCAAACGGCCCCGCAGTCAATGAGGTGCAGTTCGATGGCTTCACGAAAAGACTCACGGCAGTCGCACCGGTGATTCCCTGCTCGACGTATCACATCAAACTGAAAATCGCGGATGTGGGCGACGGCATTTTCGATTCGGGCGTGTTCTTGAGAGCAGGTTCTTTCTCCGGCTCGGGTGCGGCCTCGGTGGAATGGCTTGTGAACGACCAACCAGACGTGACCGACGTGTATGAAGGTTGTGGCACTGTGAAGCTTGTGTTCAAGCGAGTGGGCGGCAACGTCAACTCGAACTATACCGTGTCGTACACCATCAGTGGCACGGCCACTCCCGGTGCCGACTATTCGCCTATCCCGGCGGTGGTCGTGATTCCTGCCGGTCAAACTCAAGTGGTTATCAACGTGAATATCGTGAACGACTTGATTGCGGAAGGTGCCGAGACCATCGTCATCCGCCTCACCAACCCCTGTTCTTGCTTGGAGCCTGAAGTCACGCTCACGATACACGACCTCTTGCCGCTGTCTGCCGTGGCCGACACGGTGGTTATTTGTGGCTCGGGCGTCGGCACGGTCACCGTCACTCCTACAGATGGTGTGCCCCCCTACTCTTATTCATGGCAAGGTGGCGGCAACACAGACACCAAATCCCAATTTGTGGCGGTTTCCACAAACATCCGCGTGACAGTGACAGACAACTGCGGCAAAACATTTGTCGCCACCGCTCGCATCAACGTGAAAGCCCCGCCCGTGGCGCAGCTTCTGCCTCCCGCGCCACAAATATGTCCGGGTCAATCAGCTCTTATCAGGGTCAACTTTGTGGGAACCGGGCCATTCACGCTCAATTATACCCAAAGCGGCAACCTACAGCCACCCATAGAAGGCATCACAGAAAATCCGTTCTTCTTGGAGG
This sequence comes from Saprospiraceae bacterium, assembly GCA_026129545.1. Classification (NCBI taxonomy): domain Bacteria; kingdom Pseudomonadati; phylum Bacteroidota; class Saprospiria; order Saprospirales; family Saprospiraceae; species Saprospiraceae bacterium. The sequence continues at coordinate 21,777 of JAHCHX010000003.1, forward strand.
TGAACGAACCCGGACTTTACCAAATAGCCAACGTCATAGATTCAGATGGGTGCGTGGGAAATGGACAGGGAGCCTTGTTAGTGACACAATCGTCGCTGACGCTAAATGGTACCGTGACCAACCCCACTTGCAATAATTCCAGTAACGGCGCCATCCAAACCTCTGTGACTGGTGGGCAAGGCCCATACACATACACTTGGCAAGGCCCGCAGAACTTGCCGAATTTGCCTTTCCAAAATAATTTGCAGGGAGGCACCTATTTAGTAACCGTCACCGACGGCTTTGGCTGCACCAGCCAACAACAGTTCAACGTGGTAGCCCCACCAGCCATTGACCCCGTCGTCGCCAATGTGCAAGGAGCCACTTGCGCCAACCCGACGGGGGGCAGCATTGACCTTACGGTTACTGGCGGTTCTCCCAACTACACCTATAATTGGACAGGCGGCCAAACAGTGCAGGACCCGCAAAATCTTGCCCCCGGCAACTATACCGTCACCGTCACAGACTCAAAGGGTTGCACAAAAACCACTACGGCCACCGTGCCGGGCAATTTTACCCCACCAGATGTGGTGGCAGCGGCTCCAGACCCACTTACATGCGTCGTGACCTCCGTCAGCCTTAATGGCAACGGCTCCAGTAGTGGGCCGAATTTCACTTACAACTGGACGGCTTCGGGAGGCGGCAACATCGTCAGCGGCGGCAACACGCTCACCCCGGTGGTCAATCAGCCCGGCACTTACACCTTGGTGGTCACCAACACAGCCAACGGTTGCACGGCATCTCAGTCCACGCAAGTCGTGGGCGACAACGTGCTGCCCACCGCAAATGGGGGGCCTGACCAAACCCTAACCTGTGTGTTGACCAATGCCACCCTCGACGGCAGCGGTTCCAGCGGAGGTGCCAATTTCACCTATCAATGGACGGCTACCAACGGCGGCACTATCGTCAGCGGCGGCAACACCCTCAATCCCTTGGTCTCCTCTACGGGTACCTATACCTTGCTCGTCACCAATACGGCAAATGGATGCACGAAGACGGATGTGGTGCTGGTGAACAGCAACACCACGCCGCCAGTCGCGGTCATTGGAGCTCCTGCCTTGTTGACTTGCACCAACACGACCGTGACGCTCAATGGCAGTGGCTCCACGCCTGCCGGAAGTCTTGGCTTCTCTTGGTCAACCGCCAATGGCAACATCCAATCGGGGCAAGCCTCCGCCAATGCGGTCGTGTCCGAACCCGGCAATTATACCCTTGTCGTGACCAATACCGTAAATGGATGCACTAATAGCACCACCGCGACGGTGGCTCAGGACAATTCCGTGCCAGTAGCCGAGGCAGATGTCAACGGCCTGCTGAATTGTAACACGACACAGCTAACCATCAGCGGCGCTGGCAGCAGCAGCGGTTCAAATTTCACCTACACTTGGTCTTCCACACCCGGCGGCTCGTTTGTATCAGGGCAAAACACTTTGAATCCTGTCGTCAACGCTCCAGCCACCTATACTTTGCTGGTGACCAACACCACCAACCAATGCACAGCAACGGCATCGGTCTTAATCACACAAGACATCGCGGCTCCCGCGGCCAACGCGGGAACGCCTGCCACGCTGACCTGCGTGGTCACCTCACACACGTTGGGCGATCTGAACGCACCTGTTGGGCCCAATTTGAGCTATGTGTGGACTACGACAGGCGGCAATATCGTCAGCGGCGGCAACACGCCCACACCCACAGTGAACCAACCCGGCACCTACAACTTGGTCGTCACGAACGCCACCAACGGATGTTCAAGCACTGCCTCCATTGCGATTCCGCAAAACATCACCAACCCGACAGCCACCGTGGCACCGGGAGGCGAATTGAATTGCACCTCACCTGTGGTACAACTCAACGGCACAGGCAGTAGCACGGGGCCAAACTTTACTTATGAATGGACCTCTTCCACCGGAGGTGGCATCGGCGCGGGCGGCAACACCTTGAATCCGACCGTGACCGCAGCTGGCACCTATACACTTACCGTCACCAACAATGTCAATGGTTGTACCTCCACAGCATCCGCGACGGTGACCAGCAATGCCAACCTGCCAACCGCCATCGCCACGCCTTCGGGCATACTGACTTGTGCGGTGCCGCAGGTTACGCTCAATGCCAACGGCTCTTCGTCGGGACCCGGCTACTCTTATCAGTGGGGCACCATCAACGGGCAAATCGTCAGCGGTCAAGGCACCTTGCTCCTCACCGTTGGCCAGCCCGGTCAGTACACTTTGTTGGTGACAAATACTGCCAACAACTGCACCGCTACCTTCTCCATTCAAGTGGAGGCCGACAAAGTAGCCCCCACAGCCAGCGCAGGCACGAGCCAAACGCTGCTTTGTACCCAACCTTCCATGACACTGGATGGCAGTGGCTCCAGCACTGGCCCACAATTCAGCTATCAGTGGACGGCTTTGTCGGGCGGCAATTTCACCAGCCCCACCAACATTCTGAACCCAACAGTGAACGCTCCCGGCACCTATCAGATATTGGTCACCAATACACAAAACGGCTGCACATCCACCGCCCAAGTCAATATCTTGCAAGATGCCGATGAACCCATCGTGCAAATCGCCACGCCGAACATCCTGAACTGCGTGACCGGGCAAGTCACGCTGAATGGCAACGGCTCCACCACCGGCGCAAACATTTCGTACGCATGGACGGGGCCGGGCATCGTGTCTGGCAACACTACCCTCAACCCCGTGGTCAACCAGCCGGGCAGCTACAACTTGGTCATTACCAACTCTGCCAATGGCTGCACCTCCGACATGGCTGTCACCGTCAATCAGGACATCACCCCCCCGCCCGCCGATGCAGGGCCTGACAAAGTGCTCAACTGTTTCAACCCACAACTGCAACTTGGCGGCACGGCCAACCCATCTGGCTCTAATTACACATTCTCTTGGACGGGTGCCGGCATCCTGTCGGGTGGCACCACCGGAAGCCCGGTCGTTAATCAAGGCGGCACATACAGCCTTCTCGTCACCAACACGACCAACGGCTGCACGACCACTGATGAAGTACTTGTCACCATGGATTTTGCACAGCCCAATGCCAACGCAGGCAACACCTTCCAACTGACGTGTGTGGCAAATACCTACACACTGGATGCCACTGCCAGCACAGGGCCAGAATTCACCTATCAATGGACAACCAACACCGGTAATTTCATCACGCCGACCAACATTCTCAACCCTACGGTAGATGGCGCGGGCAACTATTTCCTGTTGGTGACCAATACCATCAATGGCTGTACCGCCACCTCGACCGTGCTCATCACACAAGCCGCTGACGTGCCTATCGCCATTGCCAACAACGCGCCCCAACTCACTTGCGCCGTCACCAGCATCACGCTGAGTGGGGCGGGCAGCAGCGCAGGGCCAGAGTTTTCTTATCTCTGGACCGCCACAGGTGGAGGCAACATCACAGGTGGCAACGGCACGCTCAATCCCACCATTGACGCGCCGGGCACCTATGTGTTGGCCGTGACGAACACCACCAACAATTGCACAGCAAGCTCCAGCGTGCTTGTTACCCAAAATATCAACCCACCAGTAATGGATGCTGGGCCGTCGCCCACGCTGACTTGCACCGTGTTGTCAGTCAATCTTGCAGGCACGGTGAGTTCCAACGGCAACTTCACTTACAGCTGGTCTGCCTCGAATGGCGGCAATATCACGAGCGGAGCAAATACCCTTGCGCCGACCGTGAACGCCACCGGCACCTACTCGCTCGTCGTGACCAACACCCTCAATGGCTGCACCAGCACCGATGCTACCAGCGTGTCTGCCGACCAAGAGCAGCCCAATGTGTTCATTGCACAGCCCAGCACCCTGACTTGTGCGGTGCAGCAAACTACCTTGGATGCCACTGCCTCCAGCACGGGCGCTGAATTCACATATCAATGGAGCACGACAGGTGGCAACTTTGTCAACCAAACCAACCCGCTCCAGCCAGTGGTGAACCAGCCCGGCAATTACACCCTGCTGATTACCGACACTTCCAACGGCTGTACCCAAACCTACTCGACCGAGGTGGCGCAAAATGTGCAAAACCCAACCGCCCATGCAGGTACGGATGGCTTGTTGACCTGCGCCGTCACATCATTGCAACTCAACGGCACAGGCTCCAGCCAAAACGGAAATTATTTCTATCAATGGACCACCACCAACGGGCAAATTCTCGTCGGCGCAAATGGCCTTAACCCGACCATTGTGGCAGGTGGCACCTACGTCCTTGTCGTTGTGAATGAGGACAACGGTTGCTCCGCTTCCGATGAAGTGCTCGTCAACGTGAACACCACGCCACCCGTGGCAGCCATCGCCACGCCATCGCTCATCACTTGTGTGCAACCACAAGTCACCCTCAATGGCAGTGGCTCGCAGGGCGGCTCCAACATCAGCTATATCTGGACCACCCTCAACGGCAACATCGTAGGCGGAGAAACAACAAATTCGGCCACCGTGAGTGCCTCCGGTACCTATACACTGACTGTTTTGAACAATGTGACGGGCTGTACCAATACTGCCACCGTGACGGTGAACGACAACATCGTGCTGCCCATAGCGGAAGCAGGGCCACCATTCACCCTGACTTGCACAGTGGAGCAAGTGACCTTGCAAGGCTCAGGCTCGACAGGCTCCATTTATTCCTACACTTGGAGCACACAAGGGGGGCAATTCGTCTCCGGCAACAGTAGCCTGACACCAGTGGTCAACCAAGCAGGCGTTTATACCCTTACCGTTGCCAACACAACGACTGGCTGTACGCAAACCGACCAAGTACAAGTGTTTTTGGAAACCAATATGCCGACGGATTTCATTTTCGACTTGAAAAATCCGAGCTGCAAGGATAATGACGGCATCATCACCTTCGGACAGGTGGCAGGCGGCGTTGGCCCCTTCACCTACTCCATCAACAACGGCCAGTCCTTCTTCGCGCAAACCGATTTCCAAAAAATCACGCCGGGCACCTACGACCTTTGGATACAGGATGCCAATGGCTGCGAATTTCACAAGACGCTCAACGTGCCAAAAGCACCCGACCCAGCCGTCTCGCTCGCGCCCGATTTCAAAATCGCGCTGGGAGAGTCGCTGAAAATCGAAGCCACCTTGCCAGCTGGCTATCCACTTGCACTCATTGACACCGTTATCTGGACACCCATAGACGGCTTGACGTTCGACGGCAACAGCATTCTGAACCTGTTAAGCCCAACCGCACAACCCTTCAAGCCCACCCAATACACCGTCACCATCATCAGCATTGACGGTTGCGAAGCCAGCGACCGCACGGTCGTTCGGGTGGACAATCAGCCGCACATCTACATTCCAAACGTGTTTTCACCGTGGAAAGAAGATGGCGACAACGACGTGGTTTACATTTTTGCAAAAGGCGACCAAGTGGTGCAGGTCAAGACCTTCCAAATATTCGACCGTTGGGGGGCCATGGTGTTCCAAAAGCAAAACTTCTTGCCCAACGACCCAGCCTATGGGTGGAATGGTCGTTATCGCGGCAAGCTGATGACACCCGCCGTGTTTGCCTACTATGCCGAAATCGAATTGATTGATGGCCGCGTATTGCTCTACAAAGGCGATGTCACTTTGTTGAGGTAGTATATTGAGTTGGATTGAAACAACAGGAGCCATCCCGAATGTTCGGTGATGGCTCCTGTTGTTTCAATCCGAGTTCGGCATTTGTGAATCTTGTTCGGTGGGAGGCCAAATTTTACCCTAAAAAAACACCCTGCCCCGAAACGCGAAGCAGGGTTTTTCCCCAAAATCATCTTCCTTCGTTCATTAGACTTGTCGCGGTGGAGAGCTTTGGCGAAGGGAAAGCCCTCCACCGCGACAAGTCTATTAACGTCACCCATTCACCTTTTTGTAGTCAGCCAAAAACTTCTCCAGCCCGATGTCCGTCAGGGGGTGATTGAACAAACCCATAATGGCTGAAAGGGGGCAAGTCACCACATCGGCACCCGCTTTGGCGGATTGAACGATGTGCAGCGGCTGGCGAATGCTGGCCGCGAGAATGGCCGTCTCGTAAGCCTGCGCCGTGTAAATCTGGTTGATTTCGCGGATAAGCTTCATGCCATCCCAGCCGATGTCGTCAATACGCCCGATGAACGGCGACACATAAGTGGCACCCGCTTTGGCAGCCAGAATCGCTTGGCCCGCCGAAAAAACCAGCGTGCAATTCGTCCTGATGCCAGCTTCCGTGAAATATGCCAATGCCTTCACGCCGTCCTTAATCATCGGCACCTTCACCACAATGTTCTCGTGAATGTCGGCGAGTTGCTTGCCTTCGGCGACCATGCCTTTGAAGTCGGTTGCAATCACTTCGGCACTCACGTCGCGGCCTTGCCCCACGATTCCACAAATGGTGCGATAGTGTTTCAAGATATTTTTTTCACCAGAAATACCCTCTTTTGCCATGAGCGAGGGATTGGTGGTCACGCCGTCGAGAATGCCCAGTTCGGCAGCTTCGCGGATGTGGTCGAGGTTGGCAGTGTCTATGAAAAAAAGCATGGTTTCTAATGTGCTAATGCGCCAATTTGAAAATGTGCCAATGCGCAACATTGGCACATTGGCACATCATCGAATTGGCATGTTGAAGAAAAAGCGCCGAACACACCGCTACGACCACATATCCTTGCTGCGTTTCCGCCCTGGGGAGGTTTTGCAGGAGCTGGTCGCCCGGCGCCGGGGCAAAGGTACGAGCTTCGGCGAAAAATTTACTTTCCATTTACCCAGCAAAATTTTTGGGCTCATGTTCGTCTTTGTCTGGCAGGAACTCAAACAAATTTTTCTCCATGCACAACACTATACTTGTTGCGGTGGGGAGCTTTGGCGAAGGGAAAGCCCTTTTTCCGACTGGCTTCGTTAAATTTTTCGCCGAATATGCCCGATTTAGACTGCAAAATTTGCCTCGCCAGTCGAAAAAATGACAATCTCCTTCACTCAAAGCCCTCCACCGCAACAAGTCTACTACTTTTGCATCCTATGATTTTCAGTCTGCAAAACAAGACAGCCGTCGTCACGGGCGGCGGCAGCGGCATCGGTCTGGCGATTGCCAAAGTGTTTGCCCAGCAAGGGGCGAGGGTTCACATTTTGGATTGGGACGCGGAGCATGCACGCGAAGCCGTTGCCGATTCTTCCGAAAAAATCTTTGTTCACCCATGCGACGTGAGCCAACAGGCAGCTGTCGTGGCTGTTTTTGAAAATTTGGAGCGAGTGGATATTTTGGTCAACAACGCTGGTATCGCCCACATCGGTAATGCGGAAAACACCCAGGAGGCCGACTTCGACCGTCTTTTTCAGGTGAACGTGAAAGGTGTTTACAATTGCCTCTATGCCGCTTTGCCACTCATGAAAGCGCAAGGCGGCGGTGTCATTTTGAACATGGCCTCCATCGCCTCGTCGGTCGGGCTGGCCGACCGCTTTGCCTACTCCATGACCAAAGGCGCGGTAAAAACCATGACGCTCTCCGTCGCCAAAGATTTTATCCGGCACAACATACGCTGCAACAGCATTTCGCCCGCGCGGGTGCACACGCCCTTCGTGGATGGTTTTTTGTCCAAAAACTACCCGGGCCGCGAGCAAGAAATGTTCGAGAAACTCGCGCACTCGCAGCCCATTGGCCGCATGGCAACGCCTGAAGAAGTCGCCTATCTCGCGCTCTACCTTTGTTCCGACGAGGCGGCCTTCATCACCGGCGTTGACCACCTCATTGACGGAGGCTTCGTTTATCTTGGTAGTGGAAATACTTAACTGGCAATGTAATTTTTCGCCATGATAACAGAAGTTCGTCGTTGACACCGCTGTGAAAGCAGCAACATCGTCAAAAACGGGAAAAACCGCTCCGGCACCCAAACCTACAAGTGCAAAGATTGTGGTTGCTGCCGGGTATTGGACAGCAAGCAGCCCAGCAGGAACATAGACCCCGAACTGATGGAGCGTGCCTACCAAGAGCGGCAAAGCCTTCGAGGCACGGGGCGCTTGTTGAATGTCTCGCATCGGTGAAAATCAATCAAGTACGGGTCTGGATTGTTCAGTGCTGTAGAACAAGGCAGATACTCTCCTTTTCGTTGGCGACGGCTCGGTAGGGTCGTGCAAGCGACTTTGGCGCAAACTCCCGCTCAAGTTTGATTCCACGCTCAGCCTCCAATGGCTCAAGCACATCGGCCCGAGCAGCAGCGACTACAACGGCCTCTACGACATGACGCGGCCCCCCGACGGGCACTACCTCGTGGCGGGGCAGCGCACGGCTTACGGCGACCTTGCCCAGCCCAGCGGCCGGGACTGGGGGGGGCTGGCTCTACAAGTTCACGGAGCAGGGCGACAGCCTCTGGTCGAGGGCCGACAACGCGCCGGCGCCCCACGTCCCCGGTGGGGCCAGTTTGCCTACGGCGGGGTGGGCATCCTGAGCAGCGGCAGCATGGTGGCGGGCGGCTTGGGGGCTTTGAGCACCCAGTTCGTGGGCTGGGTGGTGAAGGTGACCGCGGATGGGTGCATGGACACTGTTTTTTGCGGCGCGGTGGGGACTGGGGAGCCGCCCTTGCGCGTGCTCGACGCCTCCCTGCTTTCCATTGCGCCCAACCCCGCCCGCGTCACCGTGTCGCTGGCGCTCGAAGGGGCGGCGGCGGGTGACAGGCCCGTCCGATTTTCCATCCACAATCTGCTGGGGCAGGAGTTGTGGTCGGCGCGGTCCGCGTCGGGTCGGGAGGAGGTGTGGTTGTCGGGCTGGCTGGCGGGGGCCTACATCGCGCGGGCGGAGTCGGCGGGGGGTGTGGCGGCGCGGGTGTTTGTGAAGGAGTGAGGGGCAACGGGATGCCCCTCACTCCTCATAGTTTTATCAACCTAAGTATTTTTGCCTCACCACTTGCCAAACTGATTTTTACCCAATATCCAGATGGCGGTAGGGCTTCCAACTCAAGCGCCACCGTATGCCTCTCCCGGTGGGCATCCGTTTTTTTCAGAAAAACCAGTTGCCCCAATGAATTGAATACCGCGACCTCCAGCGCCGCGGGCTGTTCAAGTTCCACATCCAACGTGGCTTGCCCAAAAGTCGGATTGGGAAAAAGCGCCAAGATTGAAATCATTTCTGGCGCTCCTGTATGCAATGTGCCGACCGCGATGGGGCCGACCACCTGAGTACAGCCCAGCAAATCCGTCACCGTAGCGTAGTAGATGCCAGCTGACAGTCCCGTAGCGACCGGGCCTGTTTGCCCGCCAGTGTTCGCGCTCCATTCCACTGCATAAAAAGAAGGCACATTGAGCGTGATGGACCAACCGTTGGCGGAAGAGTCTGTCGTCCATGAAAATAACAACAAGGGCGGCTCGACCACAATAAAGGTGAAAAATTTGAAACAACCCGCAGCGTCAGTCAGGGTTAGGGTGTAGGTGCCAGCTGTAAGATTGGTAAGGTGAGGCCCTATATGGCCGGTGTTCCAGAAAAATTGATATTCGGGAGTGCCGCCAAATGCCTGTACCGATATGGCACCCGTGTTGCCTCCGCGACAGGCGACATCGGTTTTCACCCAATCCACGTCCAACGGGGTGCTGAGCGCCTCGATGTCGTATAGCAGCGACACTTGGGTGCAGCCGACATGGTCTGTTGCCGTCAGTTGATATTGCCCTGCGGCAAGCCCTGTGATGGAGGCCGTTTGTTGGCCGCTGTTCCACAAGAAGGCGTAAGGGGCAGTACCCCCAGCCACTTTTAGGAAGATAGCGCCGCCGCTGTCGCCGCATCGGTCTTGTCGCACCGAATCGGTGGTGATTTGCAGTCCGAGCGCAGGTTGCGTGATGTTCACGTTGGGCGATATGTATGTGCAGCCGAAAAAGTCAGTGATAGTGAGCCGGTAAATTCCGGCGGAGAGGTGCTCCAGATTTTGGCTTGTCGCGCCGTTGTTCCACAAAAAAGCAAATGGCGGCAAACCTCCTGAAAATGCCGTTTGAATCACCCCGGTGGAATCGTCCTTGCACAAGACGTTGATTTGGTTGACGATATTAAAAACCACGGGGGGCGCTTCCTCAATCGTGTAGGGCGGTGAAATGGCCACGCAGCCTTGCGCGTCGGTCACCGTCACCGTGTAGATGCCCCCTGACAAATTGCTTGCTTGGTCAGTCGGGTTGGTAATGTTGGGGTGCAAACCCACCGGAGGCGACCAAGCGAATTGGAACGGCCCTGAGCCATTGACTACTTGCACCACGATACGACCATCGTCGGCACCGGGGCAAGAAACAGGTTTGACCTCAAGGGTGCGCACCGTGAAACTTTGTTTTCGGTCAATCACATTCAGGTCGTTCAGCACCTTCACGCAGCCGCTCGCATCTTGCACCGTCACCGAATACTGACCAGCATTCAGCGAATAAATGTTCTGGGTGACAGCGCCATTGCTCCACACATATTGGTAGGGCGGCACACCCCCAATCACGTTCAATTCGATGCTGCCCAACGAAAGGCCAATGCACGGAATATCGGTGAGGTTTGGCTCTATGGTCAGGGCGGGCGGTTGGGTCACCACAAGCGGCCCCAATATATGGGTGCATCCTCTGGCATCGGTGGTGGTGAGGGTGTAGGAGCCTGCTTTGATGGCCAACAGGTTTTTGGTGATGGCTCCGTTGCTCCAAGAATAGGAGTAAGACGTGGTGCCCCCCGAAGTGTTGATGGTGATGCTCCCATTCGGCTCATCCGCGCAGGTCACATGTTGCAGCGAAAGCAGCGTGGAAGTCAGAGGCAGTTCGGGTTGGGCCAGCCAGAAGGTCTGCTCTATGGAGCAGCCCCGCCCGTCTTGCACTTTCACGATGTATTGACCCGCCGGGACATCGGCCAAAGTGAAGCCTCCTGCTTGGCCATTCCAAGTCACGTTGACGCTGCCTTGCGTGCCGCTGACCTCCACCGAAATGCGCCCGGTGGAAGCGCCAAAGCAATCGGCGGGCACAAGGTCATTGACCGTCAGCGTCAGCAGTTGAGGCGCGTTGAGCGTGATGTCGGTTGTCGCCACGGAGCATCCCGCCGCGTCAGTCACGGTGAGACCGTAGTGGCCGTTGGTTTGGTTTTCCAAAATATTCAGCCCCATACCCGACGGGCCGTGGCTCCAATCGAACTGATAGGGCGGTGTGCCGCCGCTGACAAGGGCTTCTATGCGGCCATCCTGCGCTCCCACACAAATAGGGTGGGTGGTGAGCACATCATCAAGCGCCAACGCGGCAGGCTGCGAAAGGGTGGTGACAAATGTGTCGGAACAGCCGTTTGCATCCGTCACGGTGGCTGAGTAGTTCCCGGCTGGGAGGTTGTTCAGCGAATTTTGAGTGGCACCGTTGTTCCACAAAAACTGATAGGGCAACACGCCGCCCGTTGTTTCAATAAAAATAGCGCCTGTATTTTCCCCGAAACAAAGGATGTCTTGGATGATGCCTTCCGAAACGACGAGCGGCGGCGGCTCGGAAATGTTGTAAACATCCGTCGTGAAGGAACAGCCGTTTGCATCCGTCACGGTAGCTGTGTAGTCGCCGGGAGCCAAATTGGAAAGATCTTCCGTCGTCGCTGCATTTGACCAAACAGAACTATACGGCGGGGTCGCGCCAAAAATGGCGAGGTCGAGCGCACCGGAATTGGCACCATTGCAGGCGACGTTGGTCAGGTTGTTGAGCACTATTTGGAGCGGGGACGGGGCGGTGATTTCCAGATTGCTCAACACTTGCGAACAGGCACCATCTGTGATGGTGACAGAATATGTACCCGGTGGCAGGCTGCCGATGGCGGGGGTGTTTTGGCCAGTGTTCCAGCTGATGGTTGGGTTGGTGCCATTCACACTAAGCGTGATGCTGCCTGTGTTTTGGCCGGGACATTGAACGTGCAGGATTTCATCCACTTCGACGGAGAAACCGGGCGCATTGAGCACGATTTGCGGCATCACCATAGAGCACCCGCCACCGGATGCGTCGGTCACGGTGACGCGATAGCCGCCTTGTTGCAAGCCTGTGATGGTGCCGGGGCCTGTTATGTCGGTCAAAGTGCCTGCGGTCGGTCCCGACCAAGTGAAGGTATAGGGCGGTGTCCCATTGAGCGGCTCGAGGGTGATGCTGCCGTCAGTGCCGCCACAGACAGAGGGATTCTGCACCGACAGGATGGCGGTTTGCGTCACGTTATTCAGGGTGTGTACTTTGATGGATTTCGACGACGAACAACTGTTCCCATCTGTTACTGTCACGGTGTAAGTCGTTGTGGTGCCGGGTGTTGCGCTGGCTTGCACGGGAATGTTTTGCAAATTCAGCCCATTGCTCCAAGTGTAGGAGAGCGGCGCGGGTCCGTTTCCGGTGGCGTTCAACGTGACGGATTTTCCACGACATACCGTCACGGAATCGCCTTGCGCGATTTGCACGGTTGGCAAAGGGTTCACCGTGACCGCGACGGCGGCGGTGTCAGCGCAACCCAGACTTGTTTGATTCAATACATAATAGGTCGCGCTGGCGTTCGGCACGATGAACGGCGAGGAAAGTTGGGTACCCATAGTGAGCGGCAGCGCAAAATAATAGCTGGTCGTGCCGCCTGCATTGGCGGTGTCCGTCGTCGCGTTGGAAAGGTTGACCGATTGACCCAAGCAAACGGGGGGCAGGGGGGTGGACGACAGCGCGGGGGTGGGGTTCACTGTCGCTGTCACGGGTGTGCGGATGCTGGCACAATTCGCCCCCGGCAGCGAGTCTTGCAGGTAAAAAGTTTTGGTTTGCGCCAATGAGGCCAAAGTCAGGGTAGAGCCGATGCCGATGGGTGTGTGGCTGCTGGCATTTTCGAACCAAAAAAACTGACCGACAGGGGTGCCATTGGCCGTCAGCACGACGGTCTCTCCGACACAGACGACCGCCCCGTTGCCACTCGGTGCTGCGATGAACGTGTCATCGTCCATGCCATTGCAATTTTCGTCCACGCCATTGCACAGGATTTCTGTCGCTCCAGGATAGATATCCGCGTCATCGTCGTCGCAATCGCCGTCGTTTGGCACATAACCCGGAGGCGCGTTTGGGGTGCAAAGAATGACGCGGCGCTCAGGGTCGCCAAACCCATCGCCGTCCGCGTCGAGGAAAAACGAGTAGTCTGGCTCTCCATCCACGGTGGAGCCATAAAACGCCAGATTGTCAATGCCGATGTCGCCATAAGAGCCGAACACACCTGTGGCGACAAATTGAAACACCGCGATTTGACCATCGAAAGCGGCAAGGCTCACATACTCGCGCTGCCAGCGTTTGCCCTGATTGCCGCTCCACGATTGGAGAGTGGTCCAATTTTGCCCCCCGTCGGTAGAGATTTGGAAGGCGAGATTGCTCATCAGGCCAGTCGTGGTGTTCATGTAAAGGTCGAAGGAAAAATGACAGGGTTGTCCTGCTGAGGCCACTACTTGCACGCACAAGGTGCGGAGGATGGCCGTCTCGCCATTGGCACCCGTAGGCGAGCAGGCATTTCTAAAATAGAGATAATTGCCCGCACCACCCGATGCGGCGGCCGGCCCGGCAGTCGGGAACACCAGCCCCGGCCCCGTCCATACTTTCCATTCGTAATTGTCATCCGGCACGTTTTGCCAAAGGCCGGGCAACGGACAGGGAGCGGCGCAACCCGCCGGACAAGTCGGCAAGTCGTCGAAATTTTCCAAGAGGGTAGGGGGGCAGTTGGTGAAAAACTGGGCATGGGCGCTGTTAGGCCCCCACACACCAGGTGCGCAAAGGCGCCGCACATACACCTGATAGGTGGTCAATGTCGTCAGTCCGGCAAGTGGGAGCGGCAGGGCAATGGGTTCTTGCAGCGCCACGATGGTGCCGCCGTTGCCCGCGCTGCTGCCAGTGCCGGGAATGAAACCCGCTGGGCCATACTCGACTATCACGCTATCCGTGCCTTGTGTCCAAGAAATATCAGCCGACGATGCCGTGATGTTGGAAGCCGTCACGTTTTCGACCGCTGCGCAGCCGCTAGGGGCAAACACAAGTTGTAACAGGCGAAGTCTCCCCTTGTCATTGGCTTTGTTGTCGCAAATTTCGAGTCGCCACACCCCGTTGGGGTTTTGGTTGTTGGCAAAAGGTGTAAAGGATTGAAAAGGAAGGTAATAACCCGTAAAATTGTCTTGTTCGGCAGCCGCCGAAAGAGGTAGAGCGCCGGGCTGCTCGGTCAATTCCACAAACTGGGCGCAAGGGTTGCCCGCCGGGTTGCCGATGTTTTTGTCGCTCGCGTTTAGTCCGCCTACGATTTGCACACGGGTTCCGTCGGGCGACCACAGCCATGCACTGAGGTCGGAGCGCCAAGTGTGTTCGAGCATGATTCTCACCCCGCGCAGTGCCACATCGTTGCCGAGGGAAATACCCGGTGCATTGTTGACGTGTATTTTGAAAAATTGGTTACTCCCGCAAGAAGTGTCGCGGAGCTCGAAATCAAGCGGGCAGGGGCGTTTGTTGTTGAGGTCGGTGGCAAAGCTGCGCGGCGCGCTCCAATCGCTGAAACTGGCATCCGGGCACACCACCCGCACCCGGAAGTGATATTGCTGACCGGGCGTGAGGTTGCTGAGCGGTAGGGGCGGGGCGCCGTTCACAAAATGAGTGGGGGTGCCGGAGAAAGGCAGGTTGGCCTCGCGGAGCTCGATTTGGTATTCGTCGCCCACATCGGTCCATGTGAGTAGGGCCGTGGAGTCGGTGACGAGGGAAGCGGAAAGGAGCTCAGGGCGAGGGCATTGTGCCGCGGCGTGGTTCGAAGCAAAAAAGAACAATAAAACTGGCACGAGCCAGACACAGCGCAGGTATTGGAAAGTCATGTCGTCGGGAAGGATTAGCAAGGTGAATGAATCGGGTTTTAGTCTCGGGGCCGCTTTCAGACGCGCCCTGGCGGATGCGTAACAAATCGCTCAAAGTTTTGAAATTTGTGAGCAACGCGTGGAGGGAAACGTGGTTTTTGTCATTTTTGGTGAAAAAATGCCGTCGAAGCGGTAGGCAAAATTCAGGCCGGAAAGGGCTTGAAATGACTATGCGCCAAAGAATTGACCTCGAACAATAACAACTTTTCAGGCCGACAACCTACGTTTGCACGGCTCAACTTCTTCAAATGCTTCAATCGGAAATCGCCTCTTTCAGGCTTCAAAACCAACTCATTACGCACTCGTCTTTCACCCAACCGAAAGAAGTGGCCGCTTGGCTCGGCGCGATGCAAGCGCAGGATTACACCCACGCCAAATGGGCGATTGGCCTGCGCATCCCCGGCTCCACCGATGCCGACATCGAGGCCGCGCTTGACCGGGGCGACATCGTGCGCACCCACGTCCTGCGCCCGACTTGGCATTTCGCTGCCGCCGAAGACATTCGTTGGATGCTGGCACTATCCGCGCCACAGGTCAAATCTGCTACTGTCGCCATGAACAAGCAACTTGGATTGGACGAGGCGCTATTCAAAAAAACCAACACGCTTATTGCCAAAGCTCTGGAAGGCGGCAAGCAACTGACCCGCGAAGAACTCATGGCCGAATTGGCAAAATCGGGCATCGTTGCCAACAATTCGCAGGCTACCCATATCATGTTCGAGGCGGAATTAGACGCCATCGTCTGCAACGGCTCGCGACGCGGCAAACAGCAGACCTACGCGCTGCTCGACGAGCGCATCCCGCCCGGCAAAATACTCGCTCGACCCGATGCCATCGCCGAACTTGCCCGACGCTATTTCACAAGTCATGCACCCGCGTCGCTAACCGATTTTCAATGGTGGTCGGGCTTGCGGGCTGCCGACGCACGGGTGGGTTTGGAAGCGATGCAGCCGTTTTTGACAAAAGAAATTGTCGAAAATCAGACGCTCTGGCTGCCCAATGATTTCAAGCCCAAGCCTGCTTCGCCTCTGAACGTGCATCTGCTGCCAGCTTTTGATGAGTTTTTGGTGAGCTACACCGACCGCCGCGCCTCGCTCCATGCTTCCCGAAAGGCGCAAACCATCACGGGCAACGGCATTTTCAAGCCCGTCGTGGCAGTGAACGGCTGGGTGAAAGGCATCTGGAAACGGACCTTCAAAAAGGACTCGGTTGTGATTGAGAAAGAGATGTACGAGACGCTGACGGCTGCCGAGCAGGAGGCTTTTGAAGCGGCGGCGAAGCGATTTGAATCCTTTGTTTTTCAAAACAAAACCATCTAAAGCGGCGACATGACTCGATTTCTTAAAAATTCCGTTACCGCCACAGTTCTCATTTCTTGCAGCCTCGCCATGTTTTCACTTTTCGGTTGTTTCAAAAAAAAGCCCGCCCCCAACAACATCGAGACATGGTTGGAGACGCAGTTTCCCGGCCAGTTTGAGGTGGTGCATTCCAACCTGAACTACAACGCGATGGATATGTATCGAGGCAGAAAAACGGCACTCGTCGCCGACAAAGCTGACCCCGACGTTCAGTTTTTGCTGTTTTGGCAAAAAGATTCGCCCGACGTGGGTTTGACAAAAGAGGTGCTTCAAACTGCTTTTAAAACGGCAAAACGAGATGTCGCGCAAGCCCGCGATTTGTTCAATCTGTTGAAAAATAAGGACTTGGAAAAAATATCGGTCGGCGTGATAGAGCCAGCCGCCTATATTTTAGTGTTCGCCGAACCCGATGCAACGACGCGAGAGGAAGTTTTGACAAAAATAAAATCGGCACTGGACGCCGCTAATGCGCCAACCAGCATTTGGGTCGAGTGGATGGAACCTTCTGCATATCGTCAGAAGTTTAGCGACATCATCCCGAACGGCCATTGGAAAACCGAGATGAGTTGGCAGGAACAGGAAAAAATCATGTCTTTGAATTTTGAGCATCGAAAAGAGGTGTCCGCCGCGACGCTGATGCGCCATTGGGAAGTCAACCCCATGTCGAAACGAGGCGATGCGGACAGGAAAGATGCCTATCGGCAAGCCAAAATTTGGGCTGAAAAAAACCTCCCCAAACCTTTTTATCTGGAACCGAACCAGATAATTGGCTTTGAAGTAGATGAAAAAGACGGGTTGGCCATTCACTACCATTTTCCGTATTTCGATGCCAAACCGCGTGAGCAAGATTCAGGTTTGGTCGAGCCAAAAGGCTATATTTCAGGGCTTTATCACACGGTGGAGAAAACTTTTAAAAACATCCGAAAACGAAAGGAACTATGAACGACTCGCAGCGCATTGCCGACCCCGGCATTCAACTGTACGATTTCGCCACGCATTTTGTCGTCCATTGCCCCAAATGCGCGGGCAAGGCGCACGTCAACCCCGTTGGGGATAATTTCCCGAAACACGGCAATTTTCAAGGCGTGGAATGGCGGCTTGTCTGCACGACCTGTTTCCACGTCGAGACCCCCGGCCATTGGCACGGCGCGGCGACGGCGTTCGTGTCGGTCAAATGCCGCGAATGCCATGCCCAGCTGCAACGTTCTGCCCCTTGGGACGGCCAGTGGCAAAAATTGGCGATGCACTGCAACGAGTGCGGCGACGATTGCGAGTACGAGGCGCACATTACCCGACATCCCTACGACAAAGGCCGCAAAACCGACCCCGTATTCGGCCTGCCCCTGTGGCTGCAAAAAGAATTTCGCGACGACTTGTTTTGGGCGTACAATTACGAGCATTTAGGTTTGCTGCGCCAATACATCGGGGCCAAGTTGCGCGAACGCGGTATCGAACCGCGCAACACCATTCGCAAAAACAGCGCGATGTTGAGCCGTTTACCGGAATTCATGAAGAAAGCCGCCAACCGCGAAGGGCTTCTGAAATTGATAGAACATCTTGAACATCAGTAAAAAATGGAACTTAGAGACAAAATCTGGCTCGGCTTCTGCGGGATGTTTGCCTTCGTCGGCACCATGTTCCTCATCATCGGTTGGAGCCATTGGCAATCCACCTACCGCATCGTCCGCAACGGCGTGCAGACGCAGGGCATCGTCGTCGAAAACGTCCGAAAACAGCGACGCGGCGTGCAGCCGCAAACAACTTCCCGGGCACCGGTCGTGCAGTTTTTCACGGCCACCGGCGAGCGAAAACTGTATTATTCCCAAACCTACACCACGCCCGTCTCGCATCAAGTCGGCGAAACGGTCGCTATTTGGTACCTGCCCGACGCTCCAAATCAGGCGACGCTCAACGGCGTGGATGCGTGGATTTTCCCGGTCGTGTTTGGTCTTTTTGGCGTGGCGGCGGCGCTCATCGGATACCCGGCGCTGCTTAAGTTTCTTTTCCGAAAAATTTTTTCAAACACCTGAATTTTCCCAAGTGATTCAAATAGAAGGAACTACCGTCCGCCAAACAGGCGCTGACGTTGAAAAAATCTGGAGCATCCCCGAACTGCTCGAAACCTACAACGCGCTTTCGGAAGAACCATTGGACGAGCGCATCATGCTCTTTCGGCAAATCGTGCCGCTCGCGCAAGCGATGTACGGCGACCTTTCGGAGGCCGCCCGCTTGCGCTGCGATTTTTGGAAAAACCTCCAACCTTGGCTCATCAAAACGCAGAAATACGAGTACTCGGTAAAAATCAGCAACACCTACCGCTGGGAACTGGAGGTCAGCATGGAAGGCCTGTTTTTCAAAGATATTTCAGGTCAGTACGGCGCGGCGGGCGAGGTGCGCCCGCAATTGTTCAGCGACTTTTGGTTTTACGGCCCGCTCAGGCCTTTGCCCGATTTAGGAATGCGAAAACAGGTGTTGGCGCAACTCCAAAATACTTTTGAGCGCAAGCACAAGGCACTCCTCGACGCTCATTTTCAACTGTTTGAATACCCCGCTTACGCTAACCCGCCGATGTGGGAAGACGGCGATTACCGCGTCAGCGATTTTGTCATCGTGCGCGATTTTGGCGTGGATTACGGTCGGCAAAACTTTCGCGACGGGCTGGTATCACAGGGTTTTATCTCCTTCGAACATTGCCTGCACCGCGACGACATTCCCGAATGGGCGATTCCCGCCAAGGTGTTGCGCGACATCAAAAACCGCTTGCTCGGTATTGAAAGCCCCGAATTCGAGGCCGATTTTTCCCAAAAAACCGAACCAGAAAAACCCGCCCGAAAAACGCCGGAAACCGAAGCCGAATGGCTCGAACTCGCCGCCACCGGCAACGCTCGTGAAAAACAAGAGGCCGCACGAGCGTTGTGGGAAAATTACCGGAACGAAAAAAGCGTCGAGACCCTGCTCGAACTGCTGCCCAACCCTGACTCCTACTGGCGCGATTACGTGTTCAACACCTTCGCCAAAATGCCCGACAGCGAGGCGGTGCGCGACTGGATTTTGAAATGCCTCAACGGCGACGACGCGGTTTATTTCAGAAAATCAGTGGACGTGCTGCGGATGTGGGGCTTGTTCGGCAATCCGCGCCTAAGCGACGAAAGCCTGCTGCGCCCGCTCAACTGGGCAGAGAAAGAAATGCGCACGAGCGCCTTTCGGGAGGCATTGAAAAAAGCGACGACAATTTTGTCGTAAATGTGTTGATGACCTCATCAACCCTCATCAACTTTTATCAACTTTATCTCATGTCTCGATTCCTCTTCGGCCCCGAACTCATTTGGCTTGCCTTGTACGGCATCGTCAGCCTGATTGCCAAAGCCAACGTGCCGCCCGTGAAGGCTATTGACGACCGGTTGGAGCACTTGTGGTTTTTCGTTCCGCTAGCCGCTTTGCTGACTTTCGCGCTCTGGTATTTTCCCAGCGTGGAGAAAAACTGGCTCCTCCTGCGGGTCTGGATTGTCTGCATTTTTGGCGGCCACTACGTCCTCGAAAAAGGTCTCGGCGCTCATAGCCAGCAAGGCCCCGGCATCGGAACGGCCTACATGGTCGGGATGATTTTTGTGTTTTTCGCGCTCATCGTAGGCAGTATTTTTGTCAAAATCAGGTTTTGAAAATGAAGCAAGAGCAATTCGCGCAACTCATCGAACAAGCCTACAAAGACGCCCTCGCTGCCGCCGATGCCATCAAGGAAAGTGCCGCTGCCGACCACGAGGCGGCCCGGCAAGAACTGGAATCGGCCCAAAAAGCCAACGAAGTGGCGCAAGCCGAAGGCAAAAAAGTGGCGCAGGAGCATTTTGAAAAACACAAGGAGGAACTGGTCGAAAAAGCCCACCGCGAATGGCTCGCCGACCTTGTACGAAAACACCTCGAAGCGGGAAAATCCAAAGCCGAAATCATCGAATGGCTCGAACTCGATGAAGATTTTGTCGAGCATATTCGGGTGGAACTCATTCTTAAAAACCCGCCTGCCACCGATGCCCGGCTCGAATACGCCGAGTATCCTCGTGGCGGCACCGTCACTTATGTGAAGGGTAACACCCGGCTTGTGTTCGACTGGGAATTTGGCGGCGGCAACACGGTGTCGCTCATTTTTGTGCCGCGGGAAGAGCATTGGGAATCTCGCACTGGCTTGCCCTTGTCCGAGCGCCCGTCCGTGCTTGATTTTGTTGGGCAGCAGGTTGTCCGCGACAAAGCGAGAGGCTGCAAATACCGGATTCGGGCGGATGTGTTGGAGGTGTATCGGGGGTGAGCGCTGCCAACAAGATTTTGAAAAAATTCTGTAAAAACTTAGGCAGGACAGCGGACATTCAATTTTTGACAGGATTTACAAGATTTACAGGATTTTTCGCGGCGAAGCCGCCTCATTGAACCTGTAAATCTTGTAAATCCTGTCAAAAACCTATAAGCCTGTCAACCGAGTCCTCTGCGCTTGAAGGCTGACTAAGTTTTTACAAAATTCTTTATTTTTGTCCAAAATTTCAATCAATATGTCTGTAGTCCAGCCCAGTCCGCCGCTCACCAATGTGCAACTCGAACTCTTGAAGTTGTACGCCTACGATTTGAAAGAGGAGGAAATGCAAGAACTGAAAAAGGTACTGGCCGCTTTTTTCGCGCAACGTATTCGCCAACGCACGGGAGAAATCTGGCAGGAGCGCGGCTACACGCAGGAAACGATGCAGCAGTGGCTCAATGAGGAAAACCAGTAAGCCATGCGCATCGTGTTGGATACCAATGTGTTTTTGGTTTCACTCTCGCCTTTTTCGCAATACGCGCCAATTTTTGATGCATTCCTGACTGGGCGTTTTACGCTCTTGCTCAGCAACGAGGTAATTACAGAATATGAAGAAGTCATCGCCCAACGATACGACCGCAAGACCGTTCAGGACGTGTTGCGCTTGCTGGTTTCTATTCAAAATGCCGGGCTAATCACGCCGCACTATCGTTGGAAACTAATAATCAATGACCCGGACGACGACAAGTTCGTGGACTTAGCGGTTGCTGGAAATGCCGATTTTATAGTTACAAATGACAAACATTTCAAGGTTTTGGAGCAAATATCTTTCCCGCTTGTTAAAACGATATCCGCCGAAGAATTTTTGGAAATGCTCGCCGCGCTGTAATTCTTACTCGCCCTACCTTTGCCCGCCCGACCCCTTTACTCTCTAACCATCTCCACCATGCAAAAACTCGAAAATTATATCCTCGGAAGCTGGCAGCCCGGCGCGGGCGACGGCATCCCCCAATATCACGCTCTCACAGGCGAACTCATCAGCACCGCCAGCAGCGAAGGGCTGGACTACGCCGCCATCCTCGAATACGGTCGCAAAATCGGCAACCCCGCCCTGCGCCGCCTCACCTTCCACGAGCGCGGGCGAATGCTCAAAGCATTGGCGCTCTATCTGTTGGAGCGGAAAGAAAAATACTACCAAGTCTCCCATGCGACCGGCGCGACCCGCGTGGATTCGTGGGTGGACATCGAGGGCGGCATCGGCAACCTGTTCGCCAACAGCAGTTTGCGGCGGCGTTTTCCCAACGAAACCTACTACGTCGAGGGCGAAACCGTGCGCCTCTCGAAGGAAAACACCTTCATCGGCCACCACATCCTCGTGCCGAAACGCGGTGTGGCCGTCCACATCAACGCTTTCAATTTCCCGATTTGGGGGATGCTGGAAAAAATCGCCGTCAACCTCATGGCGGGCGTTCCGGCGGTGGTGAAGCCCAGCGAGCAAACCTCGTTTTTGACCGAAGCCATGGTGCGCGACATCATCGCGTCGGGCATTTTGCCGGAAGGCGCCTTGCAACTCGTCGTCGGCACGGGGCGTGGCATCCTTGATTTTGCTCAAAGTCAAGACGTTGTGACCTTCACCGGCTCAGCGGAGACGGGCCGCAAACTGCGGGCGCACCCCGCCATCATCGAGCATTCCGTGCCGTTCACGATGGAAGCCGACTCTTTGAACGCCGCCATTTTGGGCGAAGATGCCGCGCCAGGAACGCCTGAATTTGACCTGTTTATTAAAGAATGCCGCCGCGAAATCGTGACCAAAGCGGGGCAAAAATGCACGGCGATTCGGCGCATCATTGTTCCTGAAAATCTGTTGGACGAAGTTCAAAAAGCCTTGTCGAAAGAGTTGGCAAAAACCGTCATTGGCGACCCGGCCTTGGAAGGTGTGCGCATGGGGGCGCTCATCAATCGCCAGCAACTCGCCCGTGTGCAGGAAAAACTGGCTTTGTTGACAAAAGAAACACCTGTCGTGGTCGGCGATTTGGAAGCCTTTGAGGTCGTCGGCGCGGAGCGGGAAAAGGGTGCGTTCATCCCGCCTGTTTTGCTTTTAAATGACAAACCTTTTTCCAAAAAACTGACCCACGAAACGGAGTGCTTCGGCCCTGTTTCCACGCTAATGCCTTACAAATCAATGAGCGACGCCATCGAACTGGCGAACATGGGCAAAGGCTCGCTCGTCTCCACCATTTGCACGTTCGAGCCGAAAACCATGCGCGAGTACGTGCTGGAAACGGCGGCGTTTCACGGGCGCATTCACATTTTGAATCGAACTTCAGCGAAAGAAAGCACGGGGCACGGCTCGCCGATGCCTTTGCTCGTGCACGGCGGCCCCGGTCGCGCAGGCGGCGGCGAGGAAATGGGCGGGATGCGCGGCGTGTTGCACTACCTCCAGCGCACGGCCATTCAAGGCCACCCGACCGACCTCACGGCAGTGACGAACCAGTACCAAGTCGGCGGCGCGCAAACTGAAACGCCTGTTCACCCGTTCAAAAAACACTTCGAGGATTTGTTTGTCGGCGAAACGCTTGTCACGGCCAAACACACGGTCTCAGAGGCGGATATCCACAATTTCGCCAACGTCAGCGGCGACAATTTTTACGCCCACATGGACGAAACGGCGCTCGAAGGCACGCCTTTCACCCGCCGCGTGGCGCACGGTTATTTCGTCCTTTCCAAGGCCGCCGGCCTTTTCGTGGATGCCAAAAAAGGCCCTGTATTGCTGAATTACGGCCTTGACGAATGTCGTTTCACCAAACCCGTCTATCCCGGCATGACGATTGGCGTGAAGCTGACGGTGAAAGAAAAAATCGAACAGGAGAGCCTCCCCCCGACCCCCTCCGAAGGAGGGGGAGTGAGCGTGGCGGCCATCCCGCGCGGCATCGTCAAATGGCTCGTGGATGTGTACGACGAAACAGGCGAGACGGTGGCGATTGCGACGATTTTGACGATGGTGCGGAAAAGGGGGTAAGTTGTTTGAGGGCTTGCCCGGCTAAGCGGAGCGGACGGGGTTTGAGTTGTTTGAGGTATCGGGAAAGTTTTAACTTGCGCAAAAATTTAAACCATCAAGTGGTTTTGAACATCAAGGTTGGCTCCTAATCGAATCAATCGGAATTAATCAAAAAAATCGAATCATTCAACAATATGAACGGACAGACGGCAGTCGCGCCAAATGCGCCGGCGAAAAAAAACAAGCCGAAAGAGCGGCTCTACACCATCGAGGAGTACCTCGCGATGGAAGAGACTTCATTGGTAAACCATGAATTTGATAACGGAAAACTGATACCTATGGCAGGCGGAACTCCCACTCACAGCGAAATAAAAGCATCGGTTGTCATGGCGTTAGGAATATTGGCACGGCAATCGAAAAAGTCATGTCGGGTTTTCAACAGCGACATTCGCATTTATCTGCCTGTTTTTAAAAAAGGCGTGATGCCCGACGCGGCGGTCGTAGTGGGTAAAACCGACTTTTCAATCGAACACCCCGTCGGCTTGCTTCTGAACCCCACACTCATCGTTGAAGTGCTTTCCGACGGCACAGAATCCTACGACCGGGGCGAGAAATTTGCCCGTTACCGCACCCTGCCTTCGTTGGAAGAATATGTATTGGTGTCGCAAAACGCTCCCCGCGTGGAGACTTTCGTGAAGCAAGACGGCAGATGGTTCATCAATGAAACCGCCGAGGGCTTGGACGCAAAAGTGGAATTGTTCGCGTTGGGCGTGAAGTTGCCGTTGAAAGAGATTTATTGGAACGTTTCTTTTGAAGAAGAAAAGCCTAATAAGAAGCGAGCGAAGAAGAAGTAATTCATCTTTCCTCATTCATCATTCTTACCAGCCACTCCTTCTCCGCCACCGCCTTTGTCTCCTCGATTTCGCGCCGCAGCGCCGCCCGTTCCGCCTTATCGAACAAATTGGTCTCCAGTAGTTTTTGGGTGAAATGCACCGTGTTCAGGTAGTTTTCGCGGTGGTAGCCCATCACTTTTTTCCGGCGGATGAAGGCGCGGATGGCCTGCAGGTGCGATTCCAGCAGGTCGAATTCCTGCAATTCGTAGAAGATTTTCAATTGCAAGGTCTTGGCCGCGAGGCTGAGCATGAGGTCTTTGTGTTCGGCTTTTTGAAGCAGTTGCAAAGCCTTGCCCAAGTCGCGGCGCCGATACTCCAGCCGGGCGAGGTTGAAACTGAACAGGCTCTCGCGGTGCTCCTCTTTCAAGTAGGGCCGATACTCGTGGACGAACTGCTCCACCCACTCCAACTCGTGCAACACGAGACCGATAGTGGCGGCGTTTTGGTAGGTGTAGCGCGACAGGGCGCCGTCGGTGAGAAAGTATTTTTGGGCGAAACCTTCCTTGTAGAGTTCAAATTGTTCGGCTAAATAATCCTGATTCCCGGCGTTGTATTGGCGGATGCAAAAGTTGATGGCGAGGATGTAGAGGTCGCGCAATTCCTCCACCGCGAACAACGCGCAGTGTTGCATCAAGAGGGTTTTGAACTGCTGGAAATGTGTTGTTTCCGCCGGGTTCGTGAGGGCGCGGTAGCAGTGGTAGTAGATGGCGATGGCCGGGATGTCGAGCGCGCTTGACTGCTCTATGTGTGCCAGCGCCGCGTCGAGCAGGCCGAACTGGTAGTGGGTGCTGGAAACGGACTGGTGCGAGAGCATGAAGCACGACTGCCAGAGTTTTCGAGCGAGAAAGGCGTTGTCCAATCGGTCGGAGAGTTCCTGAAAATCGAGATTTTCAAATGCGTGCGACTCGACGGCGAATCGGTGTTTTTCCAACAATATCTGATAATTTTCCTCAAAAAAAGCGGCATCGCGCAGGGACTGGCGCTCGTGGGCGGCCATGGCCTCGTCGCAGGTTTTGGCGAATTGTTCGGGCAGGTGTCGGCGGCGAAAAATGGCGGCGAGGCGGCGCTGGTACTGTGGCCGAGCGTTGAGGAAATCCTGCACGGCGAGGAATTGGCCGGTGAGTTGGTAGAGAAAACTCATGGCCATGCGCACGCGATGGTCGTCGAAAGAGGGCGCTGCGCTGGCGGATTTTGATTCGAGCGCCATTTCGTCGTTGAGCCTGCCCGCGAAAATCTGGCGGTAAGCCTGTTCTTTGTCGGGCAAATCGCGCCCGTTTTTCAGCGATTTTTCCAGCACGTCGAGCAGGGCCGGCACTTCGCTGCGCTGGTTGAAGAAGGGGTTGCGGACGAATTTTTTCAGCCCGCGCAATTCCTCTTTTGAGAGGGTGCGGAGAAGGCGTAGCAGGCGGCTTTTTTCCATCAGATTTCCAAATCGGAAATTTATTTTTTAATAGACAAACACACAGCAAAAAAATGCTGAAAATCAATTTTTTAAAACTAATTTTTGAAAAAAAATTTGTTACAAAGCCTGAAATTTGTTTTTGCCCGCTTGCATCGAAGCGGTCACTTTTGTACCGTGAAAAGTTTCATTTATCAAAAAGGGTTTTCCATGCGCGTCCATCTACTTTTGAAAAAGGCGATTATTCTCTTCTTTTCGCTTGCAGCGGCTTTCCCGTCGCGGTCGCAGGTGACGATTTCCGGTAAAATTGTGAATGTTGACACTGGCAACGGGCTTGCCGAGGTGAATGTGCAGCTGGCCAGCGCCACCGACACACTTTATCAACTGACGGACGACAATGGCAATTATTCTTTTTCTGTGCCGGCGGGGGTTACTTACATCGTCACCCCTGAAAAAAACGATAATCCTTTGGTGGGCATTGGCACGCTGGATTTGGTGCTGGTCGGCAAATACATACTTGGAGAAATACCATTCACCTCGCCTTATCAAATCATCGCTGCTGATATTGACGGCTCGAACAGCGTGGAGGCGGAGGATACGACGGCGCTGCGGAAGGCGATTTTGGGCATCTACGAGGATGTGCCGAAGTCGTGGCGATTTGTGCCAACGAACTATGTGTTCCCAAATCCGCAAGACCCGTTTCCCTTCCCGGAGTCAGTGGTGTTGGAGAATCTTTCGAGCGATGTGGGGGGAGTGGATTTTGTGGGGGTGCAGGTGGGGAAGATACCGTTTGCGGGGCAAGGCGTGTCCGTCATGTCTGGCAAAATCACGACCCCGTGGGGCGCTCCATTGGTCGGCTTCCCCGTTTTTTTATTGGATGGCAGCTCTAACGTAGTGGCCACTGCCTTCACCAACAATGCAGGTCAATACGCGCTTGTCGCCCCCGATGGCGGCACTTATTTTTTCAAACTGCACAACCCCGGCAACCCGCTCAATGGCGTGACCGCCAACGACGTTGATTTGATAAACAAGCATATCCTCGGCCTCGAACCGCTGGCCGCGCCTTACGGGTTGATAGCCGCTGATGTGAATCGTTCCAATAGCGTCACTACTGCGGATGTGGCGCAGGTAAATGATTTGATTGGCGGGGAAATCGCCCATTTTTCATCGGGGCTTTCTTGGGTTTTTGTAGATGCGAGTGATTCTTTTCCCAACCCCATCAATCCGTTCGCAAACCAATTTTTTCCTGCCGGTTCTTTCACCCAACTCGATTTTTACGCTATCAAATTGGGCGACGTGGACGGCGATGCGCTGCTCGACCCGGCCAGTTTGGGGGCTTATGATTGGTCGCCTGCCCTCATTGATGGCACTTTGGACGTGGACGACGACGGCGATTGCGCGGGCGATGCCGTCAGTCAAACGTGGTTGAATTGGCTCGTGCGAGCAGAAAGCAACGAGGGCGTTTTTTACAAAGTGGTCGAGTCGGTTGGCTCTTACAACTTGCCTGTGCCGGAGGGCGAGTATGCCGTGACGCTCGTCAGCCCAAGCTCGCTTTGGGAGGTCTGCCCGCCAACAGCCAACACGGTGCAAGCCTCGGCAAACAGTATTGTCTCGGTGGATTTTGTTGCAAAAAAATTGAGCAACTGCCCCTTTCTCGAAATTGACCTTGCTGCCCCTTTTCTCCGTCGCTGCTTCGACAATCCCTACGCTGTCTTTTATTGCAACAAAGGCACGGCGCCTGCCGAAAATGTCTTTATCGAAATCGAGTTCGACCCCGAACTCTCGGTGGTGAGCAGCAGCAGCCCTTGGTCGTCGGTGAATGGGAACACTTACACTTTCCAAGTGGGCAACTTGGATGTGGGGGCGTGTGGCAGCTTCAGCGTGGTGGTGAACGTGAGTTGCGATGCCGCGTTGGGGCAAACCCATTGCTCGGAGGCGCGGATTTTCCCCGACACGCTTTGCCTGCCGCCCGACCCCGCATGGAGCGGCGCCAATTTGGAAATAACGGGCGAGTGCCTCGACGGCGAGGTGATTTTCACGATTATCAACACGGGCGACGATATGGTGAACCCGGTGGAATACATCGTCATCGAGGACATTATGATTCAAGTAAGCGGCCAAACTATCTTTTTGTCTGCCGGGGAAAGCCAGACCATCACCTTGCCCGCCAATGGCTCCACTTGGCGCCTCGAACTGCCTCAAGTGCCTCATCACCCCTGGAACACGCTCATCACGGCGGCGGTGGAAGGCTGCGGAGAAAATGCGGGCGGCACGTTTAGCCTCGGTTTTGTCACCCTTTTCCCCGACGGCGACGAGGCGCCTTTTGTGGACGTGGATTGCCGGGAAAACATCGGCTCCTTCGACCCGAACGACAAGCAGGGTTTCCCGCGCGGGGTGTTCGAGGAGCATTACATCCCGAAAGGCACCGAAATCGAGTACCTGATTCGTTTCCAAAACACGGGCACGGACACGGCTTTCACGGTGATGATACTCGACACGCTCTCGCCGCATCTCGATGTTTCCACCGTTCGTCCCGGCGGCAGCAGCCATCCCTACCATTTCAATGTGTTGGGTTCCGGCGTGTTGCAGTTTCTTTTTGCCAATATCATGCTCCCGGACAGCAACGTGAACGAGCCTGCCTCGAACGGCTATGTCAAGTTCAGCATCAAGCCCCACCCCGAGTTGCCCAACAATACGGTCATCGAAAATCGGGCGGGCATCTTTTTCGATTTCAACGAGCCGGTCATTACGAACCGCACTTGGCACACCATCGGCGAAAAGTATTTGAACGTCTCAACGGTGGTCTTCCGGCGCGGCATCCAACTCAACGTCTATCCCAACCCGACCTCCGAGCGGGCGACGTTTTTCCTCAAATCGGCCACACCGATAGCGGGCACCCTGCGCTTGCTTGATTTGCGGGGAAGATTGGTGCGCAGCCAGTCGTTCAATGCCAATGTGTTTGAAATGGACGCAGCGGGTTTGCTGCCGGGCATGTATTTTTTCCAGTTGGAATCGAAAGGCGGCGTGGTGGCTGCGGGGAAATTGGTAGTGCAGCGTTGAGATTGGAAAAACGGCCGCAAACGATGTTTTTATGTCCAACGGAAAGTGTTTTGCGAAAAAATGCCCGTTTAAATCCTTGAAAATCATTGTTATCAATCAAGGCAATCTCGCAAATCATTTTCATCTGGGTACAAAACTATTTGAAAATCTCTCCCAAATCGAGTTCGATGTCCAATTTTTTGTCTTTCAAAATGTCTTTGCCGGAGTAGATGTTGTAGTCTTCGGGGGAATAAAAGACGTAAATCGTTTTCAAGTCAGGGAGCGCCAGCCAATAGGATTTCACCCCGGCAGAAAAATACTCGGCGCGTTTCACCATGAGTTCCGACAAATCCTGCTTGGCGAAAAGAATCTCGACGACTCCGAGCGGGATTTCGGTCATGCGAATTTCGTTGTCGCCGGGAACGAAATCCATTGGAGGGTAGATGGCGAGATCGGGTACTCGTTCCCGAATGGGCAAGCCAAGCGTTAACTCAGGCAGTATCGTGTATGTGCCTTCATACTTGACTTGAGTATTGAGGAGAAGTCGGGCTTGGACGAAGGCGTGATTTTTGTCTGGCATGGGCTTTCCGCGTTCGATTTCGTACTCGTTAAGCGCAGCGGTAGTTGTCATCGCTATTTAATTTTTTCCCGAAAGTAAATCGGATTTTTCAAACCTAAAAAAAAACGGCTGCCGTGCAGCAGCCAATCGGGCAGAAACAGTGTGGGAAAGTGCGTTTCAGTGGAGGAAAATAGGGAAAGTGCCCGACCTCATTCGCTCCCGCCGGCAGCCGTTTGTTTCTTTTTTGAACACAGCTGACACTGAAAGACACTGATTTCACCGAAGTTTTTCAAAAAAAAAACATACTTGTTAAAATCAGTGTCTTTCAGTGTCAGCCGCGTGTTCAATCAATCTACGCCGAACAAGCCTCGCACGTCGGGTCGTCCAAGCTACACACCTTGCCTGCGGCTATGGGTTCGGGCACCGACATTTCGATGGGCTTCGGCTCCTCTCTTGCCGGAATCGTCGCGCTGACGACCGGGTTGTCGGCCTTCGCATTTGCCACGAACTTTTGCTGATGCTTCTGGCCGAGGGTGAACTTGATGGGGTCGGTCGCGGCCTTCGAGCGGAGGTAGTACATTCCCGTTTTCAGGCCTTTTTGCCAGGCGTAGAAGTGCATCGAGGAAAGTTTCGCAAACGTGGGAGCCTCCATGAACACGTTGAGGCTTTGGCTCTGGCAGATGTACGCGCCCCTGTCGGCACTCATGTCTATGATGACTTTTTGGCTGATTTCGTAGGCCGTTTTATACACGTCGCGCACCTGTTTCGGAATGTCCTCGATGCCTTGAATGGAGCCGTTGGCGGCCATGATGGCTTCGCGCATTTCTTCGTTCCAGAGGCCGAGGCGCACGAGGTCGCGCATGAGGTGTTTGTTCACCACGATGTGTTCGCCCGCGAGGGTGCGGCGTGTGTAGAGATTGCTGGTGTAAGGCTCGAAGCACTCGTTGTTGCCCAAAATCTGGCTTGTGGAGGCCGTCGGCATGGGCGCGAGCAGGAGCGAGTTGCGCACGCCGACTTTTTTCACGCGCTCGCGCAGGCTGTCCCAATCCCAGCGTTTTGAGGGCGACACGCCCCAAAGGTCGAACTGGAACATTCCTTTGCTCATGGGTGAGCCTTTGAAAGTCTCGTAAGGGCCGTGTTTTTCCGCCTGATTCGCACTCTCCGTCACGGCGGCGAAGTAGATGGTCTCGAAAATGTCTTTGTTCAACTGCTTGGCCGCCTCGCTGTCGAACGCCATGCCGAGCAGGATGAACGTGTCTGCCAAGCCTTGCACACCGAGACCGATGGGGCGGTGGCGCATGTTCGAGTTCCGCGCTTCGGGAATCGGGTAGTAATTGATGTCTATGACCTTGTTCAAATTGCGCGTGACGACGCGGGTGATTTCAAAAAGTCTTTCAAAATCAAATTGGCCGTTGGCGACAAACTTCGGCAACGCGATGGAAGCCAAATTGCACACCGCTACCTCGTCCTTCGAGGTGTACTCGATGATTTCGGTGCAGAGGTTCGACGAGCGGATGGTGCCAAGATTTTGCTGGTTGCTCTTCTTGTTCGCTGCGTCTTTGTAAAGAATGTACGGCGTGCCGGTCTCGATTTGGCTTTCGAGGATGGCGTTCCACAAGTCGCGGGCTTTCACCGTTTTGCGCTGGCGGCCTTCCTGCTCGTATTGGTGGTAGAGCGCCTCGAATTTCGCTCCATAGACGTCGAACAAACCCGGCGCTTCGTTCGGGTCGAAGAGCGACCAATCCTTGTCGTCTTTCACGCGCTCCATGAACAAATCGCTAATCCACAGCGCATAGAACAGGTCGCGAGCGCGCATTTCTTCTTTGCCGTGATTCTTTTTCAGTTCCAAAAACTCAAAAATATCGGCGTGCCAGGGTTCGAGATAGACGGCGAAGGCGCCTTTCCTCTTTCCACCTCCTTGGTCCACATACCGCGCCGCGTCGTTGAACACGCGCAACATGGGGATGATGCCGTTGGAGGTGCCGCCCGTGCCTTTGATGTAGGAGCCGGTGGCGCGGATGTTGTGGATGCTCAGGCCGATGCCGCCCGCCGACTGCGAGATGAGGGCGCAGCGCGAGAGGGTCTCGAAGATGCCTGCGATGCTGTCCTCTGTCATGCTGAGCAGGAAGCAGGAGGAAAGTTGCGGCTTGGGCGTTCCGGCGTTGAAGAGGGTGGGCGTGGCGTGGATAAACCAGCGCTCGCTCATGAGGTTGTAGGTCTCGATGGCCGCGTCAATGTCCTCGCCGTGGATGCCGACGGCGACGCGCATGAAGAGGTGTTGCGGGCGCTCCACCACCTTGCCGTTCATTCGCATGAGGTAGGAGCGTTCGAGGGTTTTGAAGCCGAAGTAGTCGAACTCGAAGTCGCGGTCAAAGATGATGGCGCTTTCGAGGCGTTCCTTGTGCTTCTGCACGATTTTGTAGGTGTCGTCGCCGATGAGGCCCGCGCGGTCGCCGGTTTTCGGGTCAATGTAGTGGTAGAGTTCGTGCACCACTTTGGCGAAGGATTTTTCGGTCTCCTTGTGGAGGTTGCTCACGGCGATGCGCGCGGCCAGCAGGGCGTAGTCGGGGTGGACGGTGGCCATGGTGGCGGCGGTTTCCGCTGCGAGGTTGTCGAGTTCCACGGTCGTCACGCCGTCGTAGAGGCCCATGATGACTTTTTTGGAGACCTCGATGAGGTTGACGTAGTTGGTGTCGAGGTTGTAGGTGAGTTTGCGCAGGCGCGCCGTGATTTTGTCGAAGGACACCTCTTCGCGGCGCCCGGAACGTTTGATTACTTGCATCATAATGGTGGGTGTGTAAGGTTGTGGGTTTCTCTTTTATGTTTCGATTTTAGCGATGATTTCGTTGATTTTTCTCTCCAATTTCGGAAGGTCTTCTTCTACAATTTCCCACACGACCTGCTCATCAACTCCGAAATAATGGTGTACCACCCGATGCCTGAAATTGATGACCAACCGCCATTCGACTTCTGAAAACTGTTCGTAAAAATCCTCTCCCAGACTATTGGCGGCTTCTCCGATGATGGTAAAATTTCGCAGCACCGCGTCCTTTACCAGTTCATTGGAGGCGAATGTTTCGAAGGGCATTCCGGCCGTATAGCGCAGAATTTTCTCCACAGATTAGAGTATGTCTTTCAACAAGTCTATGTTGCTTCTCTTAGACATATTTCAGGTCGGGTTCAATATGTTTAAAATAGCGGTCCTTCACGCCTCTTCTGGTGACCAAATCTACCTTGCAGCCAAGTAAGGTTTCCAATTCGTCAGCAAGCCGGAGGAAATCCATGCCCACCGGCTCAGTGAACTCCACCATGATGTCCACGTCACTGTCGGGTCTATTGTCGCCCCTGCTGACCGAGCCGAAAATGGCCATGTTTTTCAGCGGGTATTTGCTGAAAAAGTAGTCGCGTTTGGCGGCGAGTGCGGCGGATATGGCAGAGAAGGTGGTCATGGTTGTTTTTACGTAATCTTATGTTTTGGTTTAGAGGTGTTTAAGGCAAAGCACTTTGGATGGTTTGTCAAGGGGCAGAGCCTCGCGACAGCGAGGGGGGTAGGGGTTAATTGATTTTTTCCCGTCGTACTTGGTGTTCTCACCAAGCGCGGCAGTAAACGGTATGGTCGCTTAGAGTCCGGCATCTCGCTCCGCCGCGTGTTGTTGGCGGGGATGCCAACAACGACAAAAACTCATTTCACTTCTATCCCTTTCCCAAAACCGTATTCAACCCCTTCTTTTTTTAGCGTGATGTTTGCCATGTAAAAGCCTGGTTCAAGGGGCTGAATCGAGTGTTTTACAAATTCCCGTGCTGTCGGCAGCGTGGTGTGGTAAGAATCCAGCACGACGCTCGAGTTGTTGATTTTTGTGAAGGTCATCGTGTAGTCGCGGTAGAAGGTGTTTCCCAATTGCGTGACCACGACCGTGAAGTCCAGCCTTCGGTTGTCATTGTCTATTTGGGTGGTTATGGCATCTTGAAAAAGGATGTTCACCTCAACTTCGAGATTTTCTTTCTGGCAAGTCGTTGTCGTGAACACGAATAGGCCTCCAAAAAGGATAAAACTGAAAAAACGAGTGGTTTTCATCATCGAAGAAGTTTGCAAGATGAGTTGGACATTGTGATTGCCGCCAACCGAAAAACAGTCGGCGGCAATCCATGGAGGCGGATGGTTAGGCAGCTGTCGTGTCTTCCACCGTTGCGTCGGGCGCGTTGCGCTTCACCGAATCAATGCCGTTTTCGCACGATGCCGTGCTTTCGTACATTTCGCTGGTGCCGATGACTTGGCCGTTGGTGGCTTTCAGGTTGAAATAGGGTTTGCCATTCGAGGAGGTCAGCCGCTCGAAGCGGGCATCGTCCTGCGCGTTTTTGCGCACGGATTCGACACCGTTCATGCAAGTGTCTTTGCTTTTGTAGCCTTGGCTGGTGAGGATGACTTGTCCGTTGGTAGCTTTCAGGTTGAATTGGTAGTCACCGTTGGCACGCTGAGAAATCACAAATTTTCCCATGATGAAAAATGTTTGTTGAGAAATATGGTTAATGTTCGATAGAGCGATAAAAGTAGTTTTTTTGCGTAATAGGGATGTGGAGGTGCTTGTTTTCTCAAAAGTCCGCTTCCATGCTGAACACCTGCTCTTCGCGGGCGGCCATCACGCCGGCTTTCTGGTAGTCGCCGACGCGCTTTTCGAAGAAATTGGTTTTGCCTTGAATCGAAATCATGTCCATCCACGGGAAGGGGTTGGCGGTTTTATAGACTTTCTCGCAGCCGAGCGACATGAGCAGGCGGTCGGCCACGAACTCGATGTACTGGCTCATCATCTCGGCGTTCATGCCGATAAGCGAGACGGGCAGTGCGTCGGTCACAAATTCTTTCTCGAACTCGACGGCTTCGGTGATGATGGCCTGCACCTCGGCGGGAGCGAGTTTGTTTTCGAGCATCGAGTAGAGCAGGCAGGCGAAGTCGCAGTGCATCCCCTCGTCGCGGCTGATGAGTTCGTTGGAGAATGTGAGGCCGGGCATGAGGCCGCGTTTTTTGAGCCAAAAAATGGAGCAGAACGAGCCGGAGAAGAAGATGCCTTCCACGGCGGCAAAGGCAATGAGCCGGTGCGCAAAGGTGGGCGAGTTCTCAATCCAGCGCAGCGCCCACTCGCCTTTTTTGGCGACGCAGGGCAGGTTTTGCAGTGCGTGGAAAAGGAAGTCTTTTTCCTTTGGCTCTTTTATGTAGGTGTCAATCAGCAGCGAGTACATCTCGGCGTGGATGTTCTCGATAGCGACTTGAAAGCCGTAGAAGCAGCGGGCTTCGGGGATTTGCACCTCGCGCATGAAGTTGAGCACGAGGTTTTCGTTCACGATGCCGTCGCTGGCTGCGAAGAAGGCGAGGACGTGTTTGATGAAGTGGCGCTCGTCGTCGTTGAGTTTGTTTTCCCAATCGTTGAGGTCGGGGGCAAGGTCAATCTCTTCGGCTGTCCAGAAGGATGCTTCGGCGGTTTTGTACATCTTCCACACCTCTGGGTATTTGATGGGGAGGATGACGAAGCGGTCGGGGTTTTCGGCGAGAAGCGGCTCTGTGGCGATGGTGTTGGTAAGTTGTGTCATAGAATGTTCTGAATCAGATGAAGAGATGGGTTGTTTTTTTGTGGACTTTGTTTGAGTTGTTTGAGGGGTTGGTACTCCCATATCCGGCGTGGTCGGAGCGAGCCAGTCATTGCAAAAAAGGCAATTTTTGGCTGCAGACATTTCCTTTGGGCGCGTTCAGCGCCTGTCGGGAAAACACAACATGAGTGGAAGGGACGTGCTCGAAAAAGGCGGAGTAAAGTTTGCCCGTCGCAGATGCGGACAAGCGGAGGCTAAAGTACGGGTTTTTTGGCTTTGCCTAAAGTAAATTTTCCACAAAATGTGAATAACTTGTTCAAGTATTTGATTTACAATAGTCTTTAAAAATCAAATTTGTTCTCAACATTGTGGATAACTTGTGTTGGTAATTTTGTGGAAAATTTTTGAACACACTTTTGGCTCATAAAATAATGGTTTTATCCGTGCCAATTGTGCTGTCTATATATTCTGTATCAATGCGTGGCGCAAAGAAATTCTAAACAATTTCTAAGCTTTTTCTCCGGCGGCATCTCCTTCCTTTGCTGCCATGAATTGGAAAACCCTTTTTTACATCGGCGCGGCGGGGCTAGCCTTGTTCGAAGTCGCCAACGTCTATTTCATCATGCCCATGCCCGGCAGCCAGCGCATGGGAAGCCTCGACGCTGCGTATTTTCTGCACGGGTGGCGGTGGGTGTTCCGGGCGATTTTCGGAGCGACGATGGCAGCGGGATTCTTGTCGGCTTTTCGGGCGAAACGCTGGCTTGCCCTCCTCGTGCTTGTCGCTGTCGGTGCTGTCATTTTCAATTTCAATTTCAAAATGGCGGCGGAAAAGATGTTTTACCAACCGACGGTGCTGCGCATGGCGGGCGCTACCGAAAACAAGGTTGGCTTGGACAAGCTCGTGCTCGGCATCGAACTGAACGGCCAAGCGAAGGCGTATCCGATTCAGTATATCGGCTACCACCATCAGGTGCGCGACACGGTGGGCGGCGAGCCGGTGATGGTAACGTACTGTACCGTCTGCCGTACGGGGCGGGTGTATGCCCCGAAGGTGAATGGCGAGCCAGAGGATTTTCGGCTCGTCGGGATGGATCATTTCAACGCCATGTTTGAGGATGCGACGACAAAAAGTTGGTGGCGGCAAGTGACGGGCGAGGCGGTGGCTGGCCCGCTCAAAGGCACCCAACTGCCCGAAATCCACGCCACGCAAACTTCTCTGGGCGAGTGGTTTGTCCTACACCCAAACAGCCTTGTGATGCAGGCAGACAGCACGTTTTCAGAGGATTACGCCAATTTAGACACCTACGATTTTGGGGTGGAACGAGGAAAGTTGACCCGTACGGACACGCTTTCGTGGCAGGAAAAATCGTGGGTTGTCGGCATCGAATCGGGCAAGGCTTCCAAGGCCTTCGACTGGAACCGATTGAAACAAGAGCGCGTCATCAACGACCAAGTAGGCGAACAGCCTGTCGTCATTGCGTTGGCAGACGACGATAAAAGTTTTTTTGCCTTCGAGCGGCCCGACGCGACGGCTATTTTTTCCTTAAAAAACGACACCCTGTTCAACGGGGAAAAATCATGGAATTTGCTTGGCAAAGCCTATGACCCAGCCAATCGGGATTTGAAAAAAATCACGGCCTATCAAGAGTTTTGGCACAGTTGGATGACCTTTCACCCATACACGACGAGGTATTAAATGAGGGTTGATAGAAGTTGGAGAGCGTTCATAAAACTGTGTCATCCCCCAATAGGGGAAAAACACAGAGGCACGAAGAGCACAGCGTTTTTATACTTCGCTCTGCCAGGTTTTGGGCATGGCTAAAAGCGCAATCTGCTCATAATCAGGGGAGCAGTCATGGCCATCTGACAAATTCTAGCGAATCAAGGTATGATTTTCTGAACCAGCCTTAATTGCGGCGCTGCCGGGGCTTGACGTACAGGTTGAACAGCGGAATGTCCACGGCGAAAAAGGCACCGACGCGCCACCCGCTGACATTGATGTCGCCCGTCCCGGTGCTGACTTTTCGCAGGTTGGGGCCGCGTTGCGCACCGATGCCGAACGTGAAGGGCAGTTCGTTGAAAAAACCATAGGCGAGGTAGAGTCCGGGGGAGAGCAGGTTGCCCCATTCGAGTTCTGGCAGGTTGTTGGAGAACGGGTCGTCGAAGCGGAAGGCGACCAAGGCGCCCACGTCAATGAGCGGGGCGTATAGCGTGATGCTCCCTATTTTTTTGCCCGATTCTAGGCCCAGCCCCCAACTGGCCGAAAAACCCAATGGCGCGGACAGCGCCACAAATGGCTTGCCGCCAAAGCCCTGCAAATGCTCGCTGCCAGCCGTCACTCCTGTATAGGCATTGATAGCAACGGAGAAGTGATTTTGTTTTTTCACCCGCGAACTGCCGGGCGGCAGCGCCACTGCTTCAATGGCGGCGGCTATCTGGTCGGAATTGTCGGCAGCGGCCACTGCCGCTATGAAGTGGCCGTATTTGAACACCTTGTCGCGATGCTCGAAAGCGGGAGCCAGTTGGTCGAACACAAACAGCAAGTCGTTGACGGCGGCGGCGTAGTGTTTGCGCCGAATGTCGAGGTTGAGGTCGTTGAGGTGTTGCAGGCTTTTGAGGAAAATGGTGTCGGTGCGTGTGGAAGCGCCGGTGTAGCCAGCGACTTGGGTTTTGAAGCGCATCCCCGTTTGCAGGAGTTTGAAAAAAGGGTCGAAAAAGCGAAATTGTTGTTCGTAGCGCATATCGTCGTCGGGGCCTCGGCGGTAGGAGTTGCGCAGGCCGATGCGAGTATCCTCGGCGTGTTGCGCAAAATCGCGCAAGCAGTCGCGCATGGGGCCGGTGTTGCGAGCGATGCCGCCCAGTTTGTCGCGCACGGAAGCGCCGTCGCTGAACTGGATGCGATGCCCGTGATGCCACAGCAGTCCGAGGTAAATGTTGAGCACCGCTTCGTCGCGCAGCGCAGCGGAGACTTTTTTGGCGGGCAGCCAAATCTGTGTGTCGTCGTCGCTGCGCAGCGATTCGGAGAGGAGGTGAAGCGTTCGCAGCCCAGCTGCCAAGTCGGTGAGTTGTTGTTGGTCGGTCGGGTCGAGCACGCTGGCACGGCGTGTGGGCTGCTGCACCGCTGACTGCATGGCGAGGTGGGCGATGATGGAGTCGGGCGACATTCCGTCGAGGAACAGCTGGGAGAGGTCGAGGGCATCCTCGGCGAGGATTTGATATTTTTCGGACCGGATGAACTGTGTATTGGTCAGGTAGGCTTTCAGGTTGAGGGGCAATACCTTCATGTCCTTGTCGAAACTTTCGCGCATGGACTCGAGGTAGAGGTTGTATTGATAAATGCGCTCGCCAATCAAGTCGAGCACTGCCGCTGTGGAAGGGAAGAGGGTGTTGAGCGCGGTGTTTCGGCGCATTTCATCTTGAAAATCGCGGAAGAACACGATGCTAAGTTCCTCCTTCGTGCGGGCCACCAGAAATTTTGCCAGCCCGTCGGCTACGGCTGTGGGGCTGAACCCACTAACGGTGGGTGCTGGGGCGGCGTAGGTCTGACCGCGTGTGAGGCTGCCCAAGTCTTGCAAATTGTTGGAAATGCCGACGATGGGGCCGTCCAATTCGTCGGCGAGGTAGGGATTGCCGTCCAGCGCGTCGAGCAGGTTTTTTTTCTTGGATTCGGGAGGCAGGCCCGTGGCAGCGAATAGCCGCGCCAGATATTCACCCGTGCTGGCCTCGTCGTCTTTGAGTTTGAAGCGACCGGGGCCGTTGGGCACTGCAAATTCCCGAATCCCTATGGCGTGTTGCAACAGACTTTGCCGAGTAACAGGCTGGCCGAGCAGGTTTTGGCACAAGATGCCCCAACATATCAGGTGCAGCAAGATTTTTTTCATGGGTTGAGAGCAGTTTTTGGATTGTAAAAACAGAGGGGCAATGCCAGCATTTCCTCGATGGAGAAGGGTTGGGCAACGGTTTCGGTCAAGTGTTGCAGCAACGTCGCGCGGTCGGGTCGTTCGTAGGGTATTTCGTCTGTGGCTGCTTTTTCTTTTAAACGGCTGATGGCCAGGGCGGCTACTCCTGCGAGGCAGGCAGTGGCGAAGCTGCAGGAGCACTCTCGCTTTGAGTATGGGGTGTCGGCGATGCCGGTGTAGCAAACGACTTGGGCGGCGGGCAGCAAAAGACCAGTGAGTTCGGCGATGTCGGCTGGCGCGGGGCGCGAAGCCAGGATGGGGTGGCTGATGGTCCCGGCCACGATGCTTTCCGGCTCTGTGGATGGGAACGCGAGCCGCTTGAGTCTTGCGAGGCTGTCGGTGTTGCGCAGGGTGGTGACCAAGACCGTCCGGGAGGCGGTGAGCATGTCGAACACTTCGCGCAGCCGGCCTTCGGTGACGGTCTCGGAGCGTGTGGTGAGCACGCTGGTGCCGATGATGTCCACACCCAATTTTAGGGCGAGGTGGATGCCGTCCACCAAGTTTTTGTCGGTCACGGTGTTGTCGGTTCCCGCGATTTTGATGATGTAGATTTCTGCTTGGGGGGCTATGCCTTTCAGCCCAGCGGTGGGGTTGTCGTGGTCGTCGGTTTCGGGCAATGCGGCCAACACGCTTAGGCAGGCGGTTCCGTGCAGGATGCCCTCGTTTTTGAGGTCGCTGATGTCGTCGTTGCCTACTGGAATGGGTGCGTTGGGAGCGTAGTTGGCGCGGGCCACGTTGAATTTGTGGCCGGGTTTGTCCAGATGCCGCAGCGCGAGGTGTTGGAGTTCGGCACCGGAGTCGAGGTAGGCGATTTTCACGCCGCGACCTTCCGTGGAGCGCCATTCGGCGGGAAGGTGTTGCAGCATTTCATTCCAGTTGAAAATGGGCATAGTTAGGTGGTTGGAATTTGTGCGGATAAAACTACGGTGATTTCAAGAATCAAGCCTGAACTGTTTGTGGGGCGGCGCGTGCGCGTGGCATATCTTGGCCACTCGAATATGGGGTAGCGTGGGATAGGTTTTGTGAGGATAGGGGTGATTGCGGTCAGGAGCAAGTCTATTAAGGCAGGGCAGCGTCCCGAAAAATTGGTTGGAGATGCTTGATATTATACTTCGCGCCGTTAGGTTTTGGGCATGGCTGCAATCGCAATCTGCTAAAAATCAAGAACATCAATCATGTTCATCTAACAAATCCTAGCGAATCAAGGTATGTTTCGTGAGGAGTAGCGCCCCGGGATATGTTTCGGGGCGCTGTCTAAATAGTTACTTTTTCAAAAGAAAATAATAGACCCCAAGTGCGGCTACCACCACCGTGCCGATGATGACCCAAACTGGCACACCTCCCCACCATGGGCAGTTGCCCATCACGGGCGAAAAAACAGTGGAGCAGCCGTTGGCGTCCGTCACGGTCACTTGCACGTTGTTTTTCCCGTACAAACTGACGGAGTGCCCGCTGAATGATTGGGAGCTGCCATTCCATTTCCATTGATAGGTGTATGGAGGCTTACCGCCCGACACTTGCAGGTTGGCCACGCAATCGCCCGGTGTGTCGCTTACGTTTGGCTCCTGCCCACACAGCGTGATGAGTTTGTCGGCATAGCACCCCGTGGCAGGGTCGTACACGGAAAAATAATAGGTACCGGGGATTAGGTTGAGCATCTGCCAAGTGTTGCCCGTAGAGCAGTCTTGCCACACTAAGGGAGCATTGGGGCCAGTGGCTGTCAAGGCGACGTTGTAGGTGCCGGATGTTGTGCCGGGCGTGATGCTCTCGCTCAACGCGAGGGCGCAAGGCACCTTGATGGTTCGGTGTATGAAATATCGCTGGCAAGCCTTTGAGGCGACCAATGTGTAGGTTCTGTTGCGTTTTTCGGTGACGATGGCATTGGCGGTGTTGGCTCCGATGAGTCCTGATTCGGGATACCATTGGCAATGAAACCCGTTGGTGGTCAGAAAGGATAGCGTGGAGGCATCCAACAGCGGGAGCGAGATGTTGGTGCCTGAGTCATCTGGCAAGACGAAAGTGCTGTCAGAAAGCACTGTGTTTTGGCAGGTTGTATCGGGAGCGAAGGTGGCACCACAGTTTAGATTGACCACCGCCAGATTGGTTTCGATGGGCGGGTTGCAATCAAAGCGAATCTGTGCCCGATTGAGGATGGCATCGCAGGGCAGGCGGGTGCTTGGGCAGCTATTGCCCAGGGGGATCTCGATGCGCAGGCGACCGATGGTGGCTGGTTCTTGGAAAGCGCTCCCATAGCCCAGCTGCCCGGTGCCCGGCAGGTTGATGTTATTGATGACTGCTTCTATGATGCCGTTTTGGACGGAAAAAGAAAAAGTGCCTGCTGGATGGTGCGAGAAGTTGCTGTTGTTGAGCACGCAGTTTTTAAGTTTAGCATCCAGCTCGTCGGTGATGGTCACTTTTTTAACTGGGGCGGGGCCGTCGTTCTGAAAAGTGATTTGATAAATCAGGTATTGTTGGCCGTTGCGCTCTTCGATGAACGCTGTCTTGCGGTTTGGGTCGTGCGAACTTTCCACGACGTTGTGGCCGGATAGCACGAATGGTCTTGTACTTATGCCGCAATCGGTGCTGGTCAGCTGCATGGCAGCGGTCGGGGGCGTGACCGTCGCTTGATGTTGCCCGATGGTCTTGAATCGCAGGAACGCATTTTTTTGCGTTCCGCGTGCGAGGTTGGAGAGGTTGATTTTGATGGTGCCGTTGGAGACATTCGTCGCGTCCACATTGTCGCTGCCCGGATAGGTCTCGTGGTTTTTGTACTCCAGTTTTTCCTTGTCGAAGGTGAATACGACATCGCCGGTGATGGTTTCACACGCGCTTGAGGTTGGGTTTTCGTAGGTCAGGATATAGGTGATGGAGTGGCCGCTCACCATCGCCCTGACGGGGATGATGTTGACGGGGTAGATTCCCAAATTGACGTTGGGCAATTGATTGCCTGTGCCAGTGCCTATGTTGATTGGGCTGCCCAAGAGTTGTTTCGGGGGCTTTTGCTTGTCATCATACGCATCTACCGTCTCTACGAAAGGGGTGAAATTGCCGCTGGATGCATAGCTGTGCGCATATACCCACGAAGGATTGGGCATATCGGCCAACATTTCGTCCAAGCGATATTGGCCATCGCCCGTGAATAGGAAAACCCTGTATCGTTGGGTTGGGCTGGATGGGTTCGAACTGGCTGGCAGCTGGGGTGCAGTCACGGTAAAGGTGCGCGAAGCCCCGGTGCCGCTTGTGGTAAGCGTCGGGGGATAAGTGTTGTCGGGGTCGTAGCCCGTCCATGCCAATAGCCCTGCCACTAAGGAAAGGGACAAGGCACCGAGAATGATTGACTGGTTTTTCATGTGCTTTCTGAATTTGAATGTTAACAAGGTGGGTTCGAACAGCCGTCGGAGGGCGGCCAGCGGATTCGTGGGTTTGGGCGACGCGATTCGTCTGCTGCGAGTGGTGGCGTGTTCCGGCAAGCGATTGGGAAAGGAGAAAAAAGAGGCCGGGCTGCAAGGATATAGGCAGCCCGGCAAAATTGGAGACAAAAATTGATTTAGCAGCACACGCGTCGTGCGTAAAAAGCAAGTTGGACCATGCCGCCCCCCTCACCGCCATGCTCAAGGTAAACATCAATGGGGGTAGGAGGATAGATTTTTGCCATGCAGCAATCCAGCGTGATTGTCCCACTGGCTTCACCAATCTCATCCTTAAAGGCAGCTGGTCGCTCGACACCTTCATCGTGTTCCCTCACTTGCACATTGACCTGAGTCGTCAGGGCGGTTCCTTTTTTGACAAAGACGCGGTTAATCACCCGTTCTATCCCTACCCAAGGGCCGGGGCCTCCGGGCAGGCCGTTTGCCCGCAAATCCAGCGTGCTTGCCAAGCCGGGAAACACAAAGCCTGCTTCGGGGTCGCCTGCGGTCACATACAACTGAACCTCCAATGCATTTATCGTGGGCGGTATTGGAATATCTCCCATATCAGGTGGTTCAATTTGGGGCTTGGCCGCCCGCACTTTGGCCAAGACGATTTCAAAACAACAACATTCTTTGCTCACACATCCGCAAGGCTGGTCGCCGCAACAATCGCGCTCGTTGGTATTGGTGTTCACGACCTTCGCGGCAGGTGTCAACATCGCTCTTGCCGCCGCTTTGACATCCGCCTTCACATCTTCGATTGTTTCTCGCAATGAAGATTGACGAGTCTGCTGCTCGTGCATCATTTGGGCGGAAGCCAATAAAGTGCGTGCCAATTCCTTCAGGTCGGCAATTTCTTGATTTTGAGCCTCAATGATTGGCGAGGTAACATCTTCTTCAAAATCAGCGGTCTTCTCTAAGGGAGCCTTGGTTGATTCAATTGATTTTTTCTTTTCCATGATTTGAAACTAAGGTGGTTGAAATACAGCCTACTCTGTGTACCGCTTCGAACTTTTCCAAAGCAGCCAGGCTTTTCGGCTTTGGCCTGCGAAAAAGCGCTTTTCATCACCACATCCACGTCGTCATAGCACTGTTACCCCCCTCCACCCCACTTTTTTCAAAAAAATTTTTCCCCACCCCTGCTACCTTTGGCGCACACCAATCCTGACCTTTTCACATGAGCGTTCCCCTGCATCCAGACTCACACTACATCCATGCTCTGCTCAACAACAACCATCGCGGCATCACAGACATCTACAACCGTTTTGCCACGCGCATCGAACGCTTCGTGTGCGCCAACAATGGCTCTCCCGACGATGCCCGCGACGTGTTTCAAGACGCGCTCATCGCCATCACGCGGCAAGCACAGCGTCCGGGCTTCGCGCTCACCTGCCCTTTCGAGGCATATCTGTACCTCGTTTGTCGGGGCAAATGGTTCAACGAACTCAAGCGCCGACAGCGGGCTGCGGTAACAATCGTCGAGTCGAGTGGATTTAATGACACGGAACACGCCGATGCTTTGGCCGACATCACGCTGCGTGAGGAAGAGCGAGACCGGTTGTTTCGCCTTTTTTTTGAAAAATTGGCTGCGGGCTGCCGCCAACTGCTCCAATTGGCATGGTCGGGCATTTCGATGGAGGAGGTGAGTGCGCAGTTGGGAGTGAGTTATGGCTATGCCCGAAAAAAGAAACACGAGTGTGTGAGCCAATTGATGGGCTGGATTCAGGCATCGCCTGAGTTCGCGCTCGTCAAGCACTCGTGAACATTGTGCCCGAGCACTCTTTTTTAATACCACGAACCATTGTCGCACACATGGAAGACCTTTATCCCCGCATTGAAGATTATCTGGACAACGTGCTTTCCGATGCCGAGCGCGTCGAGTTTGAAGCCGATGTCCAAAGCGACCCGGCACTTGCTGCCGCGCTGGCCGCCACGAAGGAGGCCCGCGAGCGACTCGCCCAGCAATGGGCGCGAGCAAGTGCCGAGACTGCTCTCCGCCAGACCCTGCAAGATGTGGGGAAACAACATTTTACCGGCAAATCGCAGACAGGCCGCTCCGCCCGCAGCGTCTCGTTGGGGCGCTGGTGGATGGCGGCTGCAGCGGCAGCGGCAGTGCTGCTTGTATGGTTGGCTTGGCCACCCAGCACCGATACGCTCTACCAACGCTACCGCTTGTTTCCCGAAGCATCTTTTGCCCTAAAAAGCGGTGCCGATACCCCCGCCCCTTCGCTGACCGATGCCGCACAAGCGTTCAACAACAAAGACTTCGCCGCAGCACAGGCCACCTTGAGCACGCACTTGCAGACCAAGCCCGACGATTTGGAAGCGCGATTTTTTATGGCCTTGTGTCAGCTCGAACTGGGCCAACTCGACGAGGCGGAAAACACCTTATCAAGCCTTGTGTCGCCAGAGACCGCATGGTCGGGCGAAGCGCGGTGGTATCTGGCACTTGCCCACCTTCGCAACAAAAAGCCTGAGGCATGCAAGGCCATCCTGCGCCAAATTCCCACAGGGGCGCCGCATCATGCAGAGGCACAGGCCCTGCTTAGGAAAATTTGAAAACCTGTTTCGGGAAAAAAGCTATTTTTAAAAAACGTGTTAAACT
Organism: Saprospiraceae bacterium; assembly: GCA_026129545.1. Classification (NCBI taxonomy): domain Bacteria; kingdom Pseudomonadati; phylum Bacteroidota; class Saprospiria; order Saprospirales; family Saprospiraceae; species Saprospiraceae bacterium. The sequence goes on from JAHCHX010000003.1 coordinate 66,722, forward strand.
TTGAGTGCTCGTTTTTGGCAAAATCGGCGCGTTTTAACTTTGCAGCCTCGACAAACACCTCCGTTCATCAAAAAAATAGAGCGCCATGCGAACATTGCACTCTGCTATTCTGACCATCTTTTGTTCAGCTGCTTTTGCAGTGCCAACCTTCGCCCAAGATTTCCCCACATTTGAGGAATTGCACCGCCAAATGCGCGAGATGCAACAGCAAATGATGGAACAACTGCGCAACACCCCTTTCCAACACTTCGACCTTGCCCAGCCCCGATGGGACACCACCTATCAGTTTCGGTTCGATACCACCTTCGAAGGCGGCAGCCTTTCGCATCGGTTTTTCCATTTTTCGCCCTTTGGCAACGACAGCACTCTGCAAAATGACTTTTTGGGCTTTGGGCGCTTTTTCGACCAGTTTTTCAACTTCGGCAAACTACCCGAAAAGCCAGACTACGGCATCCATGATTTTCCCACCGACGATGGTGCCGTTTTCCCCGCCGACGACGATTTGCTCCCCGAAGAGCGCCTGCGTCAGCAGGAGGAAAAGGACAAATCGAGGAAGAAACAGGGCGTGCCCAAAAACGAGGAAACTAAGCCCGACCAAAAGGTGAAGACCATACGAATTTGACCCTCCACAACTTTCTGAATTGCACTGCAAAAGATTTTTGCGTCCTTTGCCTCCGAATTCGACAAAAAAACAGAACACTCAACGCAAACATTTGCACCCAACCGCTGTTTGGAAAGGCAAACATTCCATGGGCAAAAAAATTCTCCGGCCATGCAAACGAACGAACAAGTAGATGTCATCATCTACCGCGTCGGCGAAAAAGGACTCGAAGTCTTTTTAGTCAATCCTAGCACCGAGCAGGATACTGAAAATCAATGGAAAACACCGACCGCCGGAGAAAACACACCGGAGCGCGTCGCCAATTGTATTGAACTGGACCCCATCACCAGCGCTAACGGCGAGGCCAGAAAAGCGATTGCCATCGAAGCCGATTGGCACGAGATACCGTCGCTCCGAGCATTGATTTACGAGGATTACCGCGTGGCCAAGGAAAAAGCCAAGCAACACATCAGAAACTTGCTCCCCGATTTGGACAAAGGCGCTTTTTTTGCCGTGAAAGAGGCACTCAAGCGGGTCATGCCGGAGCAATACGCCTACCTAAAGGAGCTAAAAGACATTTTAGCCGAAAAAAACTCAACAAAGTATCTTTAAAAACGCTTGGCTTTCAAAAGCGGAAGCACCTCACGCCTTCCCGTTCTCTCCTTTCCCTTCAAACAGTGCCAATATAATGTTGCCCATATAGATGCCCAACGCCGACTCCACGAAGGTGAGAAACATGGTCATGTCCTGGAAGTTGAGGATGTTGGGTGCCAATGCCTTCAATGAGATAAGCGTCAGCACAATGATAAAGTGGCCATTCACAAGCCATTTGACGAGGCTGCTGATGGGTGCGCCATTCTGCGGCACCTGAGTTGGCTCGGTGATGCTGCGCCCGATGAAGCGGAACACCGCGCCCCCATAGAGCGCCGTCACGGGAGCCAATATGCCCATGAGCGAGGTAAATTCCTCAATATCGAACCCGCGCAGGATGTAGAAGACGCAGGAAACAGCAATAAGCAGAAAATGATAAAAGAGTATCTGCCGAGCGATGCGGGTGCGCGGAGAGAGAGGGGCAGATTGGGAGGCTTGAGTGGTCGTTTCCGTTTTTGCCATTGGCTGTGCCATGGTCCGAGTGCTGCTGGTTGTCATTGGCGAAGGTAATCCGTTAATTTTTTAAAAAGTCGCTTTTGGTATTCCTCAAGGTTGTTCTTGTAACGCAAATCCATGTCCTTATAGTCATTCTTACGGGGAGGAAAAATGATGCCAGAGCCATATTTTCCCTGAAACTCCCAAGAAATCTCCACATCATCGCCTTTTTGCAGGCCCTTGACGTAGATGCGGTGGTATTCAAAAAAGCCATCGGGGCAAATTTCGTAATTCAGGTGAGTCACTTCCAACACGAACTCGTCGTAGGCAGTGTAAGAGGTGTCCACTTTCGCTTTCCACAGGATGGGTGTGCCTTTCGGCTTGTAGTAGTCCGCCAGATAGGTTCTGGCCGCAAGGCATACCGCCTTCACTTTTTTTCCGGGCAAAATCAGTTTATTGTCGCCCGTGTTGACGCCTTGTAGCGAGTTGGGCGTGTTCACCTCTGCCACCACCCCCGAGCGAATACTGCGTTGCTCCACCGGCACCTTGCCCTCTCGGCTGTATATTTTGGCCAAAAAATGGGCGGGGTCGTGGCAGCGCACCACCACTTCGGCTTGGTCTGGGTGGATTTCGGCGAGGAAGGCCCATTTGTGCAACAACCGTTCGTGGAAAAACTGGCCGTTCACCTTTCTGTTTCCCTGCTCCAGTTTCGTCCATGCGCATTGCAAAGAGTCGCACACCAGCTTGCTGTCGTGTGTGGGGCGCAAGAACAAGGTCACTTTTTTGGCGGTCACAGCTACGCTATCGGTCTTGAAAATGTGCTCGAGCTCGTTTTGGCGCAGCCACGAATCAAACTCCGTTCTTTTTTTCTGGAAAAAATATTTGTCCTGCCGGAGGTCGGTCGAGGGTTGTGCACCCACGTCGGAAATGCCGAGGCTGGGCAAAAAGCAGGAAAGGAAGATTAGCCTGAGCAGGCGGAAGGCCATCGCGGAAGTTTTTGTTGTGCGGGGGGTATGACGTAGGCTACTCTCTCCTTATTTTCAATAATTTTCGCTTTAACATTTTGAAAATTCGGCATCCCAGCGAGGTCACAGCACATTCGCCAACTGCTCTTTTATTTTTTCCAATTCATCTTTCATCTGCACGACGAATTTTTGAATTTCCGCGTCATAAGCCTTGGCGCCGAGCGTGTTGATTTCGCGACCCATTTCTTGAGAAATAAAGCCCAACGAGCGCCCTACCGACTGCTTGGGATGCTCCATCTGCTCAAGGAAATAATTGCAGTGCTGTTCAAGCCGCACCTTTTCCTCCGTGATGTCCATTTTTTCCAGATAATAAAGGATTTCTTGTTCAAAGCGGTTGGCATCAAGGCTCTCCTTGCCGAGCGTCTCCTCCATGTTGTTGCGAATGCGCTCGCGCATCCGCTCGAATCGCTCCCTTTCAAAAGGCGATATTTCGGCCAGCAAACTCAAGATGTTAACCACTCGCAGCCGCAGGTCAGCCTCCAACGCCTTGCCCTCGTGAAGGCGAAATTTTTTGAAATTGTCCAACGCCTTCGTCACCACCTGACACACCGCAGCCCACTCTTCCTCATCTGCTTCTCCAGCAGTAGCCGCCACGACATTGGGAATGCGCAAAATCGCCTGCAACATATCCGTCTGCCCTATGCCCAACTCGCCCGCGATACGGCTCAGCTCGCGGTGATACCCGCGGAACAGCGCCTCGTTGAGGCTTACCATCGCGGCACCATCGGCATTTTGCACATCAATAAGGACATCAATCTTACCGCGTTCGGCATGGTCTGTCACCAACTTGCGCAACTCCAACTCTTTTTCTTTGAAGTCTCCGGGCAAACGAATTTTCAGGTCGGTCATTTTGGAGTTCAAAGCCCGCACCTCGACCGAAATGTTTTTATCACCGAAACTACCGGAAGCGCGGCCGTAGCCAGTCATGGAAAGAAGCATACGTAATATACTGTAGAGTGTGTGAATCAAATGGTTATTGGCATTTTGTCGTTGGCCGCACGTTCGGGAATCGCGGCCAGCGGTCAATGGCTAACCACCAAGAGCAAATAAGATTGGGGCAAATGTAGGAAAAAGGAGCCTGCGTGAGCAACACCTGATTTTTTTTGAAAAAAATGTTTGTAAAGTGCTGAATAAGAGCGAGTTTGCGCCGTGAAACCCAAAAAGCCGTTTTTTCTGCGTTCAGATGCTCTTATCTGTTCTTCAAGGCGATACAGGTCGTAAAATTTAGGGGAAAAGTTTGTGGGGGTAGAAAATAATGCGAACTTTGCGTCTCTTTTTTTGAAATGCCCATTTTTCGTTCATAATTCATTCAAAATCAACGAAATAAAACATGAGAAAGGCTGACCTTGTTAACGCTATTTCCGAGAAAACCGGCGTTGCCAAAGTGGATGTCCTCGTCACCCTCGAGGAACTTTTCAAGGAAATCAAGTCCACTATGACGAATGGCGAGAACGTTTACATTCGCGGCTTTGGCAGCTTCGTTATTAAGAAACGCGCCAAAAAAGTTGGCCGCCACATCAAAAAAGGCAAATCCATCGAAATCCCCGAACACTACATCCCCTCTTTCAAGCCAGCAAAGGTGTTTACCGAGCAGGTGAAAAAGAAAGTGCACTCGCTTCCAAAAGACTAAAAACAGGTTTGGAGGTTTCTGGCCTGAGGTTTTCTGGCTTGTTTCAACCCGCAACCAGAAATCCTCGAACCAGAAATTTCTTCTACACTCCCGATGAATAAAGCGCAGTATTTGGCGGTTTTAAGCGCAGTGGCGTTGTTTTTTGTCTTGTATTTTGGTTTTGACACCAAGACTGACAAACAGAAAACAGCGGAGCGTTCGCGGGCCATCCAAGCAGAGGTCACGGACTTTGAGACCCTGTTGGCCAACGCGAAAGCATCGCTCACCGCTTCACAAGCTGGGCAAATGGCAGAACAAGAACAAATGCTCCGCAATGCTGCCAATGACACCGAGCGTGCCACATCTTTGAAACGGCTTTCCGGGTTGTGGCATGAAATGGGACAGTTCGCTGTGGCGGGAGGCTTTGCCGAGCAAGTGGCTGAGATTGAAAACGCCGATTCGTCGTGGTCGGTAGCAGGGGCTACTTTCTACAACGGGCTTGTAAGCACCCAAGACCCCATCGTACGCGACTATTGCGCTGCTCATGCTGTCAAAGCTTTTGAGAGCGCCGCCTCGCTGAATCCTTCAAAGGCCGAGCATCGGGTCAATCTGGCTTTGGTGTACGCGGAAAACCCACCACCCAACAACCCCATGCAAGCCGTGATGATGTTGCGCGAATTGGAGGAAAAACATCCCGACGACCCAACAGTGTTCAACGCATTGGGGCGTCTGGCTATCAAAACAGGTCAGTGGGACCGTGCCATCCAACGTTTGGAGAAAGCATGGTCGCTCGATAAAAACAACCCCAACACACCCTGTCTCCTTGCAAAAGCATATCAGGGAGCGGGCAACACGACAAAAGCAAATGAATTTGCGAGCATTTGCAATGCACGCTAACTCACAAATTCACAACTCTTAACTCATAACTTGCAGCAGTATGCCTTGCGGAAAAAAACGTAAACGTCACAAAATTGCCACGCACAAGCGCAAAAAGCGCCTTCGTAAGAATCGCCATAAGAAGAAGCGTTAGTCACTGAACCACAGGCATCAGGCGGAGTTTTCCGAAGTGTCGGAGCCGTCGTGCCGGGGTCTCAGCGCCAGACGCAACCGTCGAAATCGAAAAAACTTTTCGGAAAGCCCCAATACGCTGGCCGAAAAGTTTTTTCTGTTTGCCTGCAACGGGACTACATTCAGCCCATACATTGGCACTCTGAAATTGTTCATTGGTAAGCATCACCCCGAACTTGTTTCCCTGCCACGGAAACGCTGCGTTTTTGTCAACCCAAACAAAAACGAGACAGCCCTCCTTGCCAAGTCACATTTTATTCAGACGCAATCACCCCATTGTTGCAATGCCAATTCACGCAAACATCCTGCGCGGTCTCCTTTTGACGCCCGTACCGACCCCGGTGCTCGGTGAAGGGCTTTTTCTTAGTTTGAACGAGTTGACTATATTCACGCACTCTCAACCCATTCATCCCTCCACAACTCGCTCAACCCCCTCCGCCCCTGCCTGTTACAAAACCAAGCTCACAATCTGTGGACAAGGAACTTATCATCAACGCGACCGAAACAGGCGTTGAACTCGCCTTGCTCGAAGGCGGAAAACTCGTAGAGCTCCACCATCAAAAAACCAACAACAACTTCACCGTCGGCGACATACTCATCGGCAAAATCAGAAAAATGATGCCGGGGCTGAACGCTGCCTTCGTGGATATTGGCCACCGCAAGGATGCCTTCCTGCACTACACCGATTTAGGGCCGAAGCTTCGCTCGCTCGTGAAGTGGACGAACGGAGTGATGAACGGCAGCATCAATACGCACAAACTCGACCACTTCAAGTATGAGGAGGAAATCGTAAAAACTGGCAAGGTGGACCAAGTGCTGAACAAGCGTTGGCCCATACTCGTGCAGATTTTGAAAGAGCCTATCTCCACCAAAGGCCCGAGACTTTCGTGCGAGCTGACCCTGCCGGGACGCTACATGGTGCTGTCGCCCTTTTCCGACGCGGTTTCCGTTTCCAAAAAAATCGGCAGTGCCGAGGAGCGTAAGCGGCTCCACACGTTGGCCGAAAGCATCAAGCCCAAGAATTTTGGCCTCATCATCCGCACCGCTGCCGAAGGCAAGAAGGTACAGGAACTACATGAGGAGGTCACCCGACTCATGGGGCAATGGGAGGAAATCTATCGCCAGCTAAAAGCGGTGACACCTCCGGCCAAACTCTTGAGCGAGCTCGACAAACCCGCTAGCGTCTTGCGCGACTTGCTCAGCGACGGGTTCAGCCGCATCGTGGTGAACGACAAAGATTTACATGCCGACATCAGGGCTTATTTGCAAAACATCAGCCCCGACCAAGTGGGCATCGCCCAATACTACAACGGGGCCAAACCCATCTTCGATGCGTATGGCGTGACCAAACAAGTAAAGGCTTCGTTTGGCAAAACGGCCACCATGAACAGCGGCGCCTACCTCGTCATCGAAAAGACGGAGGCCATGCACGTCATTGATGTGAACAGCGGTCACAAAATCACCACTGCCGACGTGGAGCAGACCATTTTTGGGGTCAACCTGGAAGCAGCAGAGGAAATCGCACGGCAGATACGGCTGCGCGATATCGGGGGGCTTATCGTCATTGACTTCATTGACATGAAAAACCTCGAACATCGGAGGCTGCTTGCCAAGAAGATGGAGGATTTCATGCGAAAAGACCGCTCTCAACACACCATTCTGCCGCTCTCCAAGTTTGGATTGATGCAAATCACCCGCGAACGAGCGCGACCGGAAGTGGTGGTGGATACCGCCGAGGTGTGCCCCACATGCGGGGGCACTGGCAAGGTGAACGCTACGATATTACTTACTGACGACATTGAGCGCGATTTGGAATTCGTGATGCAATCACGCCCAAAAGGCCCGCTTTACCTGCGGGTCCACCCATATTTGGAGGCTTACCTGAAAAAAGGCCTTTGGAAAAGCCGCCAAGTGCAGTGGTTCTTCAAGTTCAACAAGTGGATTCGCATCATGCCTCATGCGGACTATCAACTGACGGATTACCGCTTTTACGACGGCAACGACGATGAAATAAGGCTGAATTGAGTTTGCAAGGAGGAACTCAAATGCCGCGTCCGCCACTCGCCGGACGCGGCATCGATCAGCCTTCAATCCGCCACACACAGGGAAAACCTTGTCGCAAAGACTAGAAATGTGGGCAATCGCATTTGGGCTTGAACATCCGGCAGCTTTCCAACACAACCATGCCTACCATGAGTAGAAAGAAAGCCACACGCCACCAATTTATTTTTTTCATAGTCGAAACTGTGTTTACTTTTACGACGGCGAAAGTAGCCAAATCGCTGACAACCAAGGGAAATTTTAACTTCCAGTCCGATACAAGCCGTCGAGCGAGATGAAAGGGGTTGAGAAGAGCGAGGCAATCCGCCTTCCCGACCCCTTTCGCCTTGCCTCAACCTTCCGAAACGGGCGGAGGAGATTCAGCAGATGAAACGCATTCTCGTCGCACCGCTCAATTGGGGACTCGGCCATGCAGCCCGATGCGTCCCACTCATTCAGTCGCTTCAGTACATGGGCGTTGAAGTGCTGCTTGCTTCCGACGGCGGTGCTATGCGCCTGTTGGAAGCCGAATTTCCCAATCTGTCAGTCATCGAGATTCCTTCCTACCGCATCCGCTACGAATACAGCAACATGGTGCGCAACATCGCTTGGCAGCTCCCGCGCATCACTTACGCCATTCGAGCGGAGCACCGAGCCGTGGAAAAATTGGTGCAAGAACACGACATTCATGGCATCATATCCGACAACCGCTACGGCTGCTTCAATGCCAAGGTGAGTAGCATAATCCTGACCCATCAGCTCCACCTCCGCGTGCCCAACAGTTTTTTGCAGTGGGGGGCCAATCGGATGTTGCGCCGCGCCCTTCGCCAATTCGATATCGTATGGGCGCCCGATGTGGCCACCACGCCCAACCTTTCTGGCGAGCTCTCGCACGGCGAGCCAATCGTGCATCCCAATACCCGATTCATCGGCCCGCTTTCAAGACTTCAACCCGGGCAAGGCAGCACCGAGTACGATGTGGCGGTGGTGCTCTCTGGCCCCGAACCACAGCGCACCTATCTCGAACAACGCCTTTTGGAACAGGCCATGCTGTTGCCCCATAAGTTTATTTTTATTCAGGGCAAGACGCAGGCAAAAAAGCACCATTACGCCGCGGACAATGTGGAAGTCGTCTCTTATCTCACTTCTTACGAGCTCAATCAGGTGCTGCTCGCCAGCGATGTCATCGTGTGCCGCTCCGGCTACAGCAGCATCATGGATTTGGCGGCACTGGGCAAAAAAGCCCTGCTCATTCCCACGCCGGGCCAGACGGAACAAGAATACCTGGCTGCATACTTTGCCCACCAACAAACTTTTTTGGTGCAAAAACAAGATGAGATTAATCTTGAGAAAGGCCTGCGTGAAGTAAACGAAACAACGGGGTTTGAACCCGGGCAATTCGACACCCGCGTGTTTGAATCCATCCTGGGCGAGTGGGTGGACGGATTGAAGCCTTGAACTTCAAGGCTGAAATGATATGTTTGCGCATCCACAAGCACACACATTGTTAGCCATGAAAAATTTGCCCTTTGCCGCTTGCCTTTTGCTGTTGTTTCTCGCTCCCGCTATCCATTTTGCCCAAACGCCCCAACCCTATTTCCAGCAGGAAGTCAACTATCGCATCGTCGTCACGCTCGATGATTCCACGCACACGCTTGACGGACACATCGAAATGGAGTACATCAACCACTCACCCGACACCCTTTCGGAAATTTGGATGCACCTCTGGGGCAATGCGTTCAAAAACCGCCGCACCGCGTTTTGCAAACAAAAACTCCGCGACGGCAGCGCCCGCTTCTATTTTGCCGAAGACAAGGAATTGGGCTATTTCAAAAATCTCGATTTCACTGCAAACGGCCAGAAAATCGAGTGGCAATACGACGAGCGCCATCCCGATATCGCGCGGTTGAAGCTCTCTTCCCCACTCCTGCCGGGCGCTCGCGTCACACTCGCCACGCCGTTTTTTTTGAAAATACCAGCTTCTTTTTCGCGCCTCGGTCACGTCGGCACCTCATACCAAATGACCCAATGGTACCCCAAGCCCGCCGTTTACGACCACAAAGGCTGGCACCCCATGCCTTACCTCGACCAAGGCGAGTTTTACTCCGAATTTGGCGCGTTCGACGTGACTATCACCCTGCCGGAAAACTATGTGGTTGGCGCGACGGGCATTTTGCAAACCCTGTCGGAAATTGATTTTTTAAAAAACAAAGAAGCGGAATCGAGGGAAAAACTGGCGAAGGGCGTGGATAAGAAAAAGGACCCCTTCCCACCTTCGAGTAGTGCCCGAAAAACGATACGCTTCGTCGCAGAGCGGGTGCACGATTTTGCGTGGTTTGCCGACAAGCGATTTTTTGTGTTGAAAGACACGGCGCAATTGGCCTCCGGCAGGACAGTAGAGTGCTGGGCCATGTTCACCAATGCGGAATCGGATATTTGGGAAAAAGGCGCGTTCTATGTGCGTCGCGCTGTGGAGTTTTACTCCGAAAAAGTGGGCGAATACCCGTGGCCGCAAGCGACAGCCGTACACTCGGCGCTCAGCGCAGGCGGAGGCATGGAATACCCGATGATAACCGTCATAGGCAACTCTTCCAGCGCCAAGCAACTGGACGAGGTCATCACCCATGAGGTGGGACACAACTGGTTTTACGGCATTTTGGCATCCAACGAACGCGACCACCCTTTCATGGATGAGGGGCTGAACTCTTATTACGAGTTCCGCTACATGAAAACCTACTACGAAGGCTCGTTTGCCGACGACATATTGCCAAAGTTCGTGTACGACCCGGCAAAATCCGGCCCTCCGCTCCACAGCGCGCAACTCGTGCTCGCCCGCGAACACAAGGACACTCCTCCCGATTCGCATTCCAATGATTTTGCGCCCATCGCTTACGGCTTGCAGGTTTACATGAAAACGGCACTCTGCCTCCATTGGCTGGAACAAGCCGTGGGCACCGAACGCCTCGATGCCGCCATGCGGGACTACTATCAGCAGTGGCGGTTCAGGCATCCTTACCCAGAGGATTTGAGAGCGGTTTTTGAAAAGCACCAACTCAACGCTGACTGGTTCTTCGATGCGATGCAGACTCAGAAAAAGTCGGATTTTGCCTTGAAAAGCATACAGCGGGGCACAGCGGGGGATTGGACGCTGTATGTCGCGAACAAAGGCGATTTGCGGGCGCCATTCCCCGTCACAGCCTTGTCAAACGGGAAACCCGCACACACAAAGTGGTACTCATCACCGGGCGAGCTGAATTTCCCAACGGTGGAGGCCGATGCCTTTGTCGTTGACGACGAATATGCGACGCTGGATTTGAATCGAAAAAACAACCTGCGCCGCACGAGCGGTTTTTTGCCCGGATTCGAGCCAGTGGCGTTCGGCGGGTTGACTCCATTTCAAAGCCCTTATCGAAGCACAATCGCCGTATTGCCGTGGCTGGGCTGGAACAACTACGACAAGACGATGCTTGGCGCGGTGATTTACAACCCACCCCTGCCCTCACGTCGCCTGCAATACTACCTCGCGCCGGGCTATGGCTTTGGCTCCGGGCAATTGGTCGGTTTGGCTGACGTGCGCTACCATTTTTTCCCCGGAGGGCTATTTCCGAAAATCAGTGTGGGCGCGAGCGCCAAGACCTTCCACCTTGACTACAACTGGCGCGACGATTATTACTCCAAATTCTACCGCGTGGCGCCGCAGGTTCGTGCCGAATTGCGCGACAACTCTGTGTCGTTCAGGCATTTCCTGAATTTAAGGACCTTGTTTATTGGCATCGAAAACGACTTGCGCGATAGCATCGGTGGTTTTGTCGGAAAGGAATTTGACCGATACACTATTTACGAAGCTCGCTATGAGGCTGAGCAGCGAAAGTTGCCCAACCCGTGGCGATTCGTGTCTGCGATGGAGTGGCAGAATGGCCGCGATGCCTTTGGCAACGAGGGCAAATACTTGCGCAGCGCGCTCGAATGGCGCCAGCAGTTTTTTTATTCGCCTAAAAGAAAAATCACGATGCGGGCGTTTGCGGGCGGCTTCCTCCACAACGCTCGCCGCGACAGGGGCATCGTGGCGGGCGACCCTGCGCAGGCATCACTTGCGCTCAATCCGCAGGGGTTCAACGACTACCGTTTCGACCATGTGTTTCTCGCCCGCGGCGGGGAGCGCGGCATTCTCGGCAGGCAGGTGAGCCAAACGGAGGGCGGCTTCAAAGGAGCGTTTGGCCCGGCATTCGCCAGCACCATCGGTGTATCGAACAATTTCGTTCTCGCGCTCAACCTGAAGGCCGATTTTCCTAAACGACTCCCATTGGGCTTGCCAGTGAAACCGTGGTTCGACATTGGCTATTACGACGATGCCACACTGTTGGGGGAGAACCGCCCGTCCAGCGAGCAATGGATGTGGAGCGGCGGGTTCATGCTGGAGTTTCTCAACGGCGGGCTGGAGATATATTTTCCGGTTGTTCATTCCAAGTTTTTAAAAAACAAATACAACGAGGTGTTTGGCGGTAATTATTGGCGATGGATTTCGTGGAGTATGCGGTTGGACAGAGTGCAGCCACAAGATGTGCTGGAGCGTTTTGTCCGTTAAAGAACCTTATCTTTGACGAATGGTACCACGCGATGAACTTTGGAAAAGCATCCTCGAAGACCTGTTCGAGCCATGTGTTTACTTCTTTTATCCAGAAGAAGCGCAGTTGGTGGATTGGAGTCGCCAGCCAGAGTTTTTAGACAAGGAACTCCGGCGGATAGTGGCAAAATCGGAAGCGCCGGGACGTGTGGCCGATAAGCTGGTGAAAATCTGGCTATTGGATGGGAGCGAACGCTGGATGTTGATTCACATAGAGGTGCAAGGCTATCCCGAAATGTCTTTTGCGAGAAGGATGTATGACTACCGGGTGCGCATCAAAGAGAAATACGGAACGGATGTGGTGGCCTTGGCCATCTTGACCGATGAAAGCCCCTCGTTTCGACCTAGCGCCTACATAGAGAGAACTTGGGACAACGAATTGATTTATCGGTTTCGGGCTTACAAACTGCTTGACCACCACCCATCCAGCTTTCCCGAACCTGACAACCCATTCTCTATTGTCATGGAAACCGCTTTTTACAGTTTGCGCCCCAATAAGCTCGATGACGAGGGATTGCTGGAAATCAAGAAAAAATTGATGCGCAATTTGCTAAAAAGAGGACTCTCCCGACAGCGAGTGTTGAATGTTTTGCATTTCATTGATGAGTATGTACATTTTGGAGAATCAAAATTTCAGGCTACTTTTGAGGCAGAATTAGACAAAGTTTTCAAAATCGAAAAAACGATGAGCACTTACGAATTGGTTTTGAAGGCCCGCCGCGCCGAAGCGCGCAAACTCAGAAAAGAAGCCATGGTAGAGGGGCGTGCCGAGGGGCGTGCCGAGGGGCGTGCCGAGGGGCGTGCCGAGGCTTTACGACTCGCCGCAGCAAATATGCTACGCGAAGGGATGGCTCCCGAGTTCATCGCTCGCGTGTTGCAATTGGAAGTGGAACAGGTAATGGAGATACAAAAGCAACAGAACTCATCCTCTCAAAATTGATGATGCTTCAGTGCCCATCAAATGCGCCTGAAGCATCCCCTTGAGGTGTGCCTTGAAGCGGATTTGGCTTTTTTCCGAATAAATATCTTCCTCGCAATCTTCTTCCAAGATGGCGCACATCAGGCTACAATGACTGATGAGCGACGAAAAAGAGCCGAATACGGTGGCCACCGTTAGCTCCGCATCTATTGGCCGAAACATCCCATTCTGTTGACCATCGAGAATGAAGCCGCGCACCAGCGCAAGATTGTGCGCCAGATGGTCGGTGATGATTTTCACCAGCGCGGGGCGCTGGCGCAGCGACATTTCGCGCATGATGAGCCGGTGAAAATCGCGCCCCTGAAAAAACCTTTCCGCGTACATATCCACTGTCAGCGACAGCTTTTCCCACGGGCTGAGCGGGGAGCGCGATAAGGTCTCGAGACGCTCGCGGGTTTCGGGAAGTCGGGTCGTGATGATTTCTTCCAGCAGTTGTTGTTTCGTGCCAAAATGGTAATTGACCATGGCGACATTGGCACCGACTGCTGCTGCCAATTGGCGCACGGACACTGCCTCGAAACCATTTTCGGCAAACAGTCGTTCAGCTACATCGAGCAGGAGCGCGCGTGTCCCGTTTCTATCGGGTGAGGGAAGGTTCGACATGTTGTGGGCGAGAAATACGCGACAAAAGTATAAAAAATCATTCCCGGTTGGACAACCTTGCCTCAACGGCCACTCAGCTTTTTTTGGAATTGCCCGGCCAGCCAGTCGCGGTGGAGAATTTCTTGGGCGGGTGGCAACAGCTGCGCAAGGGTTTGATAGCGCATTTTGTCGTGAGGGGCTATCTTGGCAAATTTGGTGGTGAACTCGACAAATTTTTGCATCTGCCGCTTGATGTGCGCATCCAATAGCGGATTGCGCAACAAGAAAATCCGCGTGGCTTCCAAATAAGAGAGCAGCAATTCCGTCTGCTCCGTTTCGCAATAAATTTTGATGAGCAGGCTGCGGGCAGACACGTTGAGCAACACGTCCGTGAATTCAACTTGGAGCAAGGCTCGTTGTGCCTCGTCGTAATTTTTCAGGTAATAGTGGTGCTGTGCGAGGTTGTAGCGAAAGGTGTTGTCCCGATATTCTTCCGGCAATCGCTTTTGATATTCGTGGATGAATTGGCGTGTCCACTCAACTTGGCCAGTTTTGAGGCCGACAGTGACGAGATTGGTGTATTTCCATGGAGGAAGAAGGTCGTTGTCAAAAATAAGCCCGTTGCTCAGCATCAATTTGTTGATTTCCAAATGCTCGTTTAGAAAATGCTGGTCGTTGTGGCGATTGATGCGCAAGGCGCAATAATTGAGCAGATGCGTGTATAACTGTCTGAGTTCGTCGCGGTGAAAACTTTGTCCGGAGGCAACTACCAACGACTTGGCCACCTTAAAATGGGCGGTGTCGTCGGGTTCGGTAAGAAGTAGCAGCAATCGGCGATATACCTGTATGGTCGTGACCTTCTCGTATTTGGTAGCCGCCGACCATTGGAGCACTTCCTCCCAATAGTTTGTTTCGTAGCGGATGTTCAGCAAGGTTTCGTAGTTGAGCATTTCGCATACAAATCGCAGCTTTTCGGCCACAAAATAAGTATCCAAAGCATCCGCCGCTGCCTGAAGGCGCTCGTCGAACCCGCGTTGGTTGCGGTCGCCGTGTTCATAAAAAAGCCGCTTGACCACAAGCGACTTTTGATAGTAGTCGGCATCTCGCACGACGGCTGCCTCCAGCTGTTTTTCGATATCCGATTGGACTGACTTGTAATGCTTGGGCAAGTTGCGTGCCTGATATTCTTGAAGCAAAGCAAGTCGTTGCTTGCCCTCGTCGGCATACAGGTCTTCCGCCACAAGAAACTTCTCAACGAGTGCGAGCAGTCGGCTAGAAAGATGCGCCAAGTTTCTGTCGTCCAGCGGTTTTTCTGTGGGCAGTTTTTGCACCACGATTTGCCGCGCGATATTAGGGTGTGAAAAGTCTGGCGCGTACTTTTGTAAATAATCGTAGAGCAGCACACAGTCAGTATTTTTGTTGAAATAAGGCGACCGCAAGAAATCCCCCAGCCTCGACAGTTGTCGCGGAGTCATCGCACGGAAAAGTTCTATGATTTTGCTGTCGGTCATCTTCCAGAATCCTCGCCCGAAAGTTCCACTTTTTAAGTCATTTTCCAACCAAATGCTTTGTCATGCGCCTATCAGCCTGTTTTCTGCTTTTCTCTCTTTTTTCTGCGTCAGCAACGGCGCAGCCCTTCATCATGTATCCCGGCGACACCAACAATGACGGGGCAGCGAATCATTACGACCTCTTGCCCATCGGAATCGCGTACAATCAGACGGGACCGCCGCGCCAGCCCGCCACAATCCTCTGGGTACCCCAAATCGTGGAAGAACCGTGGGACGCTTTTCTGCCAGTCAGCGGCATCAACCTCGCGTTCGTGGACTGCAACGGCATGGACACCATCAATTCTTTGGACATCTTCGCCATCGCCCTCAATTACGACAGCACTCAAAACAACTCCTTTCCTCCGCCAAGCCCCTATCAGCCCAAGTTAATTGATACCTGTTTCAGCTGCCCGCCTCCAAACCTCTTGGTCACGTTCAACAAAGACATTGTGGATGTCACGGGGCAATTGGAGGCTTACATTCAGCTGCAATATCCATTTCAGGCGCCCGCCCCGCTGGGCGCTCTGGGCATCGCCTTCGACGTGGAATACTACTACACCAACACCATCATTGATTCTCTTACCCAAGTATTCCCTGACACGTTTCCCAACAGTAGGATGTATGTGGTGGCAAGGCACACCGAAGTGCTGACCAATGAGCTGCTTCCCGCCGCAGGGCGCATGGGGTTTGCGGCAGCGGGTCGTGGGGAGAATGTTTTTATCGCAACCGACACGCTTATGACCGTCAGTTTTGTGATTGACGCGATGATTATCCGCGACGACACGCCCGACACTTTTTCCCTGCGAATCTCCAATGTGCTGATTTTGAACAACCTTGAACAGGTGATAACCTTAGGCAAAATCATCACCGACTCCGTGGTGGTGGTTTCCACAAAAACATCGGCATCGGCAGCCCCATCGCTCACCATTTCACCCAACCCCGTCCGCGATTTGCTCACTGTCGAATCATCGGGAGCCCCGATAGAGCGGGTTGACATTCGGAGCCTCGCGGGCGAGCAGATGTTGTCGTTGACAGCCCACAAACAACATCGCGTCGAACTGCCAGTTGCTTCACTGCCAGCAGGCATTTGGGTGGCGGTGGTACATACTCGGGGCAGCGTGACGACAAAAAAATTTGTGAAGCGGGAGTAAGCGTTTCAATACTAAAAATTCCGACCTTCGCCGCCACATCTTTCGCCCACTTCCTAATCCAAAAGCCCCACTCCCGACCATTTTCCCGCCGTAGTCTCAGGTTTTCAAACCTTTCGTTAATCGGTTTGGTCTGTGCATGAAACGAAACCCGCACTCGTTTCAGCGCCCAGACGAAATCTAACCCATTGCCCATGTCGTTACTCAAACACCTTTTACTGCGGCGAAACCTTCTTTTTACTCTCTTTACCCTTTTTTCCATCCTTGCGCATGCCCAAGCCCCCGTCGAAATTTGCAACAACGGCATTGACGACGACGGCGACGGCCTCATTGACTGCTACGACCAAGACTGCACCTGCACCGGTCAATGCGATGATTTTTACTACACCACTTGCAACGCCGATTGTTACTACATCCCGCCATGCGGGCAAATCACGCTCGGCGTGCAATGGGAAAGCGAAGCCGAGACTGGCACCTACTCCACCCTCGTGGCAGGCGATTTGGACGGCGACGGCATCCCGGAGGTCGTGGCCTATCGCGTAGAAGCGCCCGACCTGTTCATCATTGACGGCGCGACCGGCGCCACCAAGGTGCATATTATAGGCCCCACCGTGTGGCCGGGCGGCACCGCCCCCGCCATCGCCGACCTCGACAAAGATGGCTTTGGGGAAATCGTCATCGTCGGTTTCGACCGTCGGCTCTATTGCTACAATCACGACGGCTCGCTGAAGTATGTCAGCGCCATTCAAGTTGGCTACGACGGTCGCTATCGCTATTCCGTGCCAAACATCGCCGACTTTGACCACGACGGCTGGCCGGAAGTGAACATTGGCAATCAGGTGTTCAACGGCCAGACGGGCGCGCTGCTGGCACAAGGCGGCCCCAACGTGTCGGCTGGTGAGCACCCCGCTCGTGTGGCGGTAGGTTTTTCCTTCGCCTCCCCTGTGGCCATGGACGTGTTGCCCGACAATTTTTGCCCTGATTGCGCTGGGCTTGAGATTGTGGCTGGCAATCAAGTCCTTTCCGTGAACTTAGTGACTGGTGCCGTCACGCCCGTCGTCACGGCACCCGCGCCGTTTACCGATGGCTTCACCAGCGTCGTGGATTTTGATGGCGACGGCGACCTCGATGCCATTGTGCAAGGCCGCAACGGGAGCAACAATTTCAACACGGTGTATTGCTGGGACATTCAAACCAGCACCATTTTGCGACAATACCAATTGCTGAACAACTGGCAAGAAGGTGCCTCGCGGGTGAATGTGGCGGATTTGACTGGCGACGGAAGTCTGGAAATCAGTTTTGTGAGCCATCCTTACCTCTACGCGCTGCGCAACGACTTCACTCCCCTGTGGATAAACGATGTGTACGACGCTTCTTCCATCACCTGCTCCAGCGTGTTCGACTTTTGCGGCGATGGCTCCGCCGACGTGATTTATCGCGGGGAATTCAGGTTGCAAGTGCTGGATGGCGCAACGGGGCAGGTGAGTTGGGAGGACAATTGCCGCAGCGCCACTCACATCGAAAATCCATTGGTACTCGATGTGGACGGCGACGGACAGACGGAAATCATCGTGCAGTGCGGCACCCCCGACTATAACTCAACAGGAAACGGCAAAGTGATTTCATACAAAGCGGTGGGCGCGCCCGGCATTGCCTCTCGCCGCGTGTGGAACCAACACGCTTATTTCAACACAAACATCAACGACGACCTCAGTGTGCCGCGCTACCAGCAGAACCCGCATATCATCGGCGATGGCGTGCGCATGAACTCCTTTCTCAACCAGTATTTCAACCCTTCCTTCCCTTCGCCCGACGGGGTGTTGGCTTTGCAAAATGTGGTCTGCGTGCTGGATTCTCTGCAAATAACAGTAAACCTCTGCAATGAGGGCGACAATATATTGCCTCCTCAAACACCCGTGTCGGTTTATCGAGGCAATCCCCAAACAACCTCCGCGCAGTGGTTGGGTGCGCGCCCGCTCGGCTTCGACTTGCAGCCGGACAGCTGTCGCGTTTACACGTTCAACATTCCGCGCGTGGCCAACGACTCGGTTTTCATCGTGTTGAACGACGACAACTCCTTGCCCACGCCCTACAATCTCGCACAGGACTTCCCCGTCACCGCGATTGGCGAGTGCAAATTCGCCAACAACATCGCCTCGTTTTTTGTCAAATACCAGCCCGACATTGTCCAACTCGGTCAGGACACCGCTATTTGCGACAATACTTCCTTGCTTCTGAACGCTGCCGGAAGCGACCTTGCCACTTGGCAATGGTCGTCAGGCGCGACCACTCCCACCCTCTCCGTGAACACGCCCGGCACCTATTCGGTGACGGCGACCGATGTGTGCGGCTTCACACAGACGGATGTTATCGTGGTGACCATTGACAGCAGCACCGTGGTGAGCCTCGGCCCCGACCCGTCCATTTGTCAGGGCGAAACGGTGTCGTTGGCCGAAAGCGGTTTTGATTTTTATCAATGGACGGGAAATGGGCTGAGCTGCACTACCTGCCCTGCGGTCACGGTGGCACCTTCGACTTCGGGCTTGGTGGTGCTGGCGGCGGGTTTTCTGAATGGCTGCGTGAACCGCGACTCGGTGTACATCACCGTCCACGACACTTTCAACTATAAAATTGACACGACCATCTGCTACGGCAGGACGTTGGTTTGGAACGGACAAGTATTGCCCCCCGACTCCAAGCGCACGTTTTTCCTGCAAACGGTGCACGGCTGCGACTCGACGGTTCATGTGAACGTAATCGGCACCACGCTCGGCACTTACCAAATCACGGTGGACACCTCCGTTTGCCTCGGCTCTTTGCTGTCTATGAATGGCGCCAACCTGCCACCCGGCGCGGGAATCACCTTCCATCTGAACGCGGAGACGGGTTGCGACTCTACGGTCATGGTGACGGTGGCGCCAAAGGACACGTTCGCCACGGTGGAGAGTCCGACGATATGTTCCGGCGAGTCGTATCCTGTATTCGGTGCCCCGGTCACGGAGAGCGGTATTTACAAAAGAACATTTTTGGCGAAAAACGGGTGCGACTCCACGCACACGGTCAACCTGACCGTGCTGGCTCCCATTGTACTGGAAATTGACGGAAGTCCGAGTTGTTTTGGAGAGGCAACGGGGGCGCTGTCGGTGACGGCCAACGGCAACGCCCCTCCTTTCAAGTACGCTTGGAATTTCGCAAGTAGCCAGCCGAAGATAGACAATGTGCCTGCGGGCAATTACACCGTGACCGTGACCGACAAAAATGACTGCACCGAGACGGCCAGCACGATAGTGGAAGCCCATCCTCCCATCGTGTTTTCGGCGAAAGCGGATTCAGCCACTTGCTACAACTTGCCCGACGGGGCCATCGCACTGGAAACGCCCGATAGTAGCTTGGTTTTCAGCCTCGACGACGAAGTGTTTTCCCAAAACAAACTTTACGAAAAGCTGCTGGCGGGCAAATACACGTTGTTTGCCCAAGACATCTACGGATGCGTGGACACCTTGCCTATTATCGTGCCCTCGCCGCCACCGTTGTTGCTGAGCCTGTCCACAAAAGAAGCGGAAGTGCAATTGGGCGACTCCTTGGAAATCAAGGTGTTTGCATCAGGCTTGGAGCCGCTTGCTTACCATTGGGCGGATTCGTTTTATTTGAGCTGTCACAACTGCCCCGATCCTGTGTCGAAGCCGCTTTCCAATGTGCTTTACAGCCTCACGGTGACAGACAAAAACGGCTGCACTGCTTTTGAGCAGTTGCAAATCATCCTCAACTATGTGGTGGATGTGTACGTTCCCAATGTTTTCTCGCCGCTTTCGGCCAGCGACCAGAATAGTCGCTTTGAGATGAGTTTTGGGCCAGCGGCGACGCGGGTGCGATTGATGCGAGTGTTTGACCGATGGGGCGGGTTGATGTACGAGGTGCACGATGTGACTCCCAACGACAACTCTCGCGCTTGGGACGGGCGACGCAACGGAAAAGTCGTCACGCCGGGGGTCTATACTTGGATGATGTGGCTGGAACTCGCCGACGGCACGATAAGGCAGCTGGACGGTGACGTGACGATAGTTCGATGAAAATGAAGGTTTTGATTTTTGAAATCCGACTACATGATTTCCGATTGTTGATGTTTCGTTTGGAACATTCGGAATCGGAAATCATGTAATCGTTGTTCGGAAATCAAATTCAAGCCGTTTTGCTTTCGTCGTCTCCTTCGGGTTTGTCCTTGCCGGTCAGAAACTGGCGAGTCTCGTCGGCTTTGTCGGCCACATAGTCCTTTGCTTTTTCCCAAAAGTCGCGGCCTTTTTCGGAGGCTTCGGCCAGTTCTTCCTTGGCCTCGCCATAGACAGCTTTTGCCTTGTCCGAGATGAAGCCCAATGCGCCACCTTCGTGGGCGGCCATTTTTTCGCGCATGACTTTCAGTTCGGCAGCGGCCTCGGCGGCTTCGGCCTTGCCTTCGGCGGCGAGTTTTTCGGCTTTCTCGCTGAGTTCTGCAAATTTTTCGGCAGCGGTGCCTTTCAGGTCTTCATAGGCGACACCTGCTTTTTCCAATGTTGCCTTGGCCTTTTCGGATAGGTTTTTCCAAAAATCTTCCATGATGGTGACAGTTTGTTTTGTGAAGAAATGAGACTGCGAAAGTACGCAAATGAGCCGTGAAAAAACATGGAGCCGCCATTAAAAAAACCTGACTGTGACGGACTGTGGCGACTAATGCCCTCGCCCGCTGGGATGGTCATTTTTGTGTATCACCACAATCCCTCTTATAGCCGATGTTTTCTCAGCTCCGCTCTTCCCACACCTGTGCCAAGTGCACCATCGTTTCGGCTGCCTTTTCCATGTCTTGCACCGACACCCATTCTTGTTTGGAGTGAAATGCGTGCTCGCCCGCGAAGATGTTGGGGCATGGCAAGCCCATGAAAGAAAGCCGGGAGCCGTCGGTGCCGCCTCGTATGGCACGCTTGAGCGGGGTTTTGAACCCCGCACGTTGAAGTGCTTCGAGCGCATAGGCGACCACCTGTGGGTGTCGGCGCAGCACTTTGCCCATGTTGCGGTATTGTTCGGAGACTTTGACTTCGGCGTGTGAGTTGGGGAAGTTTTTCATCACGCCATCCACGATTTTTTGAAGGGTTTTGGCGTGGCGCTTCAGGCCGCTTTCCGTGAAGTCGCGTATTATGAGTTTGATGGTCGCTTTTTCCAGATTGCCCTCAAAGTGCATCGGATGGATAAACCCCTGCCGCCCTTCGGTGTGTTCGGGGCTTAGTTTGTCGGGGAGTTTGGCAGCGATGCGGGCGGCGATTTTCAGGGCATTCTCCATTTTGCCTTTTGCGAAACCGGGGTGCGCCGACACGCCATGCACTGTGACGGTGGCGGCATCAGCGCTGAAGGTTTCGTCTTCGATGCTGCCAGCGGTTTCTCCGTCAATGGTATAGCCATATTTGGCGCCGAGTTTTTTCAGATTGACCTTGTCCACGCCGCGTCCGATTTCCTCGTCGGGTGTGAAGAGGATGCGGATTTTTCCGTGTCTCAATTGTTTGTTGTTCAGCAGGATGTACGCGGCATCCATGATGGCAGCCACGCCGGCCTTGTTGTCGGCGCCCAAGAGCGTGGTGCCGCTGGCCGTGATGATGTCGTGGCCTATTTGGTGTTGCAAATCTTCGTGCTCTGCCTTGCGAATGACTACGGAGGGGTCGTCGGGCAGCACAAGGTCTTGTCCTTTGTAGTTGGCGTGAACGATGGGTTTCACGCCTTCTCCCGAACAATCGGGCGAAGTATCCACATGGGCGCAAAAACAAATGACCGGCACTTTTTTGTCGGTATTGGCGGGGATGGTGGCATAAACGTAGCCATGCTCGTCCAATTCGGCGTCGGCGACGCCCATGGCTTTCAATTCTTGGACGAGCAAGCGAGACAGGTTTTTTTGTTTTTCCGTGCTGGGCTGGGTTGGGCTGTTGGGGTCGCTCTGAGTGTCAATGGTGACGTAGCGGAGGAAACGCTCTTTGGCTGTGTGTTGAAACATGGTGGCTGTTGAATTGGCCCCAAAAGAGGGATAAAATTGATAAGGGTTGGTCTTCAAACAAGGGTGCCGCAAAATTGGGCAATTCCTGTCAATTCCCCCTCGGCTCCTTGCCTGTTCCCAAAACTTCTATTGGCCCGGCAAGGCCGAGTTGTTCACATCCCCCACTTTTAGCCCTTTAAAATTGACGTTTGGGAAATCGCCTTGAAGGTTCGGAATCGTGATGCTCTCCGGCGGGAGGTTTCCAGAGAATGGCATGGCGGGGTCGGAAAAAGTGGCGGTGGCCGGGAAGAAGCGCCACGCGGGGAGGTTGGGCAGTTTTTGGTAAATGCCGAGAATGAGCTTGCGAATCTCGACCACATCGAAGGTGGTCACCGAGTTGCTTTTGTTGGCATCGGCGGCGATGGTCTTCCACGGCGAATCGAATGGCTCAAGTCCCAAGATATGCCTCGAAATAAGCAACAAATCAAAGGTGCTCACGCCGTTCAAGTCGCTGGTGTCGTACGATGGCTTGATGACATAACTGTTTCCGAGCGGCATATCGTCAAACTGGTAATGCCCCGAATCATCCGTCAGAATCGTTGCGTTGCCCCCTCCCGTGATGGTGACCTTCACACCGGGCATGGGCAGCCCCCAATGCGTTTGCACGGTGCCGGAAATGGAAAAAGTGGGTGGTGTGGGTTGCGGGTAGCCATTGAGCGTGGAGGGGTTGAGGTTTCCGGTGTCGAGCCAGTCTCGGAGGCGCGTTTGTGGGCTGGCACCTTGGCTCCATGAAAAATCGAACCGCCCCCAATAGGTGACGTTGTCGAGACAGGGGTCAAATTGGTTGCGGCTGCCGCCGTGGAGCTGACCGATGATGCGTTTATTGGGGTCAAACAATGGGCTGCCTGACGAGCCTTGTTGGAAAATGCCAAAATCGGGTGCCACCTTCCAGTGGCTGTAGGCGGGACTGATGCCAAAAATGCCGCCCCAGTTGAGCGCCTGCGGATGGATGACTGCTTCCGCCGTGTCCACCGATATTTTTTTGATGTCGCCCGCCGGATGATGGATGAACGTGCTGTGGTTGACCCCCGTCGTGTCGCGGCTCCAACCATTGAACCATAGGCCATAATTGCCCGGCAGGGGGCTTAGCCGGAGGAGCATGAAATCTGTTTCGGCTCGAAAAGCAATGCGCTCGCAACCCAACACGGATTTGAAGGCAGGCTCGCTAGGCGGGTTGGCACAGCCGGGTGCCTCATAGTCGAAATCGAAAATCCAAAAATCGAAGTTGGGGTTTTGGCCAATCAATTGGCAGTGGTGCGCACTCAAAAAGTAAGGCTCCGCAGTGCCGGCGGTGTTGGCAATCAACGTGCCCGAACACCAGCCGAGCCCATTGGAAAATACCATGAGAATGCGTGCCACGCCCCTTTTTTCACTTTGCCATCCGGCACCCTGAGGGCAGTTGACGTTTATGTTGCAAGGCAGGGCATCCCCAAAATCGAGCAATCCGGCAGGCTCATAAGCCACGTCCACGCGATGCAGGTGCAATTGGGTTTGCCCTTTCGCATCTGCTGGCTCAAAATACTCGAGGCGCACCGTAGCGCCGGGCAGCAGCCCGATGGTGAATTTGCCGGAAGGGACACAGCTTCGCTCCGTGTAAGCGCCTTTCACCGTTTTCCCATCGGGCGTGTAGGCAAACAAGCGGCCTCCAGCGGGCAACCGGAACTGGTCGAACAACAAGGCCAGCCCCAACGCGCCGGGCGATTGCACCTCGCACTGCCACACGCGAGCGCCATTGGGCAGGGTGGTCCATGTGCCGTCTTTTTCCATGGAAATATCCGCCGTCATCGGTGCCGCAAAACGCTCTTGACCGGGCGTGTCAGCATCTTCTTTGCGAGCCTTTTGCACATCCAAGACGGGCAAAACAACCGTCGCGGGTGTTTTTTGCGACAAAAGCGATTGATAGTCGGGCGAGAAAGCCAAAGGCATGCCTCCGTCGCTGATTTGGGCTTCGGCAAAGAGTCCGAGGAATAGGGCGAGCAGGGTAAAATGTTTTCTCATAAGATGCGGGAAGGATTGGTGATGCTGGATTTTTGAAAAAAATCAGGCCAAAAATAAAAAAGGCGGCTGAATGGGCCACATTGATTTTATATCCTGCCTCGCCAAAATTGGTCGGATGACCATGATGACATCCTCGATTTTGAACGAATCGCGCTTTCAACCATGCTGAAAACTTGGTGGCGCGACAGCTATTCTCGGTTTGTAAGAGGCGTCATCTTTTGAGGAACAAAAAAGGTGACATCTCGATCTGTTTTTGAGATGTCGCCCCTCCATGCTTCCGGGACGACACCTCAGAACCCGACAAAGCGAGAATCGCTGGTGGTGGGAGGGATAATTTAATGCAGGACAACAATCTTTTTGCGCTCAAAGTAACCTGCGCTATTTTGTATTATCCCATAATAGATACCGCTAGGAATATTGAAAACACTCACAGAGAGTTGATTGACAAAGGACTGCCTATGAATGATTTTGCTTTCTAAATCATAAAGAATAAACTCCCCTTCAAAAGGAGCATTGGCATCTATAAAGATGAAATCAGTTGCTGGGTTAGGCCAGACAGATAATTTTATCGGCGCATCAATTAGGGGTGGAAGAAGCGTCACCGTCTGGCACCACAGCGTGTCCAAGCACCCGTCGTTGGTCACCTTCACCAGCCAGCAATACTTCGTGTTGCCCTCGTTGGTGGTGCCGCCCGCCACGATGCTCCCGCTCGATAGCACGCCCACGCCGCCGAAAAAGCCGCTGTTGGTGTAGTAGAGCGGCAGGAAGGGCGCGTTCACCTTGCGCTCCCAGAGGCTGTCGCCACCGGCAGAGAACTTGTACAGCCAGCCCACGCGACGGGTGGGGTCGTCGCCGTCTTTCACCAGCGTCTCGCCCGCGCCGATGTAGTGGCCATCGGCCGTGGGGGCAAAATCCCACAGCGTGATGTAAGATACCAGCGACCGAATGGGGCCGAAATGGCTGACCCACTCGATTTGAAAGTTGGAATCTAATTTTGATAGGGTTGGCTGGAACAATGCGGTTCCGCTAACAAAGTCAGCCTTATGAAGGCCAAACAAAATTATCCCTCCGTCATTTGTCGGAATGATTTTGCGCACATAGCCAATTTCTGGCTCAATATCCGATGCCCAATAATTGAGTTCATTTCCTTCGAGGTCAAAATATAACAAGGATGTAAAACCTGTGTGCGGGTTTATACTGGCTCCCGTCCCGATTCCAGCAACGTAAATAGAGTCATTGACTTGCTTAATATCCAATATTGAGTTGTTGTAAACACTATATGATAGGTACTTGAACCAAATCGTTTCACCCTGCTTGTCCACATATCGGATAAACCCGTCGTTGTAGTAGTCAGGCCGCTGGATGGCACCATATAGAAGATAACCGCCAGATACTTCAATTAGCGTGTAAGCGTAGTTGCTCAGGTTCACCGTGTCGGGGTATTCCTTGATGAACTCGACCTCGAAGTCGCTGTCTGTTTTTATCAGCACGGCGCTGTTGCTGTAAAATGGTGCGGCTGTCATCGCGTAGCCCCCGTCGGAAGTCTTGACGATTTTGCCCCAGTGCTTGTCAATACCCAGATGGTCTCCTGAAGAATCAAGTATCAATTTAGTTTTCCACACCTTGCCGGAAGAATCCAATTTTGCGAGCAACAAACCTTGTTGCCAGCTATTGTTGACCAGTTCGTATGCCAAACCATAGCCGATAATGGTGTCATCAGCTACGAGCATATCCCTGAATTGATTGGTGGGCATCCCAACATCAATTGCCACGTTGAACCCTGTTTGGCAGAGTGCCTTATGTGCAAGCACCAAAAGTATAAAAGCGGACAAAAACCGAGTTCCTAACATATCGAAGCAAATGATTGATTGGGTTTCAGGCCGTCCTGACACCCAATAATGAGAGAATTCTTTAGCGAGAGACAATGAATTTGACGCTCCCCGTGTTTTCGCCGCAGAGTTTCACGAAGTAAAGGCCTTCCGAAAGCTGGCTGGTGGAGATGCTCATTTGACTGGATTGTGCAGGGAGGTCTATGGCCAGCACCAAGCGTCCATGAAAGTCAAATACCTGCAACAGCCTTGGCGTCCCAGAGACAGGATAGCCGATGTTTAAGATGTCTTTTGTCGGGTTGGGGTAAACCCTTACCTCCATCATATCGCCCGGCACCTCCGGCGCGGCGACCACCGTCTGGCACCACAGCGTGTCCAAGCACCCGTCGTTGGTCACCTTCACCAGCCAGCAGTAGTCGGTGTTGCCCTCGTTGGTGGTGCCGCCCGCCACGATGCTCCCGCTCGATAGCACGCCCACGCCGCCGAAAAAGCCGCTGTTGGTGTAGTAGAGCGGCAGGAAGGGCGCGTTCACCTTGCGCTCCCAGAGGCTGTCGCCACCGGCAGAGAACTTGTACAGCCAGCCCACGCGACGGGTGGGGTCGTCGCCGTCTTTCACCAGCGTCTCGCCCGCGCCGATGTAGTGGCCATCGGCCGTGGGGGCAAAATCCCACAGCGTGATGTAAGATACCAGCGACCGAATGGGGCCGAAATGGCTGACCCACTCGATTTGAAAGTTGGAATCTAATTTTGATAGGGTTGGCTGGAACAATGCGGTTCCGCTAACAAAGTCAGCCTTATGAAGGCCAAACAAAATTATCCCTCCGTCATTTGTCGGAATGATTTTGCGCACATAGCCAATTTCTGGCTCAATATCCGATGCCCAATAATTGAGTTCATTTCCTTCGAGGTCAAAATATAACAAGGATGTAAAACCTGTGTGCGGGTTTATACTGGCTCCCGTCCCGATTCCAGCAACGTAAATAGAGTCATTGACTTGCTTAATATCCAATATTGAGTTGTTGTAAACACTATATGATAGGTACTTGAACCAAATCGTTTCACCCTGCTTGTCCACATATCGGATAAACCCGTCGTCATAGTAGTCTGGCCGCTGGATGGCACCATATAGAAGATAACCGCCAGATACTTCAATTAGCGTGTAAGCGTAGTTGCTCAGGTTCACCGTGTCGGGGTATTCCTTGATGAACTCGACCTGCAGGTTGTTGTTCAACTTTATTAAAAAGGCGCTTTTCCTGCCTACTGTCGCTGCGATAGCGGCATAGCCGCCGTCGGAGGTCTTGACGATTCCTCCCCAAGCTTTACCAACAGCCAGCGCATCGCCCAATGAATCCAGCACTATATTGGAAGCGAGAACATTTCCAGATGAGTCGAACTTTGACAACACCACTCCTTGTTTCCATTCGACATTATTGTTGAACCCGATACTGATCCCGGCGATGGTGTCATTATCTAATGTCAGGTGCCTGATGTCTCCCTGAGGATACTGCAACGGTATAGCTAGGTTAAAGGAGTTCTGTCCGCATACCGGATGAAGCCAGGCGGCAATTAAGAGCATGACAAGCAGCATTTTCATGGCAGCAAAAAGTGAAAAGGGTATTGAGCCGAAGCTCAACACCCTGGTAAGTAGTTGACTTTACTATTGAGAAACGACCACTTTTTTACGAAATGGCAGACCTTGCCCGTGATGAAGTTCGATAAGGTAGATGCCCGGCGTAAAATGGCTGACTTGAACAGAAATTCGCAAAGACTTTTCATACAGCGGAATATCGCTGACCGTCTGCCCCTGAAGGTTGAAGATGCGCAATCTTCCCTGCTTCGCAAGCATGGGGTATTCTACATGAAGCACGTTAGTGGCCGGGTTGGGATATATTGTTAACTCATTTTTCTCACCCAATGGTACAGAAGTTGAAATACTGGGTCGCTCTTCCTCTTCCGAACAATCCGGTCCATACTCTATGCCATTCCTCCACAGTATTGCTTCCGACAAAAAGCCCGCCTCGTCGCAATTATTTGTCCATGTTTTTAGTGTTTCGAGGGTCGGATGTGGCAGCTTGTCCAATTGTGTGCCCACGGAAAGGTGGGCGCGGAGCGTGTCATATACTTCGCCTAAACGCTCGAACTCATCTTCAGCATCTCCGCTCAATTCGTGTTTGACGGGTATCTGCCCCCACAACGTGTCGAAGGCCGCATAATCGCCCGTGAAGAAATGATGGCGGGCCAAGCGTACATCGGTTTGATGGGTTTGTAACAGGCCGAGCCAATGGGTGATGGAGTCTATTTCGATGTTGAGGGTGTCGAGGCTGTATTGCATCAGCACCCGGCTGCCATCTTGGTTCATGGCGAGGCGCAGTTGCCTGATGGAGTCGACCGCCGCCGCACGTTGCGCGGAGTCGGTGAGTAAGGGGAAAGCGGCCGTTTTGGTCAGCCATTGCTGGCGGTTTTGGTGGAAATTTGTTGCCCATTCGCTCACTTCCGTGCCCGGGCAAGGAAAACACGGCGGCTCCGGGTCGGCGCAGCTCTCGTTGGGCTGACCCACTGGCTCCCTCTCAAACCCTAACACGCAAGGAAACCCCGAGCCATCCGGGATGCCGGGGTCTTGTATCGTGTCACCGTTATAGAAGTAGTACGCTATTTCCGGCCCCAGATTTTCGATGGTGCAGTGCGCGGTGTAGTCGGCGGTGAACGTGTTGCCGGTGGGGCGTATAAGTTGAGTGGATGGGGCCATGTCCCCCTGCACTCTCCTGATGCTGCCGATAATGCGAAAATCGGCCAAGCCATCGTGGTTTTTATTGGTGTTGCAAAGGTAAAGCAGGCCGTCGCTGTCGTAGCCGTTGTTGCCTGAAGCGCGGTTGCCGATGGTCATTTTGAAGTATTTGTTGTCGAGGATGGTGTTGCCCAAGCCGTCTTTGAGGTTCACGCAGTCGGTCCCGACCAGTGTCTCGGTCGGGAAGCCCTCGCCATCAAAGTAAAAATCGTTGCCCGAAAACAGGAAGCCGGTGGTCTCCCCTCTTATCTGCACCCCTATCACTTCTATGGGGAGCGAGGGGCAGGCATCGGGCTTTTTGACCTCGAAGTTGTTGCCAAAAACGGAAAAGCTGCCGGACGAGAGCAGCTCTATATCCTTGTAACACCCGGTGAAGTTGCTGCCGGACACGGAGAGCGACCCGTTGGTCTCCGTCAATTTGTCGGCGCGTATGCCGATGTAAAGATTTTCAAAATGACTGGACAGGGACACGCGGAACCCGGCGTTCCGAGCATCTATCCCGATGGCTCTCAACGAAGGTGCGGGACATTGGGCGCGCAAGTCCCAAAAACGTCCGGAGCGTATGCTCAGCCCCTTTATTGCGTTGAGTTGCAGGAAAGTGGGGCGCTCCGAGCCTCCCCGGTAATCGTTGGTCACGGAAAAAATGGGGGCGACAAGGCTGCTGCTGTTTTGATAGGTGTATTGGCCGAAGCGAATGCCAATGAGGTTGTTTTCGAGCCGGGCGCTCGTCAACGTTTTCACGATGCCGCCTCCCGTGCCTCCGCCGGGCGCGTCGGGGTCTTGCACATCAATGGCGCAGCGGGCGTGTTCTATTTTTCCGCTACCTTCGACGATGACCCGCCCTTGTTTGTTCGGGGATTGAATGGGGTCGAAGGCGTCTCCTTCCACAATGATGCCCTGCCACATTTTTCCGCAAGCCCCTGTAATAGTGGACTGAACCCTCAAGGTGGCGCCGGGTTTGACCCTGATGGTAGCCCCGGGCAGCATTTCAAGGGTCGCGCTGATGACCAATTCGCCGGACTCAACTATGATGTTGCCCGAAGGGCTTGAGGGATTGACGTTGGGGTAGGTTACAGGCTCCAACACAACATTTGCCAGAGTTGAGGAAGTTGCTAAGTATGCTCTCATCCTCTTGACTTGTTCAGTTGAAAAAGAGTTTCGGCAAGACCAACTGTCTGCATAGCTCATGTAATTCATGGCCATTGTATCCACACCACACATCAAACTGTCAGTTGTTACAGGTGTGTCACAAATGAAATCGCCAGTACAGTGACACGGTGCCTGGCCACCGGGACATGGCAAGGACTCATTGCAATTGGACTCAAAAGTGTGTAGAAGCCCAAGCAAATGCCCCATTTCATGCACAAATGCAGTAGTTTCGTTAGCAGGGATACCTCCTTCACTGCCCCGTATTTCAAAGAAGGTATTTGGGATAGCGTATGCCCATCCCGAAATAAATCCGGTATTGCCAAATATGTAGATATCAATGCCGTCTGAATTAGCGGCACCGGATACTAAATCCCGAATAGTGTAGAGTCCCATTATCTGGGTTTCAATCAGATGTGCGTTTTCAGAACCGCAGGCATCATACCCTCCCACAAAAAAAATCCCATGCTTATTGAACGCATCGTTTAATAGACTCATGCTGATTTGAGCGCTCGAATCGGCGGCATTCTGATTTATCCATTGATTCTGTGGAGAAGTCACAAAATGGATATAAACCTTGAGATGAAATACCCCATGATGTTCCTCATAAGGCCGAACAACATCTTCTTGAAGATAACACTGAGACATGGTGGATTCTGCAGACGCTAAAAACAGAATCGTGACACTCATTGCTTTTAGAAAAAGGATTGTTTTTCTCATGGTTCTGCCAAAATTTAGAAATTAGGATAGTGGGACGTGAACGCCCTGCTTAGGAAAAAGTGAATGCGAGAGACTTTGTATGCAAAAATACAATTTTTTCTCTGTCGTTGCACGTCTTCGCCAACGACAATTCCACCAATACCCTCCTCTGGGCGAACGCATCAGAATGGCACAAACCTCGGAGAGGTAAAATGTTGGTAGTAGAATGTTTTCTACGATGGACATTTGACCTCTCCGAGGTCATGGTAATTATCACAAAAACACACCATTTCTACCAACATTTGACCTCTCCGAGGTCGGTTGTATTTTGATGCGTTTGCCCTGCCCTGCTCCCACTCTTCAATGAAACGGGTTCTGCACTTCGGGGTTGTTGATGAAAGTAGTGTCGGTCAGGGTATGTAGGAACGCGATGACATCGGCGGTCTGTTGCGGCGTGAGACCAGTGTAGTGACCGCCGACAGGGAAACCGATGGTGCGAACAAACGGGTCTTCATTGATGACGCCGAAGCCGTTGTCGTTGTACTGCGCCAGCACCTCTTCCAGTGTCTTGAAACGACCGTCGTGCATATAGGGGGCGGTGAGGGCGATGTTGCGCAGCGTGGGCGTGCGGAATTTTCCATTGTCGAGTTTGTTCCCCGTCACCGCGCCGCGTCCTTTGTCCACAAAATCATTGAGGTCGCCCACGCTGTCAAGACCGTTGTTGAAAAACTGCCCGCCCGTCAGGGTGATGCCTCCGTGACAGTGAAAACATTGGGCATCGGGGAGGCCGATGAACTGACCTTCGTCAAAAAACATCAGTTTGCCGCGCAGCTCGTTGTCTTCCAAGTCGAGCTCGCCTTTCACAAATCGGTCGAACTTCGAGTCGCCGCTACTTATCAGGATGCGCTCGAATTGGGCAATGGCTTTTGCGGCCAACTCTTTCGTGATTTTTTCGCAGCCAGTGATGCCAAAAGCCTTGCGGAACAGCTCGGGATATTCGGAATGGCCTTTCAGCCGTTCGATGACATCGGGCCAAGTGGCGTGCATCTCGATGGGGTCTTCCACCGGGAGCAACGCCTGCTCTTCCAGCGTTTTCACCCGTCCATCCCAGAAAAGGGCGGTGCTGACATACGCGATGTTGAGCAGGCTCATGGCGCTGCGCTTGCCGGGTGTGCCGTCTATGCCCAAAGAAACGGCCTGATTGTCCGTGAAGCTTCCTTGCGGGAAATGGCACGTTGCGCATGACATGGTGCTATCGCCCGAAAGAATGGGGTCGTAAAAAAGTCGCCGCCCCAGCTGCACGCCTTCCAGCGTCATTGGGTTGTCGGATGGGACGGGCACTTGCGGGAAATGTTCCGGCTTTTTGATGGTGTAGGGAGTGGGGCTATAAGGTATGTTGGTGAGGTCGCACTCGGAGGCTGGCCCCGGCGGCGGGTCTTTTTTGCATTGCGGCAACAGGCATACAGCGATGGCTACTGCCACCACTGCCAATGGTCTCACTCCTTTGTTGTATGTGATTTGTCTCATCCGAATAGGTTTTTTCTGTTGGCCTCGGGAGGCTGTTGTCATTTCATTGAAGTCGCGTTTTTGAAATTCATCATCAGTTTTTGGGCCAAGGCGATGTTGGACGCATCGTGCGAGGTAGTCCGATTGCTTGGCACTTCGAGGTCGAGCAGCGCACCATCGAAGGTGAACAGTTTTTTCAAATCAAACTCTACGACGAGCGAGCTGGTGCCCCTCACGTCAATGGGGGCGCTCATGGTGGCCATGTTGTAAACGGGGTCGGAGCCACAGTGATAAAAAATCACCGTCTCGGTAGTGTCGTTGGCATCCAAGTCCACGCGGCCTTGCACTTTTGTGAAGATGTAGCTCTTCCATCCAAGCCAGTATTCCGACTCGATGTAGAGGGGGTGGCTGGGCGGGAAATCGGAGGGTCTTTTTGCGTTCAAATTGGCCTTGACCCCGTAGCCGATTTTGATGCCCGTGTAGTCGCCATCCGGCACCGTGTATTTGAAAGAAACCTCCACGGCATCGTTGTTGGTGGCATCGTCTGGCGTGAAATCCACCCACTCGATATCGGAGAGTTTTGTTTCCACGGCACCGCTCAACAGTGTGATGTCAGACAGATAAGTGTTGAATCGGTCGAACGTGACCACCTTATCGCCGTAGGGATAGTTCTTGTATTTTTCCAAGGGTTGGCCATCGTAAGTGGCTCGGAAAGTGAGGGTGAAATTGTTGGGCTGAACGGACGGGCCTTTGCTGTCCTCGCAAGCGACCATAAAAGTAAAGGCCAACAAAGCGAGCAGGGCTACGATGTGATTTTTCATAGTCAGTGTTGTGCTTGAGCGGGAGGAATGTGTGCAAATCTCTGAATTATCATTGAGAAACGCTAAACACATTCGGCAAGTTGGCGACAATTTGACTTTTCCATGATGGAATGTCGCCGCTTGTCCAATTTATGCCGGCGAACATTTTTTTGTAGTCAACGCCGAGTTTGAGCCGGAAGTCGAAACCGCCCGACTCATGCACGAAATTGCCGGTGTTTTCAATGAAAAAATTGCCCAAATCTGCCTGTGTGAAAGCAAGCGTGTCAGGCTTGGTGGCAAGCATGGAGTCTCTGGCGACGACGGCTTGGAGGAACACATAACCCACCGAGGGCCCGTACCACAGGCTATCCCCTTGAATTCGAAGCGGGCTTCCGGCGGGAGCCAACTGCGGGACGACGCGCTGCGCGTCGGGCGAAAGCCCCAAGCGAACTTTTACGCGCTCAAAAACGCCCGTTGGCTGAAACTCGCCCACTGGGTTGTCCACCGGGGTGCGGCGCACCAGCAGGAAGTCCTTGATGAATGTTTCTTTGAGCGTGTCGCCGCCCGTCGGGGCGTAGGTGAAAAGCTGCACCGTGTCGCTCACGGCGAAAAGCCCGTTGTCTTGGAACAATTCAAACTCCGACAGGTAGAAGACCACGCTTTTGATGCGAAAAATTTGCCCCGCGTCGTTCTGATAAAGTGAGTCGGGCAGGTATTGGAGGGTGTCGAATCGCTGCACGGTCTCGAGGCGAAGGCGCGGGTACTGGCAGCAGCAGTTGCGGTCGGCTGCCGCGTCGAAGTTGGTGGCCTCAATGTCGAGGCAACCTTCTTTAGGCTCAAAGCACGCGGGGAGCAACAAGACAGCGACGAGAATGACGGCGAATGAGATGCGAGACATAGGTTTCAACTCAGAGATTATTTAAGGCAGCGTGTGCAGTATAGGTGTGGCATGAAGGCTTTGAAAACAACGATAAAAAGTAAAACTCCCATGAGCGTTCATGCCACACCTACGCAGGTTTCTTAGCCTCATATTTCCTTCATCATCTTTTTGATAATTTGCTTCACCTGTGAGGAGAACTCTTTTTCCAAAATCCAGTGAGCGTAGTTTTTCTCTTTTTTCAAAACCTCTTTCACTGGTTGGCCGACGTATTTTCCAAAATTGAAAACCACCGTGCCGTCGGGCTGAACCTTGAGTTTCTGGGTGGCATCGAGAAAGTTTAAATCGTTGGTGAAGTCGTGCAGCGCCTGAATGTCGTTTTTGATAGGGGCTGGCACCAGGTTGCCCTCCTCGTCGAGCAGGTCTTTGCCCTCGTAGGCGCTGATTTGGCCTTTGAAGACATCGATGGTGGCGCGCACGTCGGCCAGCGCATCGTGGGCATCTTCCAACTCCTTGCTGCAATAAAACCGGTAGGCGGCTTTCAATGTGCGCGGCTCCATTTTGTAGAAGATACGCTGAACGTCAATCAAACGCCGCTTCGACACATCAAATTCCATCCCGACGCGGGCGAACTCTTCCATGAGCATCGGCACGTCGAAGCGGTTGGAGTTGTAGCCCGCCAAGTCGGCATCGCCGATGAAATCCCAAATTTTTTGGGCCACTTGGGCAAAGACGGGCTTGTTGGCCAAGTCCTTGGGCGTGATGCCGTGCACGGCCATGGCTTCTTCGGAAATAGGGATGCCGGGGTTGATGAGCATGCTCAGTTCGGAGAGCGGCTGGCCGTTTTTGTGCAACTTCACCAACGCGATTTGCAGGATGCGGTCGCGCACGACGTTGAGGCCGGTGGTCTCCACATCGAAGAAAACAAGGTCGCGGGTGAGGTTGATTTGGATATGGTCCATAAATTATTTTTTGTCGTTTAGAAGCCCCTCTCGTTTAGCGGTTTCCACTGGGCCATGCAATTGCACGGGCTGCTGGGTTTTTCGCAAGCGGATATTGAGTATTTCCACAAAAAGAGAGAAAAAGATGGCAAAGTAGAGATAGCCCTTGGGTATCTCTGCCTCAAGCAAATGGCCGCTGTGGGCTGCCTCAGCCACGAGCGAAAACCCGATGAGTATGAGAAACGACAGGCCGAGCATCTGAATGGTGGGGTGGTCGTTGACAAACTTGCTCACCGGCCCCGCAAACATCATCATGACTACCACCGATGCCACCACTGCGATAATCATCACCACCAAGTCTTTGGACAAGCCTACCGCTGTCAGGATGGAATCGAACGAAAAGACGAGATTGATGAGCGCAATTTGCAGGATGACCTGATTGAGGGCGCTTGGGCCTTTTTTCACGGCAGGGTCGTCGGCCTTTTGGGGCGATTCGAGTTTGTGGTGTATCTCTGTGGTGGCTTTCCAAAGCAAAAACAGCCCGCCGACCAGCAATATCAGCCCTTGGCCAGTGAGGCCCGCGTGCTCACCGGGATGCGATTCGTCCCAATGCGAGAGAAAATCGAGCGGCACGAGCACTTTGTTCAAAGACATGACCCAAGTGATGCCAAAAAGCAGGACGATGCGCAGCACCATGGCCAAGACGAGGCCGATGTTGCGGGCTTTGGGCTGCTCAGAGGCGGGCAACTTGTTGGAGATGATGGACAAGAAAATGATGTTGTCCACTCCCAAGACGATTTCGAGGAAGGTGAGCGTGAGTAGGCCTACCCACACTTCGCCCGATGTGAAATCGGGCATTGCAAGCAAGAACATAGCAAGTTCGAAGGTTTGAAGGTTTGAAAGTTGGCGAGTTCGACAGTTGGAAGTATTACCAAAAACGCTGCAAGATTACGGTGTTGCCGCGAAACCCGCATCATGTTTGCTGGGCGACATTTGGCGACATTCAGGGTCAATTTTAAGGCGCTGTCTGCCACAACGCATAGTTTTGCCAAAAAATGAACATTCCGATATGAAAAAACACAACCTGCTTTTGTTCCTGCTGCTGGCCGCTTGGGCCGCTCACGCTCAGACTTCCACCAAGAAGTACGTCTTCATCGAGCATTTCACGAACACCAAATGCCCGAATTGTGCCAACAGAAACCCAGCCTTCTACAACCTCATCAATCAATATCCCAACGATATTCACCACATCTCCATCCACCCGCCTTACCCTTACAACACCTGCGGCCTGTATCAGGCCAATCCTGCTGAAAACAGC
The DNA here is from genome assembly GCA_026129545.1 of Saprospiraceae bacterium. Lineage (NCBI taxonomy): Bacteria > Pseudomonadati > Bacteroidota > Saprospiria > Saprospirales > Saprospiraceae > Saprospiraceae bacterium. Next base: position 102,982 of record JAHCHX010000003.1, read on the forward strand.
GCCCGCGCCTCCTATTATAGTGTTTTCGGCACCCCCAGCATAGCGATGAATGGCGCTTTGCAGCCCAGCAGCAACCCCCTGCTCTCGAACGCCACGCTTCAAAATTTTCTGGGGCAAACCAGCCCGCTTTGGCTCCAAGTAAGCGAGTCCGGCTCGGGCAACGCCAGAACGGTCACCGTGAATGCTCATTCGCTTGGCGACATCCCCACTGGCACCTACAAACTCTATGTAGCCATCGTGGAAAAGGTGGTGAATTTCGCTGGCGGCAACGGCGAGACCGTCCACTACGACGTGTTCCGCAAAATGGCAACCGACATCAATGGCGCTGATTTCACGCCTGCGGCCATGGGCCAATCGGTATCCGCCAGCTTCAGCTTCAACATCTCCGGCAGCTGGAATGCCAACGAAATCTACACCATCGCTTGGGTGCAAAACACCGCCACCAAGGAAGTGCTCAACAGCGGCACACGCTTCGACCCTTTGGTGACCGGCACCCAAGAGCCTGCCCCTCAATCCATCCAGATTCAGCCCAATCCGGCCAGCGAGGTCGCTTTTGCCCGCATCGGCGACGACACCGCCCAACAAGTCGAGGTGTTCGCCGTCAATGGCCGGCAGGCTTCCGCAACCTTTGAACACGCAGAGGCAGGCACCATCCGCATCCCCACCGCCACACTTCCGGCTGGTGTTTATTTTGTAAAAATAAGAGGGGAAAAAGGCGTGTATGTGGCCAAGATGGTCAAAAACTGATACCGCTCAAAAAAAAACATCCCCATTCTCGGGTTTCCTGAGAATGGGGATGTTTTTTTTTCTCGAATCCTGTCTGCTCAATCCCTTTTTCTCTCGGGGAGCGGCTTGTCCACATAAGGCGCCGTGGGGCGATTGGCAATATCCCAAGCCGTGCAGAAAGCGAGTTGGGCGCGTTTGGCGAGCGCCTCGTAGTTTATTTTGTCAGCTGTATCGGTGGGTTTGTGATAGTCGGCGTGCGTCCCGTTGAAATAAAAAATAGCGGGTATGCCGCGCTCTGCGAAGTTGTAGTGGTCGCTGCGCTCGTAGTAGCGATTGGGGTCGTTGGGGTCGTTGTACTTGTAGTCGAGCTCAAGTTTGATGAACCGCTCGTTCATCTCCTCGCTCAACTGGTGGAGCGTCGTGCTGAGTCTATCGGAACCGATGACATACACATAGTCGGGGTTGCCCTCATGGGCCTTGTCCACGCGGCCAATCATGTCAATATTGACGTTGGCTACCGTTTGTTTGAGCGGAAACAACGGGAATTCCACATAGAATTTGGAGCCGAGCAGCCCCTTCTCCTCGCCACTCACCAACATACATATCACGCTGCGCTTGGGGCCGACGCCTGCCTTTTTGGCCTCCGCAAAAGCCCTTGCGATTTCGATGACACCCGCCGTGCCGGAGGCATTGTCGTCCGCTCCATAATAGATGACCGAGCTATCGGGCATGCCCAAATGGTCGTAGTGCGCCGTGACGACGACGTATTGTTTCTTCAGCACGGAGTCGGTGCCTTCGATGAAACCAACCACGTTGGAGCCGTTCAGTTTTTTGATTTCTTTTTCAAAACGAGCCTCTATTTTGGTTTTCACCTTCACGGGCTTGAAATCCTTTCCGCCTTTGAGCGCGGCGATAGCCTCGTCGGCTTTGTCGGCCTTTTTGCCCAAAATGTCGGCAGCCACCGAAGGCGTGATGAAAATGTTGTTGATAAATTCGTTGGCTTCGCGCTCGTTGGAAGTGGAGGTGGGCTTCCATCCCCAAGTGGAGATGAGACGGCGGTTGGCTTTAAGGCTCTCGCCGAATTGGGTATCCACAATGAGCGCCATAATCGCGCCTTTTTGCTTCGCCAATTGCACTTTGCGCTTCCAATCGAGCGACCAAGCGGAACGGAACTGCGTGCCCGTAATGAGCGATTTGCCGTCGCTGCTCATAGGCTCGCCATCGTAAAAAATGACGGCTTTGCCTTTCACATCCACGTTGCCGTAGTCATTGTGCTTAGGGTCTTCGATGCCGTAGCCAACGAACACCACTTCTTTCAGTTCCAACTTGGGCGTGCTGGGATTGAAGGAAGGGAAGACATAGAAATCCGTGCGGTTTTTGAACTCCTTTTCGCCCACTTTGAGGCCGATGTCTTTCCAGTTTTCGTTGATGAGCGAAATTTGCTGGAAATAGGTGTTGCGGTCGGCCACCGGAGGCAACCCAAGTGCCTTGAATTGCGCGGCGATAAAGTCTGCCGCTCTGCGCTGGCCTTCCTCGCCCGTCTCGCGACCCTGCATTTCGGCGCCGGCGAGGGTTTCCACCAGAGGGCGCACTCGCTCGGCTGTGATGAGCGAGGCAAAAGGCATGGGGTCGGAATGCGGGTAGGGAACGACTTTTTTCTTGATTGGGGTGGGCTGAATCACCATTGAGTCCGCCTGTGCCGAGAGCGTGAAAGCGGGCAAGAGCAGCAATAAAAGCAGTCTGAGTTTCATGTCCAAAAAATCAATTTGAAGGTTTTTCCGGTTATTTCCGGCAAAAACACGCTGTTTAATTGAGGCGCAAATATCCTGATTCGGGTTTGTTTTGGGGTGTATAATTTGTTTTTCAAACGTTAACCGGATATACAGCATTCTATCCAACCCTAAATTCTACTTTTGCGCCATTAAAAAAACCGCTCCTGTAGTCGCGTTGAATTTGCAACGAGGAAAAACCAGCCTCGATGAGCCAACGCCCCCTTAACAGCCCTCAACGATATTCGCCATGACGAACGACGAAACAACGCCTGCACCCGTCACCCCATACCGCTCCGATGCGGGCAAAAAGGCCGAGGTCGAGCGGATGTTTGACAAAATAGCCCCCAAGTACGACCTGCTCAATCGCGTGCTTTCGCTCGGCATTGATGTGAGTTGGCGCAAAAAAGCCCTCGGATATCTCAGCTCGGCGAGGCCCCAAGAGATTTTGGACGTGGCAACGGGCACGGCAGACGTGGCCATCATGGCTGCCAAAATGCTGAAACCTCAAAAAATAGTGGGCATTGACATCGCCAACATGATGCTCGACTTTGGCAGGGAAAAAATCAAGAAAGAGGGATTGGAGCAGACCATAACCCTCGAAACGGGCGACAGCGAGCAGCTGCGCTTCCCCGATGCCTCTTTCGACGCGGTGACGGTGGCGTTCGGTGTGCGCAATTTTGAAAATCTGGAAAAAGGGCTTTCGGAGATGTTTCGCGTGTTGAGGCCGGGAGGCCGAGTAGTCATTCTGGAGTTTTCAAAACCCCATGTTTTCCCTTTCAAGCAACTTTACAATAGTTACTTCAAATACGTTTTGCCCCTTGTGGGGCGTTTAACGAGCCGCGACGTGAGGGCTTACAGCTATCTTTATGAGAGCGTGCAGGCTTTTCCCGAAGGCACCGATTTTTTAAACATCTTAACCCAACTCGGTTATCAGCATCCGGTATGCAAACGCTTAACGCTTGGAATATGCTCTATTTACTCCGCAACAAAATGAGCCGTCGGCCTTTGGCCGCCGCCGCCGCAGTGCGCTCAACGCTGCCACAACGCTTCATGCTCCTGTGCCTTTTGGCGTGCTGCCAATTGCCGCAATTGAATGCCCAATTCAGACAGGGCAGCAACATCAACTATCAAGACTTTCAAGGGAAAAACTACTACTTCGGCATCACGCTGGGCTACAACCAGAGTGATTTCAGAATTTACCAATCCAAAAACTTTATTCTCAACGACTCGTTCGCCCGCGCCGAATCGGTGACGGGGCCAGGCTTCAACCTCGGCATCGTGTCGAACCTTCGCTTGGGCGACTATTTCGACATTCGTTTTTTGCCGACGCTCTCATTTATCGAGCGCACCATTCGCTACACCGTGCCGGGCAACGGCGACCGGGTGTTCCAGCGGCCCATCGAATCCGTGTTGGTGGAAATGCCTTTTCATGTGCGCTACAAATCGGCACCCTACCATGATTTTCGCCTGTTCGTCATTGCGGGGGTGAAATACTCCTTCGACGTGGCCAGCGACTCGCGCACCCGCCAAGCAGCGGGCATCGTAAAGATAGCCCCCTCCGATTTTCAGGTGGAATACGGCGCGGGCATCCAGTTTTTCTTCCCCTATTTCATCTTTTCCCCAGAGTTGAAAATATCACAAGGGCTGAACAACATCCTCATCTTCAATGACAGGCTGGAGCAGAGCAATGTGCTCGACCGGGTGTTGAGCAGGGCATTCACCCTGTCGCTGCATTTTGAAGGGTAGGTCACCAAGTGGCCTTCAGCCATTGGGTGCTCACTTTCCACTTGCCCTCTTGCTCTTCTTTTTGTGCCGGCCACACTTGGACTTGGCTTTCACCAAGACCTACTTGGCGCAAGTAATTTTCGAGGTATTTGGCTCGCAGGTTTCTCGTTTTAAACTTGGCGTTTTTGACATGGATGACGAGTTGCTTTTCAGGAAATTGAAGCATGGCATTCGCCACAGCAGCCAAATGTCGGTTGAAAAGTACCGGAAAACCCAAATGGTTCTCCGTGCAGGTCAACACAAATTGGATTTCGACTCTGTCGCTATACCGAACCGATGCCAACTCTCGAATCAAGACGACATCCAGCGCGGCCTCTGATTCCAAAGGGGGAAGTCTTTGAACCAGCTCTCTGGACATAGTATCCTTCAAATCACTGGGGCAATCAGTCTGCATGATATCCGAAACATCGTCCAAAAGCAAGTTGCCGAGGGAGGGTGTGCATCTCATACCGGGAGGGTAGTAGGCCTGAAATACCAAGTGCGTAATCGGTTTTGCTTGAAAATGCCGCATGACAAACCGATACTTTTTCCAATCCCGATGGGCAATGGGAGGTGAATCGCACAGCAGCACCAACCCGTCGCAATAGTCGAAGCCACCCCACAATCGAAGTATGGTCGGCCCATTATAATTGGCTGGCTCTGCGGTCAGACGAGTGTATGAGAGATACTCTGGTGAGCTGGCTAATTGCACAGAGAAGGTGTAGCACACTCCTGAATCCAAAGGGGACGACAATTGTTGCGCCACGGCTTCGAAGGTGAAATTGTCGCGGGTGACCATGCCCAGATAACTTTTGCCGTCGGCTGGCGCGAGCTTGCAACCGAACAAGCCGGGCTGCAAATCAGGCGGTGTCTCGCCCTCCACCTCACACACCCTCCAACCATCAGGCACCCAAGCGGGGCGTTTTTTCACTTCAAAAGAAGGGTTTTCAAGCTTGATAGAAGCCTGCGCAGCTGCTGTTCCACCCAAAAAAAAGCAGAAAGCAAACGAGAGGTGCGTTTTTCATTGGAAGAAAAAAACTAAGTACCCGGACAGATTTATTTCACACAACGACACGGCGACAATACGATTTTATTTTTCTGATAATCAATTTTTTGTGCCGTTGTGTCGTCGTGTGAAATGCTTGAATAATTTTGTCTCAGTACTTATGTGGGCAAGGTCACAGGTTGGGGCTGCCCTTTGGCAAAAAACGACAGCAAGTCCCCCATCGTTTCCTTCAAGTCCTTGCGATTCACCACCAAGTCCACAAAGCCATTTTCCAACAAAAACTCGGCGGTTTGGAACCCTTCGGGCAAATCGCGCTTGATGGTCTCGCGGATGACACGCGGCCCCGCAAAACCGATGAGCGCACCCGTTTCGGCCAGATTGATGTCGCCCAACATGGCGAAAGAAGCCGTCACGCCGCCTGTGGTAGGGTCGGTCATGAGCGAAAAATAGGGTAATTGGGCCTTGGCGAGCAGGGTGAGTTTGGCGCTGGTTTTTGCCATTTGCATCAGCGAGAAGGCGCTTTCCATCATGCGTGCGCCGCCCGATTTGGAAATGATGAGCAGGGGCGATTTTGTTTCGAGGGAGCGGTCTATTGCCAACGAGATTTTTTCACCCACCACCGACCCCATCGAGCCGCCGATAAACTTAAAATCCATGGCCGCCACCACGAGCGGATAGCCATTCACCATGCCCTCGGCCACGGCCAGCGCGTCGTTCAAATTCGTCTTCTTGCGCGTCTCCTCGAGGCGCTTGTCGTAAGGCTTCAGGTCTGTAAAGTTAAGAAAATCAACGGAGACGAGGTTGTCAAAGAGCGTGGTATAGGAGCTGCCATCGAACAGCAGATAGAAGTACTCCTCTGAGCCGATGGCGGTGTGATAATCGCATTTGGGGCATTTGTAGAAATTGTCGCGGAGGTCGCGAGTGGTGCTGGTCTGCTTGCAGCTTTTGCACTGGAACCACACACCTTCCGGCACGTCTTTTTTCGACTTGGTGGCGGTGGATATGCCTTCGCGCAGTCGTTTGTACCAACTCATGGGCTTGTCTTTTGATTGATGATTGGCGGGTTAGTCGGGGGAGGCAAAGATAGCGCGACTTGGAAAAAACAAGCATGAATAGAGCGGTCGGCAGAAAATGATTCTATCCCTGCATCGCTCGTGGGTGCAAAGCCGATGTTTGCGTCTCCTATAAATATATCGCGCCCTCGCGCCAAATGTCGCCCAAAAGCTAACTACATTGAAAGCCTGCCGACATTCGCCCGAATAAAATTTCTCCCTACCTTTGCGCTGCCTCCCAAGCGAATAGACACTTTCACGTTCAACTTACCTTCGAAATTTGCCACTCATTAAATCCATTTCGGGCTTTCGCGGCACCATTGGTGGCCGCCCCGGCGACAATCTGACCCCACAGGATATTGTGGAATGCACGGCTGCCTTTGGGCAGTGGGTGCTCAAAACCTCCGGCAAACCCATCATCGTGGTCGGTCGCGACGGGCGCATCTCTGGCGAAATCGTCAGTGCATTGGTCATCAATACGTTGCGGGCGATGGGCATCTCCGTCATTGACCTCGGCCTCAGCACCACCCCAACGGTGGAAATCGCCGTGCCGCTCGAGAAAGCAGGCGGCGGCATCATCCTCACGGCAAGCCACAACCCCAAAGAATGGAACGCCTTGAAACTCCTCAACCACAAGGGCGAATTCATCAGCGCCAAAGACGGCGAGGCGGTGCTTGACCTCGTGGCGAAGAAAAATGTGGAATACGCAACCGTTGACAAATTGGGCGGCTATCGGCAAGATGATACCTACATCAAAAAGCACATCGAAAAAATCCTTGCCCTGCCCTTGGTGGACGCGAAGGCCATCCGCGCCAAACAGTTCAAAATCGTGGTGGATGCCATCAACTCGACGGGTGCATTAGCTGTGCCGCCGCTATTGGAAGCACTCGGCTGTCAGGTGGTTTTGCTCAATGGTGAGGTGAACGGTCACTTTGCCCACAACCCCGAACCGCTGAAAGAACACCTCGGCCAACTCTCCACGAGCGTTCGGCAGCAAAAAGCCAACCTCGGCATCGCCGTTGACCCCGACGTGGACAGGCTCGTGTTCATGTGCGAAGACGGCGAAGTGTTTGGCGAAGAATACACCCTCGTGGCGGTGGCCGACTATGTGTTGTCGAAGAAAAAAGGGAACACCGTGTCGAACCTGTCCAGCTCTCGCGCCCTGCGCGACGTGACGGAGAAACACGGCGGCGAGTACTTTGCCTCCCCCGTCGGCGAGGTCCATGTGGTGGAAAAAATGAAGGCCGTGAAAGCCGTCATCGGCGGTGAAGGCAATGGCGGGGTCATCCTGCCAGATTTGCACTACGGTCGTGACGCATTGGTCGGCATCGCATTGTTTCTCAGCCATTTGGTCAAAAGTGGTCGGCAGATTTCCACGCTCCGCAAAACCTACCCCGACTATCAGATGGCCAAATCCAAAATCGAGCGCACACCCGATATTGACCTTGACAAAATCTTTTTTGCCCTGAAAGAGAAATACCAGCGCGAGCAAATCAACACCGAGGACGGTCTCAAAATTGACTTCGAACAGGGCTGGGTGCATCTGCGCCCTTCCAATACGGAGCCGATTATTCGGGTTTATTCGGAGAGCAATTCGATTGTGGTGGCGGAAAATTTGGCGAAGAAAATTATTCAGGATATCCAATCTTTACGGTAAGCGGCACACGGTACACGGCGTAGAGTTGACAACGAGGTTAGTTTAAATTGGTCCTGCAAAAGAGATAAAAAAAACCAATTAGAAGATTTAAAAGGTTGCTACCGCCCGGCTTTTGATAAGGTTTTTCAAGGAGGCAAAAACTTTGTCCGCAAAGACCAAAATCGCGTCTGAACGGCAGTTGTCTTGTAATTTCATAGATTTTTACCGTCAAATCCATCGCGTCGTTCCATACCCGAAGTTCTTTGAATTTTCCCATGACAATCAAATATTTATACCTCGCGCCGCCAAGTTTTCAGCATCGTCTAGGGTAACGTTTACTAAACTTTTGAAGTTTAGTAAACGTGATCTCATCCTTCCAACCATGCTGAAAACTTGGCGGCACGAGGTATAAGTGTGAACTGAAAAATACAAAAATAAAAAATCCGTACACCTTGCACCTCCTAACCGTGCATCGTGTACCGTCAACCGTTTACCGTAAAATGAGAGTCTATTTCGACAACGCCGCCACCACCCCTATCTCCGAAGAAGTCATCACTGCTATGCTGCCCGTGTTGCGCAAGCAATACGGCAACCCCTCGTCCATCCACGCCGAAGGCCGCAGCGTCCGCGCCATCATCGAGAGCGCCCGCAAGACCGTTGCCCAGTGCATCGGCGCGAGCACGTCGGAGATATTTTTCACCTCCGGCGGCACAGAGAGCAACAACATGGCCATCAAATGCGCTGTGCGCGACCTCGGCGTTCGCCGCATCATTTCCAGCCCGACGGAGCACCATTGCGGCCTTCATACGATTGAAACTGAAGAAAAAATTGACAACGTGGAAGTCGTTTGGCTGCCGGTGGATGAGCGCGGGCGCGTTGATTTAGAAGCACTCGAACAAGCCTTGCAAGAAAGCGCGGGCGTAAAAACGCTCGTCTCGCTCATGCACGCCAACAATGAAATCGGCACCATGCTCGATTTGGAACGAGTGTCCGCCCTATGTCGGCAATACGGCGTGTTGCTCCACTCCGACACCGTGCAGACCGTCGGCCATTTCCCCGTCAACGTGCAACAGACACCCGTCAATTTCCTTTCCGGCGCGGCACACAAATTTCACGGCCCCAAGGGCGTGGGCTTCATTTACATCAACTCCGAATCGCCGCTCAAACCCTTCATTGACGGCGGCGGGCAGGAGCGCAACATGCGCGGCGGCACAGAGAACGTGTATGGCATCGTCGGCCTCGCCAAAGCCCTCGAACTCGCCACCGCCGAAATGGACGAGCGCAGCGCCCACATCCGCGAAGTGCGCAACTACATGAAAGAGCGACTGATGGAGGCCTTCGAGGGTATCCAGTTCAACGGCGACCACGACGGCGAGTGTCTTTACACGGTGCTTAGCGCGTCCTTTCCCCCCTCACCGAAAAATGAATTGCTGTTGCTCAGCCTCGACATCGCGGGCGTGAGTGCCTCTGGCGGCAGCGCCTGCTCAAGCGGGGCGGAAAAGGGCAGCCACGTCCTCGAAGCCATCGGCGCCGACCCGGCCCGGAAGAGCATTCGCTTTTCGTTTTCACACTACAACACGAAGGAAGAAGTGGATTTTGTGGTGGAAAAACTCAAAACGATATTGCCCATGCGAGCATCGGCGGCTGTCGTCGCATAGCCATCGCCCCTCGCGTTATGATGCAGTGCACCCGATTCAATCTCAACAGGCCAAGCGCCTCTTAAAAAACACTTGCAACAATGCAAAAACGCTTCCTCTGGCTGTCATTGGCCACGTTCCAACTGCTGTTCGCTTGCACACAAAACAAGCCCAGCCAACCACCAACCGCCGCGCTCGCGGTGGTGAAAATGGAAGAAAAGACCATTCGCAAATGTGCCAGAGACAGTACCGTCTGTGCGGAAGTCACGCTGCGTTACCCGACCCTTTCGAGCGAGCGCAACGTCGCCGCCATCAGTGCCATCAACGAGGCGCTGCGCGAAAAAGCCTTGACAGGGCTGGAGGCCAACCCGAAAATGTCGGTCGAGCAGGCGCTTGACTCCGTGCAAAAAAACCTTTTGGCCATGTTGAAAGAACATCTGAAAATGTCGCCCGATTGGGACGCGGACTACACCAAGGGAGTCAATACCGAAACCCTCCTCAATTCCGCTCGGTTCGTTTCTTTTGAGATGACATGCAGCGGGTTCACAGGTGGAGCACACCCCTACTATCATGCGTCGCTGACGACATACAATCTCAGCAGCGGGCAGCCCGTCCAACTCTTTGACATCGTGCGCGACACCGCTGCGCTGCGCCCCATGCTCGAAGAGGGCTTTGTGGATGCCAAGAAGGAAGCGATGCCCGACGCGACTCTCGCAGACCTGTTGTTCCCCGAGCTCACTCAATTGCCCTTGCCGACCAACGTCTGCATCGTACCCGACGGGCTACGCTTTTTCTACAATCCTTATGAGGTGGCGCCGTGGGCCGTAGGCCCCACCGAAATCACGCTCACATGGGAACAATTGCGCGACTTGGTCGAACGGGGAAAATGGGTAGATTGAACCGAATCTTCCCCACACCGCCGCGATTTCACACTTTACGCCGTTCTTTGTTCCCAAAACGCCTTGTATGCGCCTCCTCCTTTTCTTCATCTTTGCCCTCTCTCATTTTTCGGCCAACAGCCAAAAAATACTGCTGCTCGAACGCGCCAACAACGCCCGACCATCCAAGATGTATATCGGCGACCCACTGCTCTACCGTGTCGCCGGAAAAGAAAATTACTGGTACGACCGCACCATCACCGATATGCTGCCCGACCGAAGCATCGTGCTGCTCGACAATTTTCCGGTAGAACTTGGCGACATCAGCCACCTCAAAGTCAGAAGAAAGCCCGTGTGGCGCATCACGGGAGGAGCCATGTTTGCTTTTGGCGCCTCGCTGGCGTTGGCCACCACCATCGCCGCCATCTACCGAGACGAGGGCACCAACTACGGCGCTTTGTACGGCGCCTCCGCCGGCTCGCTGGGCATCGGCTATTTCCTCAACACTCGTCGCACCTTGAAAATGGGGGAAAAACACCGGCTGCGCATGATAGAAATAAATTTTGCCCCGCCTCCTATTCAAAGATGAATATTAGAGTTGTTGCGGTAGAGAGCTTTGAGTGAAGAGAATTGTCATTTCTTTGACTGGCAAGACAAATTTTGCAGTCGAAATCGGGTATATTCGGCGAAAAATTTAACGAAGTCAGTCGGGAAAAGGGCTTTTCCTTCGCCAAAGACCTCCACCGCAACAACTCTATTGTACCTTCCCGCTAAATTTTGTATCATGAGAAAACAAGCCAACTTATACCCTTCCCTTTTTCGACTAAACATTTTGCGTTTTTGCTCAATCCCCATTGTTCTTCTTTTCGGCACCACACTCTTTGCTCAGCCCGCCCCCACGCCCGCCGAATCGCGCCTGCAAGGTTTTGAGCAAAGAAAAAACTTGGAAAAAAACTCACTGCTCGCAGCCCTCAAACCCGAAAGCATCGGCCCCTCCGTTTTCTCTGGCCGAGTCACTGATGTAGATGTAAACCCGCACAACCCAGCAGAAATGTACGTCGCCTATGCCTCCGGCGGCTTGTGGCATACAGAGAGCAACGGCACCGCGTTCAAGCCCGTGTTCGACCAAGAGACAAGCATGACCATCGGCGACATTGCCGTGAACTGGAAAAGCAACATCATCTGGGTCGGCACAGGCGAAGTGAACAGCAGCCGCTCATCCTACGCTGGCACGGGCATCTATCGCAGCGCCGACAACGGGGCGACATGGGAATGGCGCGGCCTGCCTGAAAGCCACCACATCGGGCGCATCGTGCTGCACCCTTCCGACCCCAACACCCTGTGGGTGGCCGTGTTGGGCCACCTTTACTCCCCCAATAGCGAGCGCGGTGTCTTCAAAACCATGGACGGAGGCAAAAACTGGCAGCGCATACTTTTCGTCAATGAAAACACGGGAGCGATCGACCTCGTGATAGACCCCAACGACCCGGACATCCTCTACGCAGCCACTTGGGAACGCAGCCGACGCGCTTGGAACTTCGACGGTGCCGGCGAAGGCTCCGGGATTTGGAAAAGTTCGGACGGTGGAGAGAACTGGGTCAAAATCAGCACCACCGGAAGCAAATTCCCCACAGGCAGCAAAATCGGGCGCATCGGATTGGCCGTAGGCCGGGCGAATGGGAAAACCGTGCTGTACGCCTGTTTGGACAATCAAAACCCCAAGCCCAAAAAGGAAAAACCAACGGACGACCTGCTGACCAAAGACCAACTACGCAGCATTTCCAAAGAGGATTTTTTAAAAATATCAGACGAAAAACTCGCCGAGTTTCTGAAACAAAACCGATTCCCCGAAAAATACACTACCAAACAAGTGAAAGGCCTGATTGAAAAAGACAAACTCAAGCCCATTGCCTTGGTGGAATATCTGGAAGACGCGAACAACAACCTCTTCGAGACCGACTATATCGGCGCGGAAGTCTATAGAAGCAACGACGGCGGGGCAACTTGGCGACGCACCCACGACGAACCGCTCGAAATGATGAACTTCACCTACGGCTATTATTTCTCCAACATCCGTTGCCTGCCCGACAACCCCGACAAGGTGTACCTCATCGGTTTTTACATCATACGCAGCGACGACGGCGGCAAAATTTGGAAAAACATCAATGGCGACAACGTCCATGTGGACCACCACGCCCTCTGGCTCAACCCCGCCAAGCCCGGCCACCTCGTGAACGGCAACGACGGCGGCCTCAACATCAGCTGGGACGACGGCGCATCGTGGCTCCTCTGCAACACGCCACCCGTAGGCCAGTTCTACACCGTGGCAGTGGACGAAGCAGAGCCATACAATGTGTATGGCGGCACACAGGACAACGGCGTTTGGGTCGGCCCCTCCACCTACAAAGCTTCCACTGACTGGCACGCCACCGGGCATTATCCCTACAAACCGCTGCTCGGCGGCGATGGGATGCAAGTGCAGGTGGATTTCCGCGACAACAACACGGTTTACGCGGGCTACCAGTTTGGCAACTATTTCCGCATCAACAGGACGACCACCCAACGCAAACCCATCACGCCTAGGCACGAGCTCGGGGAGCGACCACTGCGATTCAACTGGCAAACCCCCATACACCTCAGCCGCCACCAGCAAGACGTGCTCTACCTCGGCGCCAACAAAGTCTATCGCTCCTTCAACCGGGGCGACGACTGGGAAGCCATCTCCCACGACCTGACCCATGGCGGCCAAACCGGCAACGTGCCCTACGGAACCCTCACCTCCATCCACGAGAGCCCGCTGAAGTTTGGCCTGCTCTACGCAGGCTCCGACGACGGCCTGCTCCACCTCACCCGCGACGGTGGCGAGACGTGGACTCGCATATCCGACAATCTGCCCCCGAAAATGTGGGTATCGCGGGTACAAGCCAGCGCCCACGAACGCGCTCGCGTCTATGTCAGCCTCAATGGCTACCGATGGGACGATTTCGCCGCATACCTCTACGTTTCCGAAAATTACGGCCAGAACTGGGAACGCATCGGTCTCGACTTGCCCGCCGAACCCATCAACGTGGTGCGGGAAGACCCATCGAACCCCGACCTCCTTTTCGTAGGCACCGACCACAACCTGTACCTTTCGCTCGACCGGGGCAAGACATTCCAAACCCTGAGCGCCGAACTCCCCAAAGCCCCAGTGCACGACCTCGCCATCCAGCCCAAAGCCAAACACTTGATAGCAGGCACGCACGGGCGCTCCTTGTTCAAAGTTGACATTTCCAACGTTCAGCAAATAAACGCCGAGGTGCTGGCTTCCACGCTGACCTTATTTGACATTGAAAAAAGAAAATTCAGCAAAAACTGGGGCAAAAAAGAACCCTATCAGGCAGCGAAAGACCCCGAGCTCCCTATTTGGTTTTTTGCCAACAGCGCAGGCAAAGCCACATGGACCGTCAAAAACAAGGAAGGCGGCCAAGTCTTGAACACGGGCAAATTGGACTGCGCCAGAGGGCTCAACACATTCCACTACAACCTTGACATCCAAGAGCAAGCGTCGAGAAGATATAAAGACACCCTCCAAGCCGCTCAAAAAGACCCCGCAAAAACGGTGGAAATAGAAAAAGCGGACACCGGAAAGCTTTACCTCCAAAAAGGCGTTTATACCTTTACGCTGGAAAAAGATGGGAAAACAGCGAGCAAGGAGTTTGTCATCGAATAACCTTCAAAACCTTAAACTTTGATTCTAAACTCATTTTCAATGAAAAACGTAAAAAATCTCTTATTGGCTGTCTTTGCAATGGGCAGCATGGCACTCACTGGCTGTCTGCACATCATCGAAGAAGTCACATTCAGGGATAAGGGCAACGGCAACTATTCCATGACGCTCGACATGAGCGAGATGAAGGGCATGATGGATATGTTCAAAGGCATGGCCTCCGACAGCACGGAGAACGAAGGCGCTCCTGCCATGGAAGACAATTCGATGGCGCAAATGGGCCAAGAAATCAGCGGGGTAGCCTCCACGCTCAAAGGCATTCAAGGCATCACCAACGTGGTGGAAATCAACGATACCGCCTCCTTCAAGTTTGGCTATTCGTTTGATTTTGCCGACATCGCCGCGCTCAATCGCGCCCTGAAGGTCGTCAATAAGGACAAGTACGATAGCAAGGTAGATGAAGTGTTCAAGTTCAACGGAAAAAGCTTCGAGCGCCTCAGTGCCGGCGATATGGGCGCCGAAATCAAAAAGGCACTCTCCGAAAGCGAGGACGAAGGCGGCGAAGACAGCATGGACATGATGAAAATGATGTTCGCCGACATGAGCTACAAGCAAATCTACCACTTCCCCGACCGCGAAATCAAAAAGTCGAGCAACGATTTGACACAACTCAGCAACAACAACCACACCCTCACCATCACCCTCAAACCCTTCGACGAGGAGCAGAAGAACAAAAAAGCCTCAGTGGCTACGGAAGTAAAACTGAAATAAGGCTGGACCCCTACCCAATGCGTGGTTCAACAGCCATGGCATGACCGCTTGCGGGATTAGTGGTTGGCAACAAAAACTTTGTCAGGGGCGCTGCTCCTGCCAAAGTTTTTGCTTTTGACAATGCCCCCATAAGCGGTCATGCCCAACCAGAAGCCACTTCACTTTCCCACCGCCGCTATCCGATTCGGGTAATCCGTGATAATGCCATCCACGCCCATGCGAATCAAGCCTTGCATGGATGCCACCTCGTTCACCGTCCACGGAATGATTTTCATGCCGCGTGCGTGGCATTTGCGCACCAACTTCCTCGACACAACCTGATAGTAGGGGCTATAAATGGCTGGCGTGAAGCCCAATTTTTCCATGTTGTAGTCAATCCCTCGCAAGTTTTCAATCAAAAACGCCAACCGAATCTCCGGCGCTTGGCGATGCATGGCCTGCAATGCCCGCACATCGAACGACTGCACCACCGCGCGTCGCTCGATGCCCAAAGCCTTCAATTCGGCGATGAGCAGCTGCGCAAACGTTTCCACTGGTGGATGGCGCACCCCGTCCCACTGCGGCTGGCTTTTGATTTCGATGTTCCAGAGAACGTCGGGCCGCACGGCTCGCACAGCTTCCACCACCTCGCGCAAGGTGGGCTTGTGCGCTTTTAGCTTTTGTTGTTCGGGGAAACGCGGGTTGCCCCAAGCACCACAATCGAAACGGCGAATCTCGTCGGCAGTCAGCGCATAGAGCAGGAACTTTTCCTCGTCGCGCTTGGGAATGGAATCGCCATTGGGCTGGCGGCAGATAGAGGCGTTGAACCACGGCTCGTGGCTCACGATGAGTTGGTGGTCCTTGGAAACGGCCAAATCGAGCTCCAGCGTCGTCACTGCCGGATACTCAAGCGCCTTGAGAAAGGCGGGCACCGTGTTTTCAGGCATGATGCCCCGACTGCCTCTGTGCCCCTGCCAGTCGAAACCATCAGGCACGGCTACTGGGCCTTTTGAGGCGCTTTTGCAGGAAAAGATGAAAGGAATGGCTGCAAACATGAGCCAAAGAAACGCAGAAGGAAGTTTTTGCCCAATCATTTTCGAGATGCGGTTTTACCTTTGGGCGAAACTACGACGGCCGAGTTTAAGCCAGTGTTAAATCCGCCTGCGAAGTTGTTCCGAATAAGGACATTGCCATTTCAACATCGAACAAGCCACCTATCATGGACGTCAAAACATTCCTTTTCTCCCTGCCCGAAAAAGCCAATCCCGAAGTGCTGGAAGGCCACAACACACTGTTTCACTTCGACATTGCCGATGCCGGCCAATTCACGGTAAAAGTCGCTGACGGCAAGCTGGAAGTCTCCGAAGGCTTCAATGGGGAGCCTTCTTGCAAGGTAAGCACCTCGGCCGACTCGTTCGCCAAACTGCTCAAAGGCGAGCTCAACCCCATGATGGCCATGATGACAGGCAAACTGAAAATCAGCAACCCCGGCGAGATGCTCAAATACGCGAAAATTTTTGGGCTTGCCTGACGAAAGGAAGCAAGGGCGGGAAAGTGCGTGTCCGTCCACACTACTGGCCATTGTCAAATTTGCCACGAAGTCACAAGGACGCAAAGCAAAATACGCATTGATTTGCCACATTTTGTGCCTTTGCAGCACAAAAACGATGTCCGGTAGGGTGAAGCAAATTTCGACAGGATTGACACGATTTGCAGGATTCGCCCCTTTTTTTGGGAAAAAGCCTGTAAATCTTATCAATCCTTTCAACAATTATCGCTTGTGAATTCTCGTCACAGTGTTTTGAATTCGTCGAGTTCCCTGCGTTCCTTTTTGGTAGGTCGTCCGGTGCCACGCTCTCGCTTTTCCACCACGGGAGCCGCGTTGAGAAACCACTCCTCGTATTTTTTCTTTTCCGCTTCGGGTGTGATGTCCTCGTAGCAAGTGACCGCGATGGGCGCCCCGACACGTTTCTCTATCAACTGGATGGCGCGATATTGAAAATGGAAACCTTCTTTTTTCACCCACACGACTTCGCCTTCCGAAATAAGGTGCGAAGGTTTCACGGCCTCGCCATTGATGCGCACTTTGCCCGCTTTGCAGGCATCGGTGGCAATAGTGCGGCTCTTGAAGATGCGCACGCTCCACAGCCATTTGTCAATTCGGATTTTTGTCATGTCGGCTAAAATCAGTTTTTCTTCAGTTTCAGCACCTGCATTTGTTCATTGTTGAGATAGACCTGGAACCCCATGCGCAAGGCGAATCCACCCTCACGCTCCCGGTCTTTCAGGCTTGTGCTTGTGTAGCCCGCCACGGGTTCGAGCGCCACGTTTTCATTGATAAAAATTGCCAAGCCCAGCCCCAAGAAGTAGCTGTTTCCCTTCTCTGTGTTGGAAACTCCCAAGGTCTCCGTCCGCCTACGCAGCCCCTCCCAGCTGGCACGCACAAAAGGCCGGAAAGTCTCACCCGGAAAATAGAACCGCATGAATGGCCCAAGTCCCCAAGAGCGGATTTTGGTGTCGCCCGTCTTGGAAAGGTCAATGCCAAGATTGGCGCCGAGGGCAAAATTGTTCAGGATAAACCAGCCTGCCGAAGGAGAGAAGTTGAAGTTGCTGTTGCTTTCGACGGTGCGAAAACCCAGTTCGCCACCGACCAGCCAGTCGCCTTTTTCGGTTTGTGCTTGCACATGAAAGACCAGCAAAAGGAGCAATGCGAGTGTAGTCAGTTGTTTCATTTTGTAAAATTTTGTGGGCAAACTTACATAAATGGCGGGATAAGAGGAGAAATTAAGAAGAAAAGGATGGGGTTGAAGGATTTAGAAGGTGAAATTCCTTCTCGTCTTTTGCCCTCACTCTTCCAATTCTGATTCGGCCCCCTCACACCGGGTCCACATCCACCCCCACCAACACCTGCCCAAAGCCCTGTCGCCCCAGCATGATTTCCGTCGAGTGGCGAATCAAAGCCTTCGCGTTCGCCAGCAAGGGGGCTGATTTTTCCAGTTTGAGCATGATGTTTTCGGCGTAAAGGCCGCGCACGCGCGGGATGTGCGGCAGCACCGGCCCCAGCACGCGGTCGCCGAGTTTTTCCCTCAGTAATTTTCCGAAAAACGCCGCCGCGTCGTGGACGATGTGTGCGTCTTTGTGCCGCAAGGTCAGGTGAATCAACCGCGTGAACGGCGGGTAGCGAAACTCCTGTCGCTCGCCCAATTCCCGGCGGATGAAGCCCGTGAAGTCGCCTTTCAGCACTTCTTGGAGCACAGGATGCGTGGGATTGAACGCCTGCATCAACACTCGACCCTGCTTGTTTTTGCGACCGGCGCGACCAGCTACTTGGGTCAGGAGTTGGTAAGCCCGCTCACCTGCCCGGAAGTCGGGGAAGCGCACGAGTTGGTCGGCGCCGAGGATGCCCACCACGCCGACATTCTCGAAATCAAGGCCTTTTGTCACCATCTGCGTGCCCACGAGGATGTCTATTCGCTTTTCCTCGAAGTCGTTGAGCAAGGCGGCGAGGTTGGTTTTCGTGCCAGCCGTGTCCAAATCCATGCGCGCGATGCGGGCTTTCGGGAGGAAAATTTTGAGTTCCTCTTCGATTTTCTCCGTGCCGAAGCTGAGCAGCGTGATTTTGCCGCTGCCGCAGGCGGGGCACACGCTGACCGGCTCGCGCTGATAGCCGCAGTAGTGACATTGCAGGCGGTTCGAGTGCTTGTGGAACGTGAGGCTCACATCGCAGTGGCGGCACATCGCCGTCCAGCCGCAGGTCTGACATTCGAGCACGGGCGAGTAGCCGCGGCGGTTTTGGAAGAGGATGACTTGCTCGCCAGCATCCAAAGCGAGTTGCAAATTTTCCAGCAAAGGCGTGGAAAAAATGCTTTGCATCTGGCGGGTTTTGTACTGCTCGCGCAGGTCAATGGGCTGGAATTCGGGCAATTGAAGCCCGCCAAAACGTTCGTTGAGTTCCACGAGGCCATACTTTCCGGTGGTGGCGTTGTGGTAAGTTTCGAGGGCTGGCGTGGCCGTGCCGAGCAAGACTTTCGCGCCGTAGAGTTTTGCCAAATAAATCGCCGTGTCGCGGGCGTGATAGCGCGGCGCAGGGTCGAATTGTTTGAACGAAGCGTCGTGCTCTTCGTCCACGATGATGAGTTGCAGGTTTTGGAAAGGCAAAAAAAGCCCCGAACGAGCGGCCATGACGACGGGTTTTCCCGCCGCCGCGCTGCGCCACACTTCCACGCGCTCGTTGTAATTTATTTTGGAATGATACACCGCCACCTCGCTGCCGAAGATGCGTTGGAGCCGCTCGACGAGTTGGGTTGTGAGGGCGATTTCGGGCAGCAAATAGAGAATTTGGCCGCCCTGCCGAATCGCGTCGCGGATGAGCTCGACGTAGATGCGCGTCTTGCCACTGCCCGTGACCCCATGCAGCAGCGCGACGTTTTTGGTGGAAAAACAATCCTTTATTTCCAAAAAAGCGCGGCGTTGTTCGGAAGAAAGTTCGCCCGCGTCGGTCAGTTCGTCCTCGTAGCCGCTCAGTCGGCTCACTTCGCGTCCGTAGGTTTCCAAGATGCCTTTTTTCACCAAAGTCGCAAACGAGGAGGGCGACACGTCGGCTTTTTGCAACACCTCTTGCCGCAGCACGACGGGCTGCCGTTGGCTCAAAGCCATGTACGCCATCAGAATTTCGACCTGCCGCTCTTTTTTTTGCAATTCCGAAAAAACTTCTTTGAGCAAATCGGGCTGCGAACGGTACGGCTCGGCGAGGCGAACGGCGGTGACTTTGCGGGGTTTGAATTTTTCCTGCAAATCCTCGCGCAGAAACAGAACGCCTCGGCTCAGTAGGCCCTGAACGACGGGAAATACGGTTTTTTTATTCAAAATCTTCCGCGCGTCGTCAATCGTCACCTCGTTTTGGATGTGCAGCGCCTCGGCGACGAGATACTCGTCGTTGCTCAATTCGGAAAAATCGTCGCCGAAATTTGGGTTGAAAACGAGTTTAGTTTCGCTCGTGAGCTTCAGATGGCCGGGCAAGGCGGCTTGCATCACTTCGCCCAATGTGCAGCAATAATAATCGGCCAGCCAGTCCCAAAGTTGGAGTTGCTGGGGTGTCACCACCGTCACCTCGTCGAGCACGGCAATGATGTTTTTCATCTGGTAGTCAGGTGTCTCCGAATGAACGCGCTCGACGAGGCCACTGTAAATTTTGCTTCTGCCAAACTGTACTTCCACCCGCACGCCGGGTTGCACGAGCGCCGCCAGCACGTCGGGCACGGCGTAGGTGTAGGTTCGTTTGGGCAGCGCGAGGGGGAGGATGATGTCGGCGTAGAGCATTGAGCGTAAAAAGAAACCGCAGCGGTGCAAAGATTTGATTTTCAGATACCCAAAGGTAGGTTTTCAGCATCGAAACACACATACTCAATCCCTTGACCTATTTTTCGTCCATTCAAACGCCATCGCCACCACCCCAATCAAAATTATGAACCCGCTGACAGCCAACAACGCAAACTTGATGCCCGCGCAAATACCTGCCACTTTTAGCAAGGAATCGGCACGGTGGCTAAAGATGTAACGCAGCAGGCAGACGTTTTCTACTGCATCAAAGAAGCCACTGACGAGTACGAAAGGAGCCCAAAATGCAGCGACACACTTCAACCAATGAGCGGGGCTGTGTTGGGCAACGAGCCGCAAAAAGAGGAACGAAATAGCAGGATAGAGTAAAAGAAACAGAAAGTCCAACCCGAAGCCAAAGGTCAAAAAATGCACCCGCCCGTTCCAAAAAGCAAGCATGGCATCGGCTTTTTCGATAGTCCAAGCAAACTCAAAACAGAGCACTGGCGAACTGATGTCGAGACCTGCTATGCGACAGGCGGCCTCGCTGGTTTTCAAATGACTATCCGCCCAACGCATCGCCCACGCGACGGCCAACGTGGGCGGCAACAAGGCAAAGAGCAAGCGAGGCTTGGGAAAAGACATGAGCGCGTCTTGCATTTTTGGCCTCAAACCTAAAACAAAAAATTTTTCCGTGCTACACAACCTTTTGAAACACAGAATAACTTTACTTTTGTGTCATGTTAAAAAAGTAATAGGCACACCGCATCTGTTTCGTGTGCCTAATTTTTTCACCAAACCAACTTATTACTTGGCTTATAAACCTTTCCGACCCAAACCAACAGGCAATCGCCCGCCCGGTTCACGCCCCGGGGGAGGGCGCCCGTTCAATCGCGGCCCACGCCCCCCAGAACACAATATCAACAATTTCATTCGCGCCAATGAAGTGCGCCTCGTAGGCGACAACCTTGAGGAAATCAGTGCGGTGGCAGGGCATCCTGTCGAAAGCGGCGTGTATCACACTTCCAAATTGCAAAAATGGGCCGAGGAATTGGGACTTGACGTGGTTGAAATCTCGCCCAACGCCGTCCCACCCGTGGTGCGCATCGTGGACTACAACAAGTTCCTTTACCAGAAGAAAAAGAAGGAAAAAGAACTGAAAGCAAATACCGCCAAGGTGGAATTGAAGGAAATCCGCTTTGGTCCCGAAACGGGCGACCATGACTTTGACTTCAAAGTGCGCCACGCCAAAAACTTCCTTACAGAAGGCAATAAAGTGAAGGCTTATGTCCAGTTCAAGGGCCGCGCCATCGTGTTCAAAGACCGAGGCGAGTTGTTGCTGCTTCGCTTTTTGAAAGAATTGGAAGAGTATGGCACGGCAGAACAACTTCCACGCATGGAAGGCAAACGCATGAATGTCATTCTGACTCCCAAAAAAGTGGCCCCAAAGAAAAAAGAGGAAGAATGATGCCTTGATAGCATATTGCCTCATTCAAAAACATCCTGCCCAGCGTATTGGGCAGGATGTTCTTTTTTTGCCCCCCTTCTCAAAAAGTTTGTTTCTTCGTGCTATTGCTCATTCCAAAAACAGATTTCAACATGAAAAATCTTCTGAAGGTGGTGTTGCTATTGCTCGCGCACACCATCGCAACCCAGCTCAATGCCCAAACACTATCCCACATCAATAGACTTGTTGCGGTGGAGGGCTTTGAGTGAAGGGGATTGTCATTTTTTCGACTGGCAAGGCAAATTTTGCAGTCGAAATCGGGCATATTCGGCGAAAAATTTAACGAAGCCAGTCGGAAAAAGGGCTTTCCCTTCGCCAAAGGCATCCACCGCAACAAGTCTAATGTCGGAGCTCTCGTCAATGGAGTGCCCACGCTCACCCAAACAGATGCAGAACTGACCGCTCTGTTCGATTTCGTGCTCAACGAGGCTACTTTGTCAAACGCTGCCGTGAAAACCAGCACCGATGCGCAGGGCCAGTTCTACTATCTCGGCGCAACAGCCACACGTCCGAATCAATCATCGCCCAACCCAATCGTCATCGTGCTGACACAGCGGGGCGATGAGCTGATATTCACTTCATCGGGCGACGGCGCGGGCTGCGTCATGGAGTGCGTCCCTCGATTTTCCTGCACCTCTTGCGAGCAGACGCTCGTCGAACGCTGCACCAGCCAGCGATGCAGCTGCACCAGCGGCAGCGGCGGTTGCGGCACGAGGATTATTTTCCCCGAATAACGCGTCTTATCCGGTTGGAAAATTCTTGAAACAATTTTGGGGATTTGTTTTTTGCTGTGCGCAAGAGTGCTACCTTTGCGCTCCATTTTTCAAACGTACATCATTTTTGTCATGCCGAAGATGAAGACCCACTCCAGCGCCAAGAAACGTTTCAAGGTGACTGGTACCGGTAAAATAACGCGCAATCGCGCAAGGCTGCGCCACATCGCCAGCACCAAAACAAAGAAGCAGAAGCGCCATCTGCGCGGTAGCGTGGTCGTTGACCAATCCGAACACGCACGCATAGAGCGCCTGCTAGCTATGTAAGCGTTGTTTGCAAAACGCACTTTTGTCGGACGTTCAAAAACAGCGCGACTTCCGCGCAAGCGGAAGGTTTTTTCAAACCACATTTTTTAACGAGGCCATCGGACGGAAGAATTGGTAATTGATGATTGCTTGGATTGATTTTCTTGAATCAGCAATCGAAAACCAATCCCGATGTCGCACTAAAAAATCACCACACTCATGCCAAGAGCAACCAACAACCCCGCCAGCCGCGCCCGTAGAAAAAAAATCATGCTTGCCGCTCGCGGTTATTTCGGCGCTCGCTCCAAAGTTTACACCGTAGCTAAAAACACGCTGGAAAAAGGCTGGCAATATGCCTTCCGCGACCGCAGGTTCAAGAAGCGCACATTCCGTCGCCTGTGGATAGCGCGTATCAACGCCGCCACTCGTGCCGAAGGGCTTAACTACAGCCGCTTCATGCACGCGCTCGGTCAAAAGGGCATCGGCCTCAATCGCAAGGCGCTGGCCGACCTCGCACTCAATCACCCTTCGGCGTTCAAGGCCATCATCGAAAAGGTGAAAAATTGAGGCTGGCGAAGAGTCGCTGTTAAAATGTTGGAACGAGGAATTGGCCGCGAGGCTGATTCCTCGTTTTGTTTTTGAGCGATATGACATTCACACAACCATCTGGTTTACAACCAAAAGACCCGCGCCTTTCAGCCATGCGCCTACGATATATGGTATAATTTTGCGGCATCGCTCCGATATGTGGCGGAAATGCCGGAAATTGGTCGCTGATTTAAACCAACCCTCTCACTTTCAATCGTTTTCCCAACCGATTCTTTGAACATTCAACAACCTTGACTATGAAAAAAACTTTCCTTTTCATCCTTTCTCTTTCGACGATTGCCCCCTTGTTTGCCCAAGTATGTGAGCGCGACTCTTCCTTGCTGATGAACGACTCCGTTTTCGTTTCCCCTCGCCCCTACTCCGATTCCTATCAGGTGTACGCATTGGCACCTGCTTGTATCGGCGAGCCTTACACCCAGTCCGTGACCATCAAAGTGCCGCCTATCTTCAATTTCATGGGGGTGATGATTCCCCTGACGAACGCAAGCATCGCCACGACGGGTGCCATACAGGGACTGCCCTCCGGCATCACTTACGCTTGCGACCCGCCCAATTGTGTGTTCAACGCGAACACCTTGGGTTGCATCGTCTTATACGGCACTCCGAACAATCCCGCACAAGCACCCGACACCACTGATTTGGTCATCAATGCCACCGTGTCGGCAGGTGGCCTCACCATCCCGGTCACGTTCCCAGGACCTATCGCACCCGGCAATTATTACTTTGTGCTGGCAGAAGCGGGCGCTTGCATTATGAACACGCGCAACTACCACAGCCAGATTGCGTCGGTAAAAAACGTGCCCAACCCATTCTCTGATGCCACTATCATCAGCGTGACTTCGGAGGTTACAGGGCAATTCAATTTTGAAATGTTCGACTTGTTTGGTCGCCGCGTGCGTCAGCAGACGCTCGCGTTGGTGCACGGCGAAAACCAATTCACCGTCGAGGCGGGCGATTTGGCCAATGGCTCTTATTTCTACACAATTGGCAATGCCAATGGTAGCGTGACACGCAAAATGGTCATTTCAAGATAGTTGATGGCTTATTGGGCGTTGGCTATGGGCACAATGTGTAGCCAACGCCCAATAAACCATGTGGCTGATGCCCCCTCCGACAGTCTTTTTTAATCAACCGGTCTCATTGAAAAGTCGTTGCCGCCTTTGGCGCTAATCGCCCTACCCACCTTCCTCCGCAACGTATTTCTTCATTTTTTTAAAACCCGGTTGTTTTTATGCGACAACTCACTACCCTACTGTCTCTCTGTTTCTCCACGTTTTTCGTTTTTTCCCTGAACGCTCAGATTGGTTGTCCCGGTTGCGTGGTCAATTTGCCAGCCGATTTGCCAGCCGACACCCTTTTGCTCCAAGATTTGCCCGATGGCCAAAAGGGGGTTGCTTACAACCAAGACATTTCGTTCAGAATGCCCAAAACAACCACTCCCGTGAACGCCATTGACAGCATCACGCCTCCGGGACTGCCTATTTCGCAAATTGAAATCCTTTCTATCGAAGGGGTGCCGCCGGGCTTGTTCTGGCAGCCCAACCAGACCATTTTTCAAACAGCCAACCAGACGGACGGCTGCGTGAAATTCTGTGGCACCCCCACGCAGTCGGATTCTTTTGTGATGACGGTGAAAATCAAGGCCACCGTGTTTTTCATCACTCAGGAGGCGACTTTCCCGCTGCGCATCTACATCGCTCCGGAGGTCAGCATCACGGAAGGCTTCACCATGACTGACTTCACGGGCTGCGGCTCCACCACGGTGACGTTCACGAACAACGTCCCGTCTGGTGGCAACCCCGGCTTTTCGTATCAATGGGATTTTGGCGACGGCACCACCTTCGAGGGCGAAAACCCGCCACCGCACTCCTACGACGAACCGGGCGTGTATCCGGTGAACTACTATGCAAAAATTGACACCTCGCCATTCGTACTGGCCAGCGTCAAAGTATTGTCGGTGGGTTGCAGCGATGCTCTTAACAATCCCGACCTTTATTTCCTTGTGTTCAATCCGAGCGGCGAAAAGATATTCGATTCGTCTCCCCACGTCAACAACACGCCGCTGCCCTACACTTGGCCGGTCAACTTGATTCTTGACACAACGCTCACCTACACCATTGCCGTGTGGGATGAGGATTCGGGGCTGAAAGGCACTGACGACCCTTGCGGCGAGGTCACTTTTACCGTGAACAACAGCGGAGACACGCTGACTTCCGGGCCTTTGAGACTAATCGTGACCATCCTGCATGATGTGAAGGAAGTGTTTTCGAGGGACACCGTTTATGTGTACCCGCAGCCAGCTCCTCCAACCATTTTGGCTCCGAACGGGCTATCTGAATGTGTGGGTGCCAACACCTTGCTGCTGCTTTCTTCGTCGGGTGTGGGCAACCAGTGGTGGCTCGACGAGCTGCCCATTCCAAACGAAACGAGTTTTCTGCACAATCCCAAGCAGACTGGCTACTATCAGGTATCTGTCACTACGCCCGATGGTTGCTCGGCTTTTTCCGATAGTGTCTTGGTGGAAATATATCCGTTGCCGGATTCACCGCTCTACATCAACGTGAACAACTCGCTGCGCTTGGTTGACACGTCGGCTTTGCCTGCGCAGTATGCGTTGCAATGGTACAACGGCAATGCCCCCATTCCCGGCGAGACGGGGTTCCGCTATTGTGCCACTCAAAGCGGCAATTACGGCTTGCTGGTAACGGATTTGGCCACGGGCTGCATGAGCTTTTACTCTTCCACGGTGATGTACGACCCCAGTTTTGATTGCACCGTCAGCGCAGGAGAGGTCGCTGCACTTGTGCTTGGCTTATTGCCCAATCCTGCTGCCGAACAAGTGCAAGTGCGCTGGGGCAAACCTCTTTCCAACGGCGGCTCGCTCCGTCTGTGGGATGCGGCAGGGCGTTTGGTCAAAACAATGCCGCTCGCGGACGGTGCCAATGCTCATTCGTTTGACTGTGGCGATGTCAATGTCGGATATTACATGGTCGAAATCGTGACCGAGGGATTCAGAGGCATTGGGAAGTTGGCGGTGATGCGTTGATTGGCGCGTATTGATGCGGAATGGAGATTGTGTTTCCGCGTTAGGTATTCTGCCGCCAATGACAAGAAAAAATGGCTGGCGAGGGGGTAAACCCTTGCCAGCCATTTTTATCAAAAAGTACTCCAGCAAACTCATTCAAACATAATGCGCTTGGCAGCCACGCCTTGTGGGAAATAGAGCTTGGCCACATACATTCCGTTGACCAAGCCATTGCGACGAAGCACGTAAGTGCTGTTTTCGATGGAGCGAACGTCGCGGACCAAACGGCCACTCATGTCATACAACTCAATGGCCTGAATGGGATGCTCGGCATCCGTGCTAAACCAAATCTCGGTTTTGGCGGGGTTTGGCATCACGCTCAGGATGTTGTTGACATCAAAGAGGTCTTCGGCTTTTGTGGAAACCCCCGGGCAATCAAGCCCCAATGCACGGCAAGCGCGCGGCGCATAGAAGGCGATGATAGTGTCAATCGTGGATAATGCAGGCGCTGCGTTGGTCGAGCAGTTGAGCGGCACGATGGTGCCATTGGGCAATTGTGTGTTCGGCACGGTCACGTTCCACTCCCAAGGGGCTGAGTTGGTAGCAGCACGCAGTAAGGGGAAGAAGCCTTCGTTGCCGTTGTTGATAGTGCGAGCGTGTACAGAAATTGGGTCGTCGAGCAGGCCGCCCAATTTGAACACGTCGTTGTTGCCAAGCTGGTCTTGAATTGGTTGCACCCCACAAGACCCTGTCACGTTCACCACAGGGAAATTCACGCCCGGCACGACAACCAAGCCATCACCACACGGTGCGAAGGGGTCGTCTGGCACATGGAAGGAAATAATCGGGGGCGTGTTGGCATCCAGCCAGTTTTTGTCACCTAAGGCACCGCCCAAGTTCACTGCCAACTTGAAATCGGAGCCATAGCCAATGTGGTTGGGCACATAAAGCGTGTCGCCGACGGGGAAGCCTGTGACAGCAGCATAAGCGGCATCCACAATGCCGGGAGCAGTCTGTATCCCATAAGGGTCTCCATTGTAGCCCTCAATTACCATGGGTATCCCGTTGATGAGAAACTTGCCTGGCTCAGATGTCGTGATGATTTCGGAATACTTGTCCAAAGCAGCCGTATTCAACGAGAGATAGCCGCCCGTGCCTTGTCCAAACACCACAATCCGATTGGGGTCAATGCGGTAAGTGTTGCCGCCTTCGGCAACGTTCTTGCGGAAAAAGCGAATGCAGGCACGCACATCCTGCACGCCACGGTAGGCAGCGTTGATAAGGGTGAAACGACGTTGCAGCTCGTCGAGCAAGTCAGGGCGCCACCCGAGTCGGTAGTCAATGGAAGCCACGACGTAGCCCATTTTAGCCAAGCGCGTGCACATTTCCACCGCAGCAGGGTCGAAGCGCGTGCCGCCACAAGACTGGTTGACGCTCAGGCCAGTAACCGGGTTTATCCATGGCAGGAAGTTGCCCGTGTGACAATAGAGAATCAGTGGGCGTTGCGCCTCAGTGTCTCCTTCCGGCTCGTAGATGTCCATCAATAGGTTTTCTCTCGAAGTATGACCCGTGATACTGATGGTCAGCACGGTGAAGTTGGAGCCATACACCACGCCAGTGGTTTTCACGGTGTTGGAAAAAACTTGTTCGAGATAACGGTGGGGTTGCGCGGTGGCGACAAAATTCCAAAGCAGGAAGAGTGCCAGGAAAGGGAGTGGGAATTTTTTCATGGAAAGGCGATTTTAGTTGATGTTGTTGTTGTGCAAAGGAATGGTAGTTAGAACATTTTATTTTTTGCGAAAGTCGTAGAGTATGCTCAGGTAGGCCATGCGCCCGATGCGCGGCCCGCCGTAGGTCTGAAACTGCTTGTTGTTCAGCACATTTGACGCGCCAATTTTGAAAGTCGTGTTCATGCGTGTCCATGTGTAGTTCACCTGTGCGTCCATCAAATCGTATGTTGGGACGAAACCCGTGAATTGTGGGGAGCCTTCAAAGATAAAGCCCTGAATCCATTTGTACAGCACATTGAACCCCCAAACGTTGCGGCGGCCTGCTGGCAGGTCGCGAGCCGACACGCCCACATTATACTTGTGCTCTGGTGTGTTGAAGGCCGGAATGATGGGGTCGTCTATCTGTGAATTGAGGCGATTCCATGAGTAGTTGGCCTGCGCCATGAAATACCGCGCAAAATAGTAGTTAAATCCGATGGCTACTCCTTGCGTGGTCACCGTATTGATGGAGTTGGCTGCCACGCGGTAGATTTGCAAGCGGTTGAACTCTGGCCCAAAGAACCCGATGGGCAGGTCTACCCCGATGTTGAACCCAATGAAATCGTCGTAGAAACTGTAATAGTAACCTGCGTCCACATACAATTTTTCAAACAAGGTGGTCCTAATGCCTGCTTCAAGGGTTTTCACCTTTTCGGGTTGGATGGGAGCCACATTGAAGTATTGCAACAGCGAGATGCTCCCTCCCGGCAGGCGTCTGTACTCTTGCAGCGATTCCAGCGTGATAAGGCTGTCAAAACCTTCAAGATTGCCTACCAAGCGTGCCCGACCGACGTTCAGGTTGAGGTATTGGTCGGACAGCGTGGGGTTGCGGATGGCACTGGAAAACGAAGCTCGCAGAAACGTGTTGGGCTTGGGGTTCCAGACCACCGAGGCAGCCTCCGTATGCACCAATTTGAAGTTCTCGTTTTTGTCGAGTCGAAAGGCTCCGCTCAGCTTGAATTTCCCCAAAGTATGTTCCACGCCAGTGTAAGCCCCCACTTCTCTGTTGGTGATGCGGGTACCCGCCGTGTCTTTGAAAATGGTGCCTTCCGAATTGGGGCGATACATTCGGCCGTTCGCGCCCAGCACCCATTTGTCGAGAAAAGAAAAGGAGAAATTATACTCGCCATGCACATGGTAGAGCGCCGACTTGTCGAAAAAGCGCGTGCCGCCCTCCGCGTCCGTGGATTTGCGCGAGGTGATGGCGTTGAAAAGCGAGTCGAAGCGCTGTGTGCCCGGCTCGAAGAAGTCCTTTGTGGGGAAAGTGCCCACAGGGTTGCCGACGTTGGCAAAATTTTCGGCAAGACCATGCCAATAAGCCATCGAATCGCGGTAGGTCTGCAGCCACTGAGAAAGCCCGAGGCTATCTCCGACTTCCGGGTAGTCCAAGGGGCGCATACGATTGAAATAGATGTACCCGAGGTTGGCAGCCGTCCAGTATCGTTCGTAGTCGTTGGCCCACTGTTCGTTCGATTTTGAGGCTTCTTGGAGGCGCAAAGCGGTGAAATAGGGGTCGAAGGAGTTGCCGGCATCCTCGTTGGTCGCATAAGCCCTTATGAAATACTTGTCGCGCTTGCGAAACTCGATGCGATTTTGAAAGAACAAAATGTCGCGGAGGCTAAATCGGTTGTCACCTTGATACACCGTCGTGCCAGAGCCAAAACTCGAAGAGAGAATCAGTTCGGGCGATTCAAAGTCCTGTGACGGTTTGGTGCGGAAATGGAAAGCCGCGTTGGTCTTGATGTTGCGCGTGTTGTAATCCACCAAATCCACTTCGCGGTAGCCAGTGCGGTGATAGATGCCGAGGCCGGCGCGGGTATTGTTCCACCAGCTGCTGCCAGTGCCATCAAAACGAGGCTGGTATTCGTCGCCGTAGATATTCACCGCATCATAACGACCCGGGTTTTGTGCGGTGGTGTAAAAAAAGCCGCCTGACTCTGTGCCCGTCACTGGGTCGTAGTTGTCTGCTTCCCAGTCGTTGGCTCGCAAGTAGAAAAGGTTGATTTTGGTGGCAAACCAATCCTTGCCGTCTTTGTTTTTCACTGCTCCGGCCCAGCGCAGGGCTGTTTCAAAAAGAGCGCGTTCGCCCGTCTTGAACGACACCGCCAAGCCTTTGTTGAGAAAAGGGTTTTTGGTCTCCATCGAAATCACCCCGTTAAAAGCATTGGGGCCATAAAAGGCGGAACTGGCGCCTTGTACGAGGTCAACGCTATTCACATCCAAATCGCTGGAGCCTAAAAAGTTGCCCAAAGAAAAGTTGAGGCCGGGCGCCTGATTGTCCACCCCATCAATGATTTGAAGGGAGCGCACCGGGCTGGTCGAGTTGAAGCCTCGCGTGTTGATGATGGTGAAGCCAAGCGAGGCGGTGGTCAGGTCCACGCCTTTCAGGTTGCCAAGGCTGTTGTAGAAGGTGAAAGATGCCGCATCCTTGATGGCGATGGCATCGAGTTTTTCCACCGTGAGCGGGGCGGCCTTTTGCTTGTCGTCAATGCGTTGGCCTTTTATCACCGTTTCCTCGATGAGTATGGCCCCCGTTTGCAGTCGCACCAAGATGCGCTGGCTGGTGCTGGCGACCTCGACTTCTTGCGTGTTGTAACCTGTGTAAGAGATTTTGAGCGTCACTGGCAGGGCATCGGGTTTCAAGGTGAATTCACCGTTGTAGTCAGTGATGGTGCCTCCACCACCGCCTACATAGGTCACCGCCGCGCCTATCAGTTCCTCGCCCGTTTCGCCATCCACCACCTTGCCACGAATGGTGACTTGCGCGGTCAGCACGGCGCTGCCGAGGAACAAACACAATAGGCTGAAAATCAAATTTTTGTTGAATTGCTTCATACGGGAGTTGAATTGTGTTTTCGGAAAAAACTATTTGAATCGGCAGCTTTTGTGAAACCCTATTTGCTTGGCAAAAAAAGAAAGAAAATTTGATTCCAAAATGAAAAAGGAAGACTTCAACCAACTTCGTCAAAAATAGGCACAAACAAACACCCCTCGGCTCAAAAACAATGAGCGAGCAAAGGAAGTGAAAACCATTTTGGAAAAAGAAAAAATCTTGACGGCACGAGCGAAGAGTAGGCACTTGTTCGCGTACTGCCTGAGTCCCGATAGAAAAACATTTCTGTCGGGACTCGTGCCATGCCTACGCAGCTCCCCCCTTCTTCAGCAAACGACTCGCCAAGCGCCGCGCCTCCTGCCGCGGGCTTTTCCACCACTGCGCGGAGAGCACTGGCACAGCCTCTATTTTGTTGCGGCGGAAGTAGTTCCTTATCTTCTCCTCCCACTCATAGGAAGGCATCGCGGAGGGGGCCAGCACCCCGTCGAACAGCAGGACGCTGCTTTGCTCCTTGTCGTTTTTGGCCTGCAAGAATAGCGGCACCCTCATGCCCGCGGCTTGCACATTGCGCCGCATCTGACTGGATTCAAAATAGGGCCGCAGCGCCATTTCCACTTCTTCCATGAAGACGGAGAATGGGTAGTAGGACTCTGCGTAATTGAGCAGCACCTTCATTTTTTGCAGTTGCTCCTCGGCGGCGCCCGAGTCGCCTTGCTGAAGGTAGTCGGCGAAAGTGACGAGGTGCGAGAGGATGCAGGTGCCGAGGAAATTTTTGTCGGCGGCCAGCACGGCATATAGCCCCAGCGGGATGGAGTGCGCGATAAAGAGTTTTTGCGTGGCGCGGGTGAGCACGATGTGGAGTTGGTTGAGGCCTTGCTGTGTGTTCCAGAAGTGCAAATCCCGCGTGAGCGCCCCTTGTGCGTTGGTGGTGCCGTGCACGAGCGAGATGAGCAAAACATCCACATGCTGTCCTTGCAGCTCGGCGAATTGGTACACTCCCAGCCCACTGAGCAGCATCTGCTGTATCTTTTCAAAACCCGGTTGCTTGCGCTGACGGATTTTGAGCAATTGGCCCGCGATAAGGTCGCGCTGTTCCACGGTGGAGCAAGCGATGCCCACCACCGGGTAGGTGCTGCGGGCGGCGGTTGGTTCTATCAGGTTGAGCCAATCAATGATTTGGCGGGCTTCAGCCTCGTTGGTGCGGGTGTTTTCGTCGTAGCGGCCTTCCACGTTGGCCACGACGGTGGCCTCTCGGGCGGCTCTACCTGACGGCAGACGCTTGTAAGGCGTGTCGAAGGCGATTTTGTTGAATCGCACCCATTCTTCGGGGCTGTCCTGGTGTTGGTACTCGAGATGGTGGTCTTTTGCGCCGATGCCCTTGCAAAATTCGAGAAAGTCGTCTTCTGCTTGCGGGGTCATGTCTTGTTTCGAGTCGCCGAGCACCACGAGATTTTTCGACATCTGGAACAGGTGGTAGCATTCTTGTTTGGGGATGTTGTGCGCTTCGTCCACCAGCACGAGGTCGAAGGTCATGCCTGAGAGCTGTACCACGTCGAGCGCCACCTGTGGGGTCACGAGCAGCACCGGGAGCGTCTCGGTCAAAGGCTGGATGTATTTTTGGAACAGTTCTTCGGGCTTGTGCGCGGCGGTAAGGGTGCGGTTGTCTTTGCCAAACCAAGTCTTGAATGCTTTGCCGTCGGCAGAGCGCAGCCCGCGCAGCGCCTTGTTTTTGCGATTTTGCCACAGGGCGCTGATTTGGTAGGGGAGCAGCTCGCGCAATTCGCGGAGGTGGCTGCCAAAATTGGTCAGCGTATCGTCGTCCCACACCATGCCGGGGTTGAACTCGTTTTGCAGCAGGTGGTGCAAATACCAACTTTCGAATGCGGCAAGCCAATTGTTCGGCTTGATTTTGCACAAGGCTCGCACTACTTTTTGCTCTGCGGGGCGCAGGGCGAGCCAGTGTTTTTGCCAAATATGGAAATCCTCGAAATCGCGCAGGTAGAACTGCGTGTCTTCCAAACGCGCGATGACCTCCTCCAAAAACTCTTGCCGTTTCGGAATCGTCAGCATCTCGTGTTTCAATGCATCTTGGTACAACCCCGTTGCGTTGAATTCTTCCAAAAACACGTCCATCGCGTATTCCAATTCCTTCACTTGCTCGCGGAAATCAAGGTCGGCTTGTATGCTTTTGCCGTTGAGTCGGCGCACGTCTTCGCGCACGGCAGCGGGGATGCGCTTGCGCCACATTCGGAGCGATGCCTCGAAGTCTTTGGTGAGTTCGGATATTTTTTTGATGTTCTTGTTGTCGAGGTGGGCGGGGAAATCGAACTCAAAATGTTTGCGAAGGCCGTAGGCGCGGCGCATTTCATCAAAAGTGACACCGATTTTTTCTTTGGCCGCCACGATTTCCTTGTATCGGTCGCTGAACACTCCGTATAGTTTTTCCGACACCGAAATTGGCTTTTCAAACTCGCTTCCGAAGCGATTCACGCCGTCTTCCAAGCCATCGCGAATGCGCTTGACGTAGGCCGCCAACTCGGTGTAATACTGCTCGTAGTGGTCGAGCAGGCTTTCCGAGTAGTCGTTGGTTTTGGAGATATAACGGTGGTGAAGCGCCGTTGCCTTGGCAAGCATGGCCTTCACGAGGGTTTCCGTCCAAGCCAGCCCCTTGTCGGCATCTTGGCTGAGGAACACCGAGTTGTTGAGCCGCCCCAATGGGTGGCTCAAAGTGGGAAAACGGCGAAACAGCGGCTCGCTGGCATAGATGGCTTCCACGATGCCGTTGTATTCGCTTTTTGAAAACTCAAAATCTTGCGGGTTCAGGTGGCTGAGCAGCAGTTCTTTGCCCTCCATGCGGTTGGCGCGGAGGAATTTCCCGACCGTTTCCGTGAAGGACATTTCGCCAAAAAGCGGCGCGTGCAATTCTTCCCAAGCATCGTCGAGTTTGCGCTGCTCGCGCTGCGTTTTGTTGATGACGGCTTTGAAAAGCTCCTCGTCGTAGAGTGCTTTGTTTTTGTTTTCAGAGGCAGCGCGCAACATATCGGCCAACATGAGCTGGTCGCCCGCGATGTCGCGCAGCACAAAAGACACGTCGCCGAACCCTTTCTCCAACAGGAATTTCTGTGCCCGACGCAGCGCGTTGATGCTCTTGGACACCACGAGACACTTTTTGCCGTGCGACAGGGCGTTCATCACCAGCGCCGATATGAGGTAGGTCTTGCCGGTGCCCGACGTGCCTTCCACCACGGTGAGCGCGTTGTGCTGCACGGCGTGCAATACCGAGCGTTGCGACGGGTCGAGGGGCAACATGGTGAAGGTGTGTTTCCAATCGGCGGCATCGGCTGGCAAATCGGGCGCGACGGAAGGCGGGGTGGTCACGGTGGTGCGTGGCAGGGTGGGGAAAATGCCCGCCACTGCCGACCAAAGCAGCCGTCCTTCGGTGATGATGGTCTTCGCAGTGCCATTGGAGGGGAATGGCTGAATGCTAAGCGGCAAGCCATCCTCCACGAGGCCAAGCATGAGGCGTATGCCCTCGCAGAGGTCGTCGAACGTCTTGGAACTCACGCTTTTGGCTTCGGCCATCTGTTGGGCTCGCCGCGAGAAGTCCGTGCCGTTCAGCGCATCAAGCAGGTGGAAAAAGGGATAGTTGGGCACCACGAAATGCCCTTCGCCTCGATGTACCGACCATTGGTCAACGTGTTGCGAGTGTGGTTCCAATGAAAACTGCCAGACGAACAGCGGTGCCGCTACATGATAGCCGCCCAGCCGCGCCATGACGAATGGGTAGCCGATGCCGAGGTTTTTGGTACCAAACACCTTTTCCCGGTTGCGAGCCTCGAAGTAGAAATGATTGAGCCACTCGCCTGCCGGAAAATTGGCCTGCACCGTAAAATCGAATTTACGCCCCTCCACCATCTCGTGGATGCACCGGATGGCCAAATCGGCATCAATGGCGGTGAGGTCTGCCTTCATTGGCTCGTTGGGCAGGGCGGAAAGCCATTCAAGTGCCTCGCCACTGTAAGAAGGCATGGCCACAGATTTCACTTCAACGGGGGATGCGGCAGGAATTTCGATTTCAGACATATTATTGCGTTTGGCTTCCAATCAATTGCGCGTTGCAAAAGAACGGTTTTTATGCGAGTTTGAAACAAAAGGTTTAGGGGAAAAATTGTTTTTCTCTAAATTGGGGGCATGGGACCGCCTTTCGACGAAACCTCGTTCATGAGCGCCCTTTCGAGTGGCAACCTCATTTGGCGGAAGCATACACTCGAAAAAATGTTGGCCCGCGCAATTAGCAGGGCAGAGGTTTTGGAAGTGCCTGAGAAAGGGGAAGTCATTCAGCGATACGATTATGACAAACCGTTTCCAAGTGCTTTAATGCTTGGGATTTCCAAACTCGCGTCCTATTCACGTTGTTGTTTCATTTGATGAAGCCCTATCGGATATTTTCGTTATTACTGCTTACGAGCCTGATTTGACTATCTTTGAACCTGACTTCAAAACGAAAAGATAAAATGAAAAATATTCCTTCTCAATGCCCGATTTGTGCAGGAAAAGTCGCGCTCGGGAAAACAACTTTTACGGTTGATATGAATTCTGGCGTTGTGGTTGTACGCAACGTGTCCGCTTTTATTTGCCTACAATGCGGCGAAGAATGGCTGGACGATGAACAATCGAACGAACTGGAAAAAATCGTCAATCGCGCGCGGCAGGAAAACGCTCAGTTGGAAATGATTTCCATGTCGTGATTCACCCCAGCGCCCTGTCCAAATGCACATAGCCACCATCAACGTAAATCAACTGCCCTGTCGTGTGGCTCGATTTTTCTGAAAGCAAAAAGGCTACCGTGTTGGCGATTTCTTCCGGCGTGGTCATGCGCTTGCCGAGGGGAATTTGAGCGGTAATGTTGCGCAAAGCCGCTTCCGGGTCGGGCAAGGTCTGGAGCCATTTTTCGTAAAGCGGCGTGTAACTCTCGGCCACAACGACGGCGTTCACCCGGATTCCATATTTCAAAAGTTCCACCGCCCACTCGCGTGTGAGCGCGTTTCGGCCCCCGTTGGAGGCGGCGTAAGCAGAGGTGCCGCCCTGCCCCGTGTCGGCGGTCTTGGAACTGATGTTCACGATGCTGCCGCGCGTTTTTTTCAGTTCCGGCAGCGCATGATGCGCCATTAAGTAGTAGTGAACCATGTTTTTGTGCAGCGATGCGACGAAGGCTTCGTAACTGCCATGTTCCAGCCCCACCCCGTCGTTCACGCCTGCGTTGTTCACCAAGCCGTCTATTTTTCCAAACTTGGCGACGACCTCCCGCACTGCACGGGCGCACTCGTCGGGGCGCGTCAGTTCGGCAGCGACCGCAAAGGCTTGTTGGTTTTGCGACTCCAATTCGGCGACCATTTGCAAGTTGTCGTCGGCATTGCGACCGATAATGGCAGGTATTGCGCCCTCAGCGGCCAGCACCCGCACGATGCCCGCGCCGATGCCTTTGGCGCCGCCCGTGACGAGGATGATTTTGTCTGATAATGCTAAATCCATGACCGCGAATGTAACGCGCAGGGAATTTGCAAACCACATTTCGCCCCCCCCCCCGCGCTAATCAGTCTTTTGACAATGCCGTAAAGGTTTTTGACTTCTTCGAGCAAGAAAGTGATTTTTTCGTTTTGCGCGGCAATGATTTTCTCGAAATGCTCTTCCCGTTTTGAAGAGACGGTTGCTCGCGGTAAAGATGCCTCCTCATTTTCAAGTTGAAGAATCTCGCCGACGCTCGTGCCGCAGC
Source organism: Saprospiraceae bacterium (assembly GCA_026129545.1). NCBI lineage: Bacteria > Pseudomonadati > Bacteroidota > Saprospiria > Saprospirales > Saprospiraceae > Saprospiraceae bacterium. The sequence continues at coordinate 139,763 of JAHCHX010000003.1, forward strand.
AACGGGCGATGCGCTCCAGTTCCGGGTAGGTCAATTCCCGTTTGTTTGCTTCGACCCGTTGCAAAGTCCAAAGCGGAATATCGAATGTTTCGGCGGCTTGTTCTTGGGTGAGGCGGTGGTGTTTGCGCACGGCGCGGAGGATTTTGGCAAAATTGGTCATAACAAGAAGCGGGTGAGGTGACAGGAGGTGGGATTAAAGCAAACTGCTGGGCAAACATAGCAAAATTGTGGGGCAAATACTGCAATTCTGCTGTGGACTTTAACAATCGGGGGCGGGCAAATTTGCACCGTGCGACGCTTGGCGCGTGCCAACGCTCGCGCGGTGGTCAGCACCCCAATCCACCCAAAAAAGAAGTAGGGCGTGAAGCCGAGCACGACAGGGTAGGCATTCTGAAAACAAGTTTTTACCGATGAAAAAGTTAGTCCGATTACCGATTTTGCTGTTTTTCGCGTTGGCGATGTTTTTTGCCTGCACGAAGGACACCTCGACACCAACTGCCGATACCCCCAACCAGAGTTCCATTCTTAGCATGACCAAAGACAAGGATGGTATACTGAATTTGACCGTTGAAGTCGGGCCTACTGTGAACGGCGCGGTCAAAGACCGCGATGGATGCACCTTGTATGAGGCGTTGCGGTTTAGGCAAAAATGTTCAGACAACGAACCTTCTTCAAGCACCGCTCCCTTCACGGTCACCTATGTAAAGTTCCGACTTATCATAATCAATAAACAGACGGAGGCCAAAACACCTGTTAGTGACTGGATAATTGTGGATAATGGTAATGGGGTAAGTGGCCTAAACATCAGTTGGTATAATCAGTCACCTCGTTCGGACTATTGGTACGCCACCGAATTTGAAGACTGCGGGCCAAGCGGCTCCGGTCTCTGCACAACAAACTTCTACATCTGTGATTTTTGGAGTGACGATGCTTATCTGCACCTTGACACATGGAACTGCGACCCCCAATATGCCGATGCTGCCGGTTATGCAACGGGGGAACTTGTCGATGCTTATGTGTACATAGCCAGATGCACGCTAGGGTTAGAATGTACCGTAACAGGTGATGAGCCTCCCTTTCATTGCGACGATTAGTAACTAAACCGGCCCCTCAATAGGAATATGGGGATGGCCATAAACAGATGTGGTCATCCCGCTTTTTTATGGAAGTTCTTTCAGCGTCAAGAATTGTAGCACAGCAGACAATACTACTCTCATGGATTAATTTTTGTCGAAACTTTCTCTATTGCTTTCACCCGTTCTTCCCATCATTCAAACATCTTCGCCATGTTCCATTGTGGATTCCACCGCTTATTGGCAGCCATCTTATGTCTTCTTTCCGTATCGCTGTTCGGCCAAATTCCCACCTTTCAAAAAGCATATATTGGATACCCCCAAGACTTGTGCTTGTGGGGGATGGAAACCAAGAACGGGTTTTTACTGGCAGGCAGAACAAGGCCCTCGGCCACCACTAACTATGATGGTCTTCTCATCCGAACAGACCCGCAGGGCAAAATCATCTGGTACAAAAATTATGGAAGTAACATTACAAATGAAACCTTTTGGTCTGTTGATACGACTGACGATGGCGGGTTCTTCGTTTTTGGCGATATTCAGACTGATTCATGGTTAGTCAAAGTGGACAGCACTGGTGAAGAGCTTTGGCAAAAGCGACTTGGGGAAGCATTCTTCAATGAGGACCCTAATGGCACCCCCGTTATCTCGGTGTCCGACGGTTGTGTTGTGTCTGGCACGATAACTCAAAACCAACCCCCATTGGGTGTTCGCAGCTCTTTTGTGGTCAGAGTGAACAATCAAGGTGAAACGCTGTGGAGTCGGCGTTATACCACAACCATGCCGTCCATTGTCCGAATGCTTGCGGTATATCACGCCACGGACAGTATGCTGTATGCTTTCAGTGCATCAGGAAGAAATACTGGCTTAGTCGCCCTGAACCCGTCCAATGGTGACATCATAAAGGCTGTCGAGTACAGTCATCCGCATGACTCGCTGATATGTAGAGGGTTGCAGCCCACGCCCGATGGAAATTTTGTACTCGCAGGACACACCTACTCGCCCGACCCGAATGCCCCTACCCTGCTCTGGTTGTTAAAAGTTCGCCCCAACGGACAGATTATATGGAGCAAGGCTTATCCTTTCCCGCTCAATCAATATGACAGCGGCTATTTAAGTCATTTTAGTGCGCTCTCTGATGGTGGTTTTATTCTCTCCTCCGCCCAAGTAAATTCGCCGGGGTCGGTAGATTGGAGAATGTTAATGAAACTCGACAGCAATGGGGACGCACTCTGGAAAAAAGCGTACACCTATAACAATGGAGCTAATGAGTTCTTCAAACGCTGTTTTGAAATTTCCGATGGGGGACTTGCCGCTGTCAGTTCATTAAGAATTAGTCAACAACCCAATGTCAATGCTCTTACCCTGATAAAAACCAATGCCGATGGCGAAATAGAAGGTTGCTGTGCTCAAAAACGGGACATCGCTCCGGCAGTTGATTTTCCAATAGAGGTAATACCAATATCATATCTTCACGAAGATTATTTGCCTTTTACTCACGCGAATCTGACACCGACTTTTCAAGTCTCTTTTACCGACACCAGCATCTGCACTATTTATCCCCGCCCCACCCTCCACGACACCCTCCGTTTCTGCCCCGGCGAGAGCGTCACCGTCGGCGACTCCACCTACACCCAGCCCGCCACCGTCTCCCTCCTCATCCCCTCCGCCACCGACGACTGCGACACCCTGGCCACCTACACCCTCGAACACGAAGCCCCCGACCCCAACGCCGCCCTCCAACTCGACTGCCCCGCCGACATCTCCGTGCAGGCCAATGTGCCCACAATCGTCCACTACAACGAGCCGACGGCCTGGTCGGACTGCAACTGCCCCGACCTGACCCTCGTCAGGACCAGCGGCCCGGCCAGCGGCGCCGCCTTCCCCCTCGGCGCCACCTCCGTCTGCTACCAAGCCGACGATGCCTGCGCCAACTCGCGCGCCTGCTGCTTCACCGTCACCCTCGCGCCCGCCCCGCCCCCGCCCAGCGACGCCTGCGACACCAAGACCAGCGGCTGCCTCCAATTTGAACTCCTCCAAGTCAACCGCGACTACGCCCAAAACTGGGCCTACCACGTCCGCCTGACCAACTCCTGCGCCGACGCGGTGCAGTACGCCTACCTCCAAGTCCCCAAGGGCCTGCAAGCCCTCGCGCCCATCAACGACATCGTCTATACCACCGCCAACGGCCACACCTTCACCGCGCGCAACCCCAACTTCTCGCCCTTCTACTCCGTCCGCTACCATTTCGCCGCCGCCACTTTGTCCAGCGGCCAGTCGGAGACCTTCCGCTACGTGCTGCCCCAGCAGGCCGACGTCAAGTACATCCACGCCGCCGCGCGCCTCTTTTCGGGCGCCTTCGTCGAGACGCACCTCAACACATTTTCCTGCCCGGTGGGCACGGAGCCGCAGCCCAAGCCCGAGGCGGGCGAGCGCGGCGACTACGGCGGCGGCAGCACGCTGCGGGTGTACCCCAACCCGGTTTCCGCTGAGGAGGCGCTGTTCATCGAAGGCGGCGACATGGAGGGGAGCGATTTCGTGCTTCGTGACCTGACGGGCAGGCTGGTGCTGGAGGCGAGCGTCACGGGCAGTCAGGTCAGGGTGGGCGAGGCCAAGTTGGCAAACGGGCTATATTTTTTCAATGTTCTGAAAAATGGCTTGTCAGTGGGGAGCGGGAAGGTGGTGGTGGTGAGGTGAGTGGGGGGGATAATTTGGCATGACAAGAAGCGGGTGAGGTGACAGGAGGTGGGATTAAAGCAAACTGCTGGGCAAACATAGCAAAATTGTGAAGCAAATACTGCAATTCTGCTGTGGACTTTAACAATCGGGGGCGGGCAAATTTGCACCGTGCGACGCTTGCCGCGCCAACGCTCGCACGGTGGTCAGCACCCCAATCCACCCAAAAAAGAAGTAGGGCGCGAAGCCGAGCACGACAGGGTAGGCATTCTGAAAACAAATTTTTACCGATGAAAAAGTTAGTCCGATTACCGATTTTGCTGCTTTTCGCGTTGGCGATGTTTTTTGCCTGCACGAAGGAGACACAGATGTCCGATGGCAAGACCGACCCGCAAGGCGGTGTCATCAGCGCGACCCAAGACGCGGGTGGGAATCCTGCACCTGAAATTCAAAGCCGAGACGGGTGCGGTGGAAAGCCGGGATGAAGAAGAGTGCACACTCTATGAGGCCATCCGATTCTTCGAGTTTGACGAAGGCGATTTTCCCGATTGCGATGAGGACCGTGTCCGCGTGGATGTAAAGTTTCGTCTCATCAAGATGCACAAGCAAACGCTTTCCCGGGCGGCACTCACAAGTTACCAAACCTTTGCGTGCGTGGGCGGCCTGAACATTAGTTGGTATCTGCTTCCTCCACTTTCAGATTATTGGTATGCGGTTGAATTCAAATCATGTGAACTGCCAGCCGCCTGCGTTAGTGCATATTCTGGCCCATTCTGGATATGGGATTTTTGGGGCGACGATGGGCCCGGCACACATCTTGACCCCTGTAACAGCTCCGATGTTGGTGGCTACTCCGAGGGGCCGATTTTATCTACAAACCCACCCGAAGTCATCACCCAATGCACACTTAATGCGGACTGTTCCGTAACTCCATAGGTACGTCTGTGGCCGGCGCAGGGTGATTTTGAACGAGGGACTTGACAACCTTTAAAAAATTGCCAAATCTGTGGGCATTTCTGTCCAGAATCACCCTGCGCTAGCTATAAGGCCAAAACCCCGCGAGTTTGCAATAAATCATACAAATCGGTTCTTGTGGACTATTTTTTGACGGGAGCTACGCAGCCTACACAAACACTATTTGACCTAAAAATTTCTTTTGCCATGTTGAATCGCACACTTCTCAGTCCTCTGTCAGTCATCTGTTTCTTCCTTTCCACATCGCTTTTTGGCCAAAGCTCTACTTTTCAGAAAGCTTACCTCGGAGGCGGAGACGACGAGGGTAGGTGGATCATTGAGACAAACAACGGTTTCTTAATTGCAGGTCAAGCAAAGAGCCTCGTTAATAGCAACAACTCTGATGCCTTGCTCATCCGAACAAACCAACGAGGAGAAATCCTTTGGCAAAAAAATTACGGCGGCGCTGTTAACGAGAACTTCAGTTATGTGACAACAACTAATGATGATGGTTTTCTTGCCTATGGTATCACAGGCACTGTTTTCAATCAAAGATACGATGCTTGGTTGGTCAAGGTGGATAGCAGCGGCAACTTGCTTTGGCAAAAAAGTCTTGGCGAGGCAGCTTCTTATGAAGCTCCGAACGCGCCCATCCATACTGTACCAGGAGGGTTCTTGCTCTCGGGCTTAAAAGGTCAAAACCCCTTTGGCATTATCGGCTCTTTTGTGACCAAAGTGGACGAACAAGGCGAGACGTTGTGGAGCCGTTACCATGTTTTGGGCGCTCAACCTGGCAGTGCTGTTGTCAGGAACTATCTCGAAGTGCATTATGCCACGGACAGTTTGCTTTACGCCACTGGTGTTTTTGGAGAAAGCGCCGTATTTGCGACCATGAACTCCCTTAACGGCGATATTATACAGGTAATTGAGTACAAAAACCCGCATCACGCTTTACGTCCATTCAAACTGCACCCCACGCACGATGGGAATTTTGTGCTTATAGGCTATGCCACTCCACTGAACCCAAACAATCCGCGCTCAATCTGGCTGCTTAAAATCCGCTCTGACGGACAAGTGATTTGGTGCAAGGTATATGCGTCCAACTACCGTTGGGTCACTCCTATCTTCGGGTCCACTATCACCTCCGATGGAGGCTTCGTCATTTCGTCAGGAGAACAACAAAGTCAAAATAATGGCGAAACTGATTATGGGATGTTGATGAAACTCGACGGCAATGGCGACGTGGTCTGGAAAAAATCCTACTCTGAGTATTTCGTCCATGACAAGAGTATAAACAATTGTTTTGAGGTGGCAGGCGGTGGACTTGCCGTTATTGGGTGGGAGCGTGACTCAACCGATGACGTGCTGCTCATAAGAACAGATGCAGATGGTGAGATAGAAGGCTGTTGCTCAAAAAAAAGAGCCAGTATTAATCCGACTGACTTTATTGTGGAGGCCAGCCCAATGCTTTATGAACAAGAAGATTATCTGGCTTTCAATCCAACTAACCTAACGCCTGTGTTTAATATAGCCTTTGTTGACAAAAGCATCTGCAACAACCCCCGCCCCACCCTCCACGACACCCTCCGCTTCTGCCCCGGCGAGAGCGTCACCATCGGCGACTCCACCTACACCCAGCCCGCCACCGTCTCCCTCCTCATCCCCTCCGCCACCGACGACTGCGACACCCTGGCCACCTACACCCTCGAACACGAAGCCCCCGACCCCAACGCCGCCCTCCAACTCGACTGCCCCGCCGACATCTCCGTGCAGGCCAATGTGCCCACAATCGTCCACTACAACGAGCCGACGGCCTGGTCGGACTGCAACTGCCCCGACCTGACCCTCGTCAGGACCAGCGGCCCGGCCAGCGGCGCCGCCTTCCCCCTCGGCGCCACCTCCGTCTGCTACCAAGCCGACGATGCCTGCGCCAACTCGCGCGCCTGCTGCTTCACCGTCACCCTCGCGCCCGCCCCGCCCCCGCCCAGCGACGCCTGCGACACCAAGACCAGCGGCTGCCTCCAATTTGAACTCCTCCAAGTCAACCGCGACTACGCCCAAAACTGGGCCTACCACGTCCGCCTGACCAACTCCTGCGCCGACGCGGTGCAGTACGCCTACCTCCAAGTCCCCAAGGGCCTGCAAGCCCTCGCGCCCATCAACGACATCGTCTATACCACCGCCAACGGCCACACCTTCACCGCGCGCAACCCCAACTTCTCGCCCTTCTACTCCGTCCGCTACCATTTCGCCGCCGCCACTTTGTCCAGCGGCCAGTCGGAGACCTTCCGCTACGTGCTGCCCCAGCAGGCCGACGTCAAGTACATCCACGCCGCCGCGCGCCTCTTTTCGGGCGCCTTCGTCGAGACGCACCTCAACACATTTTCCTGCCCGGTGGGCACGGAGCCGCAGCCCAAGCCCGAGGCGGGCGAGCGCGGCGACTACGGCGGCGGCAGCACGCTGCGGGTGTACCCCAACCCGGTTTCCGCTGAGGAGGCGCTGTTCATCGAAGGCGGCGACATGGAGGGGAGCGATTTCGTGCTTCGTGACCTGACGGGCAGGCTGGTGCTGGAGGCGAGCGTCACGGGCAGTCAGGTCAGGGTGGGCGAGGCCAAGTTGGCAAACGGGCTATATTTTTTCAATGTTCTGAAAAATGGCTTGTCAGTGGGGAGCGGGAAGGTGGTGGTGGTGAGGTGAGTGGGGGGGATAATTTGGCATGACAAGAAGCGGGTGAGGTGACAGGAGGTGGGATTAAAGCAAACTGCTGGGCAAACATAGCAAAATTGTGAGGCAAATACTGCAATTCTGCTGTGGACTTTAACAATCGGGGGCGGGCAAATTTGCACCGTGCGACGCTTGCCGCGCCAACGCTCGCACGGTGGTCAGCACCCCAATCCACCCAAAAAAGAAGTAGGGCGTGAAGCCGAGCACGACAGGGTAGGCATTCTGAAAACAAGTTTTTACCGATGAAAAAGTTAGTCCGATTACCGATTCTGCTGTTTTTCGCGTTGGCGATGTTTTTTGCCTGCACGAAGGAGACACAGATGTCCGATGGCAAGACCGACCCGCAAGGCGGTGTCATCAGCGCGACCCAAGACGCGGATGGAATCCTGCACCTGAAATTCAAGGCCGAGACGGGTGCGGTGGGAAGCCGGGATGAAGAAGAGTGCACACTCTATGAGGCCATCCGATTCTTCGAGTTTGACGAAGGCGATTTTCCCGATTGCGATGAGGACCGTGTCCGCGTGGATGTAAAGTTTCGTCTCATCAAGATGCACAAGCAAACGCTTGCCCGGACGGCACTCACATCGTTCGGCACTTATTCGGGTGTGGGTGGGCTTAATATCTCTTGGTACAATTATCCGCCGCTTACTGATTATTGGTATGCTGTCGAATTTGAGTATTGCGTGCGTAACCCCCTATGGGTTGAACCCAATGAGGACCCTAACGAAAAATTCTGGATAGCCGATTTTTGGGGCGACGATGGGTATGGTGTCCATCTTTACCCCTGTGATTATGCAGATGCATCTGGGTTTATTGATGAACCTATCCCTCACTTGACCATCCCGGGCGTTGTCATCACTCAATGCACCCTCAACCCTGATTGTTCTATAACGCCCTGACAAGCGAATTTTGCGGGACGGGCTCGTCATAGAATAGGCTCGTCCCGCCTTTTCGAAAAAATGCCAAAAGCGAGTTTGTAGCCCTACTTTTTTTGGCAAAATAATAGACAAATCACCCCTCATGGAGTAATTATTGGTGCAAATCTCAGTGCCAAGCCTCCCCCTTTTCATCATCTAAAATTAAAACAATCCGTCATGACACAGTTTGGACTTCGCAGTTTTCTGATTGCTTTTCACTTCGTTGTATACAACGGAATTTTCGCTCAGAATCCAACCTTTCAGAAAATCTATCGAGATATTTATCAAGACCAAGGCTTAGATTGCATTCAAACAATTAACGGCCATTTAATTGCTGGCTGGACAAGAAACTCGATGGGGTCTGATGGGTTTCTTATTCGTACCAACTGGCAGGGCGATATACTCTGGCACAAATTTTACGGCGGACCCGCTTTTGATTTGTTTCGCTATTTGACAGCGGCCAACGACGGCGGATTTCTTGCTTATGGGGGGACAGGAAATTTGGGGAACCTTCGCGATGTATGGTTGGTCAAAACAGACGAAGACGGCAACCTGCTGTGGCAAAAAAGAATGGGCGCGCCCCATACCTCCGAAGTTCCCAGCGCCCCTATCATTCCCGTAACCGACGGCTACCTGCTCTCAGGGGAATTAGGGCAGGGTACCACAGCAAATCTTGGTTCTTTCATAACTAAAGTAGATAACAATGGGGAGACCCTTTGGAGCCGACTTCTGACAATAGGCGATCAATCCAACAGCGCCGCTACCAAATACTACGGCATCTATCATGCCACGGATACGGCCCTGTACGCAACGGGTACCAATGGCGATCATGCCGTTTTTGTCCGCCTTGACCCAAGCACAGGCGATGTTGACAGGGTCATTGAGTACAGGAGTCCCCTTTACAAGCTGCGCTCTTTTGGGCTAAGGCCCACGCACGACGGCAACTTAATGATCATGGGAATGGCCGATTTCGCAGACCAAACTATGCCTAGGGTTGTATGGGCGCTCAAAGCCCGGCCCGACGGAGAGGTGGTTTGGAGCAAGACATACATGGCCAATCAAGGATGGCTGTCGCCCATTTTCCGTTTCAATAATGTGTCTGACGGCGGCTTTATCTTATCTCTTGAAGAATCGCAGATAAACGGGGACGTAGATCGAACCTTGTTGATAAAAATTGACGCTGATGGCGAGTTTACCTGGAAAAGGGTCTTGCCTCTCGATGGAAATCCCAACAAATACAAATACTTTTCCCATATTTTTGAAGACTCGACGGGACAGTTTGTTTCCACGGGATGGATCAATAACCCCTCTAGTGAGGTTCTGTTTGTAAAAACCAATCCAAGAGGAGAGACATCAGGCTGTTGCTCAAAGACCAGAAACGCCATACCCCCTGTTGACTTCCCTGTGGAAGCAGTTGAGGCACCGTTCGAGCAGAGCGATTATCTGCCGTTCGAGCCCGCGGATCTTTCGTCGCCACAATTTCAGTCAAACTTTGTAGCCGAAGACATTTGCTTAGTCCCACAGCCCACCCTCCACGACACCCTCCGCTTCTGCCCCGGCGAAAGCGTCACCATCGGCGACTCCACCTACGCCCAGCCTGCCACCGTCTCCCTCCTCATCCCCTCCGCTACCGACGACTGCGACACGCTGGCCACCTACACCCTCGAACACGAAGCCCCCGACCCCAACGCCGCCCTCCAACTCGACTGCCCCGCCGACATCTCCGTGCAGGCCAATGTGCCCACAGCCGTTCACTACAACGAGCCTGCCGCTTGGTCGGACTGCAACTGCCCCGACCTGACCCTCGTCAGGGCCAGCGGCCCGGCCAGCGGCGAGTTGTTTCCGGTGGGTGCCACTACTGTCTGCTACCAAGCTGACGATGCCTGCGGACTGTCGAAAAACTGCTGTTTCACCGTCACCATCACGCCCGCCCCGCCCCCGCCCAGCGACGCCTGCGACACCAAGACCATCGGCTGCCTCCGATTCGAACTCCTCCAGGTCAACCGCGACTACGCCCAAAACTGGGCCTACCACGTCCGCCTGACCAACTCCTGCGCCGACGCGGTGCAGTACGCCTACCTCCAAGTCCCCAAGGGCCTGCAAGCCCTCGCGCCCATCAACGACATCGTCTATACCACCTCCAATGGCCACACCTTCACCGCACGCAACCCCAACTTCTCGCCCTTCTACTCCGTCCGCTACCATTTCGCCGCGCCCACTTTGGCCAGCGGCCAGTCGGAGACCTTCCGCTATGTGCTGCCCCAGCAGGCCGACGTCAAGTACATCCACGCCGCCGCGCGCCTCTTTTCGGGCGCTTTCGTCGAGACGCACCTCAACACATTTTCCTGCCCGGTGGGCACCGAGCCGCAGCCCAAGCCCGAGGCGGGCGAGCGCGGCGACTACGGCGGCGGCGCGCTGCGGGTGTACCCCAACCCGGTTTCCGCTGAGGAGGCGCTGTTCATCGAAGGCCTCGACATGGAGGGGAGCGATTTCGTGCTTCGTGACTTGACGGGCAGGCTGGTGCTGGAAGCGAGCGTCACGAGCGGTCAGGTCAGGGTGGGCGAGGCCAATTTGGCAAACGGGCTATATTTTTTCAGCATTTTGAAAAACGGCTTGCCTGTGGGGAGCGGGAAGGTGGTGGTGGTGAGGTGAGTGGGGGGGATAATTTGGCATGACAAGAATCGGGTGAGGTGACAGGAGGTGGGATTAAAGCAAACTGCTGGGCAAACATAGCAAAATTGTGAGGCAAATACTGCAATTCTGCTGTGGACTTTAACAATCGGGGGCGGGCAAATTTGCACCATGCGACGCTTGGCGCGTGCCAACGCTCGCGCGGTGGTCAGCACCCGAACCCACCCAAAAAAGAAGTAGGGGGTGAAGCAGGGTACGAAAAGCCCGGCATCATCAACAAACTTTTCACACCATACATGAAAAACATTCCATTATCACTGATTCTTGCCCTTTTCGTGCTTGTGTCCCTCTTTTCATGCGCGAAAGACCCACAGACACTAGTTACCAAAGATTCTGGCTTGAGCCATGTGGTCAGCATGGTCAAAGACAAGGATGGCATTTTGCACTTGACGGTTTCCGCCGCAACTTCACAGGGTGACGCTGTGAGAGACCGCGACGGGTGCACGATGTACGAGGCGATAAGGTTTACAGAATTCACCGGATTTGCCCCCGACAGTAGTGATGACCGTGTAAAGGTTGACACAGTAAGATTTCGCCTTATCAAAATCAACAAGAATACCAACGCTCGAACTGCCTTGACCAACTACATAACCGCGACCAATGTGGGTGGGCTGAATGTCAGTTGGTTCAACCAATCGCCGCTCTCGGACTACTGGTATGCCACCGAGTTTGACAAATGTGGCCCAGTAAGCGGCCCGGGTACCGAACCTGATTTCACTATCACCGACTTTTGGGGGGATGACTATTTGGTACAAGTGAACCCGTGGGACTGCAACAACCGTCGTGCTGCCGACTTTATCCCCGGCCCAATTTTGAGTAATGCCTTTCAGGTAATTGTTCGTTGCTCATTAAACGAAAACTGTACGATATCACCAGTTCCGCTCGAAGACCCTTGTTATTTTTGAGTATTGACGCACAGGTATTCTAAAGATTAGACATTATGTACTTTTAGTCACTTGGTCCAAATTTGGTCTTTTTGCCCTGCTTTTCGGTTATTTTTTCGTCCGTAGCTAAGGCTAAAAACTCAAAAACAAGCCTCAATCAGAACTAAAATCCCAAAATTTCGACTCAAGCACTAAAAGTAAATAATGTCTATTGCAAAACCAATGGGATGGTTACTGCTTTTATGGTGACCATCTCTAGTACTCGGCGCTTGATTCCGTAAATCGGAAGACAAAAGCCCTTTCTCGGAATAATTCTTGTTGAAATCAAAATTCTCCCCGCCATTTTTTTCCTCTATCAAAATTGCATTTCCCCATGTCACATTTTTCATCTCGCGGCTTAATTTCCGTTACGCTCTGTCTGTTCTTCACATCGCTGTTCAGCCAAATTCCCACCTTTCAAAAAGCATATGTCGGCGAGTTCCGTGATGACTGCCTATGGGGAATTGAAACAATTGACGGTTTTTTGCTGGCAGGCCGAGGACGACCGTTAGCCGGGGGGGTGGATGGGCTGCTCATTAAAACAGACCAAAATGGCAAACTCATTTGGAGCAAAAATTATGGGGATACAAGGCCCGATTGGTTCACATCTGCGGTAGTGGCCAATGACGGTGGATTCGTAGCCTACGGCATGAGCGGCGGCACATCATCGTCTGATGCGGGTGTCTGGTTGGTCAAAGTGGACAGCATGGGCGAGTTGATTTGGCAAAGGACTATGGGGGACACAATATCTTCGGAGAATCCGGGTGTACCTATGGTGCATGTGCCTGACGGGTACGTTGTTTCGGGCACTGTTAATCAGCCACCATTGGGTATTCGGGGGGCTTTCGTGACTCGAGTGGACAATAATGGAGAAACGTCTTGGAGCCAGTTTTACGCTACCGATACAGCGCTGGGCAGTAACATTGTTCTCCAAAAACTGGTTGTTCAATACGCGACAGACACCATGCTGTTTGCTATTAGTACAGCAGGAAAAAGTGCGGGGTTTGTTGCCATAGACCCCTTTTCTGGGGACATAATTCGCACCACTGAATACAGTCATCCTGATTATAGGATGGACTGCACTGCCTTACAGCCCACACTTGATGGAAATTTTGTGCTTAACGGCTTGGCCACTCCTGATGACCCTAGCACCCCCCGTTTATTGTGGTTATTGAAAGTCCGTGCCGATGGGCAGATAATCTGGGCAAAAGCATATCCACCTAACTTCAATTGGTCTAATCTTTTTATTACCTCGCATTTCAGCACAGCCTCGGATGGAGGGTTTATTATATGCCCTTCCGAAGTAAAACAATCGGGAGGAACAGACTACAGAATGTTGATGAAACTTGACAATAACGGTGATGTGCTTTGGAAAAAGTCCTATACAAGTATCTCATCAACGCCTAACTGGGTTTTGCGCTGTTTTGAGACATCTGATGGAGGTATTGCTGCACTTGGAAACTTTACCTTTCCGAGTAGCTATGATGATTTTTTCTTGATGAAAACCGATGCCGACGGCGAAATAGCGGGCTGCTGCTCCGAGAAACGCGACTTCCTGCCTCCCGTTGATTTTCCCATAGAGGCCGTGCCCGCATCCTACCATCAAGAAGATTACTTGACCTTCAAGCCAATAAATCTAACGCCTACTTTTGCGGTGAACTACTCTGATACCAGCATCTGCACCGTCTCCCCCCGCCCCACCTTACACGACACCCTCCGCTTCTGCCCCGGCGAAAGCGTCACTATCGGCGACTCCACCTACGCCCAGCCCGCCACCGTCTCCCTCCTCATCCCCTCCGCCACCGACGACTGCGACACCCTCGCCACCTACACCCTCGAACACGAAGCCCCCGACCCCAACGCCGCCCTCCAACTCGACTGCCCCGCCGACATCTCCGTGCAGGCCAATGTGCCCACAATCGTCCACTACAACGAGCCGACGGCCTGGTCGGACTGCAACTGCCCCGACCTGACCCTTGTCAGGGCCAGCGGCCCGGCCAGCGGCGTCGCCTTCCCCCTCGGCGCCACTTCCGTCTGCTACCAAGCCGACGATGCCTGCGCCAACTCGCGCGCCTGCTGCTTCACCGTCACCCTCGCGCCCGCCCCGCCCCCGCCCAGCGATGCCTGCGACACCAAGACCATCGGCTGCCTCCAATTCGAACTCCTCCAGGTCAACCGCGACTACGCCCAAAACTGGGCCTACCACGTCCGCCTGACCAACTCCTGCGCCGACGCCGTGCAGTACGCCTACCTCCAAGTCCCCAAGGGCCTGCAAGCCCTCGCGCCCATCAACGACATCGTCTATACCACCTCCAATGGCCACACCTTCACCGCGCGCAACCCCAACTTCTCGCCCTTCTACTCCGTCCGCTACCATTTCGCCGCGCCCACTTTGGCCAGCGGCCAGTCGGAGACCTTCCGCTATGTGCTGCCCCAGCAGGCCGACGTCAAGTACATCCACGCCGCCGCGCGCCTCTTTTCGGGCGCCTTCGTCGAGACGCACCTCAATACCTTCTCCTGCCCGGTGGGCACGGAGCCACAGCCCAAGCCCGAGGCGGGCGAGCGCGGCGACTACGGCGGCGGCGCGCTGCGGGTGTACCCCAACCCGGTTTCCGCTGAGGAGGCGCTGTTCATCGAAGGCCTCGACATGGAGGGGAGCGATTTCGTGCTTCGTGACTTGACGGGCAGGCTGGTGCTGGAAGCGAGCGTTACGAGCGGTCAGGTCAGGGTGGGCGAGGCCAATTTGGCAAACGGGCTATATTTTTTCAGCATTTTGAAAAACGGCTTGCCTGTGGGGAGCGGGAAGGTGGTGGTGGTGAGGTGAGTGGGGGGGCAGGGCAAACGCATCAAAATGGCACAAACCTCGGAGAGGTCAAATGTTGGTAGAAATGGTGTGTTTTTGTGATAATTACCATGACCTCGGAGAGGTCAAATGTTCCATCGCAGCAAACAGGTCACCGACATTCGCCCCCACTGGGGTCGTAAACACCGCTAAAATGGGGCGTTTCTACCAACATTTTACCTCTCTGAGGTTTGTGCCATTTTGATGCGTTTGCCCTGGGGGTCAGAAAAGTTGATAAAACCCCACCGCATTCCCCCCCCAAATCGCCGCTTCTTCTTTCGATGAAAAGGCTGCGAAATAATCGTCCGCCAACGACTTGACTTGCTCATACTCCCCTGTCACGAGGCAAACCGGCCAGTCGGAGCCGAACATCAGCCGCTCCGTGCCGAAGGCTTCCGTCACCGTGTCCAAGTAGAGCTTGAACGTTTCGGCAGACCAGTTCCCCCAGTCGGCTTCTGTCACCATGCCCGATATTTTGCAAAAGACATTTTCAAATTGACCTAAGGCGCGAATGTGCGTCGCCCAGGGTTCGAGCAAGCCTCCCCTGATGTCAGGCTTTCCGAGGTGGTCGAGCACAAACCGTTGATTCGGATGCTGTTGCACAAATTTTATGACGGCGGGGAGTTGCCTGTGCACGACCAAAATATCGTAGGCGAATCGCGTTTTGCTCAATGCCTCGATGCCGCGCCGGAAATTTTTTTGCAGTAAAAAATCCTCGTCCGCCTCCGCTTGCACAATGTGACGAAAGCCTTTGAGCGCCGGGAACGACGACCAATAGTCCAACCGCTCATCAATGTCGTCCGCCTGAAAATCAACCCAGCCGACAATGCCTTTGATAAACGAATGTCGGGCTGCCAGCGAGAGAAAAAAAACGTTTTCCGCCTCCTCTTGGTGTACTTGCACGAGTACCGCGCCGTCCATGCCGTTGGCGGCCAAAACTGGCTGCAAATCTTCCGGCATAAAGTCACGCCGGATGCGGCGCATTTCCTCCGAAATCCAGCCGTAGCGTTCGGAGTCGTACTGCCAGAAATGTTGGTGTGCGTCAATTTTCATAGGCGACGGCGATTTGTTTTTGCGTCCCCAAGTGGTCAATTCCCAACTCCACCACGTCGCCAACTTTCAGATAGCGAGGCGGTTGCAGCCCAAGCCCCACGCCAAACGGTGTCCCTGTGGAAATAACATCGCCGGGCAGCAGGGTCATAAATTGGCTGATGTAATGGACGAGAAAAGGGATTTTGAAAACCATGTCGTCAGTGTTTGAGTCCTGCATGAGTTCGCCGTTGAGGCACAGCCAGAGGCGCAGGTTGTGTGGGTCAGGAATCTCGTCTTTTGTCGCCAAAAACGGGCCGAGCGGCGCGAAGGTGTCGGCGCTTTTGCCCTTCACCCATTGGCCGCCACGTTCGAGTTGGAAGGTGCGCTCGGAATAGTCGTTGTGCAAGGCATATCCAGCTACGAAATCCATCGCCTCGGCCTCCGCAACGTAGGCGGCTTTTTTGCCAATGACGACCGCGAGTTCGACTTCCCAATCTGTTTTTTCCGAATTTTTCGGGATAATCAAGTTGTCGTAAGGGCCGCACAGGGCGGTCGTGGATTTGAAAAACAATATCGGCTCGGAGGGCAGCGGCACGTTGGTTTCGGCGGCGTGTTGCGCGTAGTTGAGGCCGATGCAGACAATTTTGGAAGGCCGAGCGACGCAAGCGCCAATTCTCGCTTCGGCAGGCACGGCGGGACAGCGCGAGGCGTTGGTTTCCAGCCATTTTTGCAAACGAATCAGGCCGTCATTTCCGAAAAAATTTTCGTTGTAATCTTCTCCAAACGCCGACACGTCGAGCCTGCTGCCGTCGGGCATTTGCAGGGCGGGCTTTTCTTTTCCGACATTTCCGAAACGGAGCAATTTCATGACTTTCAATTGTTTGGTAAATTTATGTGCCACAAGGGCACGAAGACACCAAGTTTTGATTCAAAAAAATCGTTGTGCCTTTGTGGCTAAAAGACTTACGCCGTATTAAGATAAACGGTAGTGGAAATATTTAACCGATGACATTTAAGTTGTAGTGGTATGCGAAGCGTTTGAAGTGCAGATTGAGCATATACTCCTTTTTGGAGAAAGAGAGGGTTTTTCGGACGAGTCGGCTGATACGCTGGCGCAAGGTGTTGTTCAGCCTTTCGACATGGTTGGTCAGTCCGGTCTCTTTGCCGACCATGAGGTGTGTCTCGCTGGGCAAACATTGATACGTCGTCCAAAAATCGCTGAAACTCAGACATTTTTGGTACTCGTGGGGGAGTTTGCGCCAAAGTCGCTTGCACGCCCCCACCGAGCCGTCGCCAATGAAAAAGGAGAGTATCTGCCTTGTTCTAGCACTGAACAATCCAGACCCGTACTTGATTGATTTTCAGGGCGATGTAAGTGAACAGTTCGTCCGCCTCTAACTGGTCGTCGGCTTGTCCTTCCTCAATGGTGTTTTTGAAAGGGGAGAGTTGCCGCGCTTTTTTTTTAACCAGTTGAGTACCGTCCGATGCGAGACATTCAACAAGCGCCCCGTGCCTCGAAGGCTTTGCCGCTCTTGGTAGGCACGCTCCACCAGTTCGGGGTCTATGTTCCTGCTGGGCTGCTTGCTGTCCAATACCCGGCAGCAACCACAATCTTTGCACTTGTAGGTTTGGGTGCCGGAGCGGTTTTTCCCGTTTTTGACGATGTTGCTGCTTTCGCAGCGGTGACAACGACGAACTTCTGTTATCATGGCGCAAAATTACATTGTCAGTTAAGTATTTCCACTACCAAGATTTTTTTATTGACATCGCTTAAATCTTTGTTCGCTGTTGTCCAACTGTCTTGTTTAGCAATTATAGTCGCTCCAGAGTGCTTATGAACAAAGCGGTTCATGCGACGACAGGCTTGCCGAGTCGCTAAAACTTAAAAGAGATAAGAGAGTCAAGTTCATCTTTGTAGAGGTGGAGTTTTTCGAAGAACGGCTTTGTTGCATGAATCCCCTTTCCCAGGTGCAGGTTGGTAGAAATTGAGCCGGCAAGTGTAACTTTGAGTTGCGAAACCAAAACGCACTTCCCGGCTCATGTCAAAGATAGACGCTTTAACGAACCAACGCAAGCCCAAAGACCGCTAAAAAATCACGAACTGGTCGGAGTACAACGCGGGCTGAAGCAGCGCGGGAGCCTGATGCTGTGGCTTTATGAGCAGGTGTCGAAAAGTTGGTACCACAGTGGGCCCGCCAAACGGGGGGGGGCAAATGGTTTACCCGTCGGACTGCATCGTGCTGCTTTTGAGCCTGAAGTCGGTCTTCCATCTGGCCTTTCGGCAGTTGGAGGGCTTTGCCGGCTCGGTATTGGAACTGATGGGGGCAGACCTTCGGGTTCCGTCGTACACGCAGATATGCCGTCGACAGGCAGGGCCTCAAGTCCCCTTGCGCATCCGGCGGGCGCTTCGGCAGGGCGAGGCGATCCATCTGGTGGTGAATTCCAGCGGGTTGAAAATCTATGGGGAATGCGAATGGAAGGTGCGCAAGCACGGGAGGTCCAAGCGGCGCACATGGCGAAAAATCCACTTGGGCGTTGACGAAGGCACGGGAGAAATCACGGCCGCAGTACTCACCGACAACAAGACCGACGATGCCGCCATGCTGGGCCAACTGGTGGCAGACACCTTTGAGCAGGGAGTTGACATCGGCAAACTGGGTGCCGACGGGGCCTGTGACACCTACGAGTGCTGGGACATATTGGTGGAGGCCGAGATCGAGCCGATCATACCGCCCCGGGAAAACGCCGCATACCAGTTGGACAAAGAGGGCCTGCCCACGGATCACCCTCGGAA
Source organism: Saprospiraceae bacterium (assembly GCA_026129545.1). Classification (NCBI taxonomy): domain Bacteria; kingdom Pseudomonadati; phylum Bacteroidota; class Saprospiria; order Saprospirales; family Saprospiraceae; species Saprospiraceae bacterium. Next base: position 158,389 of record JAHCHX010000003.1, read on the forward strand.
CCAAGCCTTGGATATCATCGACCAGGGCGGAGTGGAGGCCAACCGAAAGGGCTGGAAAGCGCAATCGGGCTACCACCGCCGAAGCATCAGTGAAAATGCCTTTTTCCGTTGGAAAACTATTCTGGGCGAAGATATGTATGCCCGAAAGATCGAAAACCAAAAAACTGAGGCCGCCATCAAAGCGGCTGTATTGAACCGATTTATTCAAATCGCCGCGCCGAAGGCTGCAAAAGTCGCCTGATCCTTAAACGGGGAAAGGGAAGCCGGCTTCGCGAGGGGGTTCATGCAACAAAGCCATCTTGTTCAGTTGATTTCGGATGAAGCTCAATTTGCTCCGGGCGTGTTCGCATCGCATTGGCGGTTCAATTATCTTCTTTTCACAAATTTCATTGAGGATGCTGTCCAACATTTTTATCTCCTCGTACAAGCTCTTGGGCAATCGTTCGTGATTGTCTTTCAGACGTTCGACACGGGCTAAACCTTTAGCCCATTCGTTTGCCGACCAAGCAGACTGTTGAGCGGATAGGCTTTGCAGCAATAAGGCATATAGCAATGTCGTGAAAAATAATCTCATGGCATTTTGAATTTTGTTGTCTCAAAAATCTGTATTTTGCTCCTTTTTCGAAATTATTACTTGCAAAGCGAACAATTTTCCTTGTGAAACGCAAACTTCATTGAACACTGGTAGCCTCATGATACATCTATTATATCTCTTGGTTCCGCCAAATGGGATGCGAGTACCCTGCGAAATATGGAAAAGAAAAACCCCCCCCTCAAGCCATGCGCGAACGCAAGGCAATGGAAAAAGCACAGTCAATACAAAATCCGCGAGGGGGAGGGAGAGGGAGAGGGGTCTAGGGCAAACGCATCAAAATGGCACAAACCTCGGAAAGGTCAAATGTTGGTAGAAACGCCCCATTTTCGCGGTGTTTACGACTCCGGCGGGGTCGAATGTTGGTGACCTGTTTGCTGCGATAGACATTTAACCTCTCTGAGGTCGTGATAATTATCACAAAAACACACCATTTCTAGCCATGTCAAACCTCTTCGAGGTCGGTTGTATTTTGATGCGTTTGCCCTGGGAGAGGAGTCTGTTCATATCATTTTCATTTAGTTTAGTTTTACAAATATTCCTGTCCAAGCACCGTTTTGGCTGCGAACGGTGAGGAAGTGCACACCAGTCGAAAGCCCTGACACGGGCAGTGCAATCAAAGCAGTATTGTTGCCAACGAATGGGGGCTCCCACACCTGCCGAAGCTGCCCCATTGCGTCGCGGATTTCGATGGACAAAATTTGCTCCCGCACCTCAGGTGCGAGGCGCAGCGTAAGGTCGCCCGTAGTCGGGTTGGGGTACAGTTGGAAGTGCGGGACAAAGGCGGGTGTTTGTATCGAGACGATACATTCGGCAGCTGGCAAGATGTAAACATGGATAGCCAAAATACTATCGCATCCGTTCACCGATAACAGGGTATGCTCTATGTATAGGGTTGAAGAATCAACCACAAATCCAAAAATCGTAACTCCCATGCAAACAAGGGTGTCAAGGGTATGGTGCAGTGTTCCCGATTTAAAAATCTCGTGAATGACCTCGAAGTAAGAAAACTGGCTCGTATCCGCCGACAGCTTATTCGGCTCTCCCGGGTTGCAAATCGTATCGCTAAAAGTTATAGTGCTTGGTTCAGCGACGGTGTGAAACACTATGTTCGTCAATTCAGGTGCGTTGTAGTCGAAATAAATAGCCGCCGAGTTTTCTATCCGTGTGCCGGGCGGGTTGGAAGGTGTGGTTGTTTGACGAACCGAAAACTGCACGAACCCGTGTGAAGCGACTTCGTTCGTGTTGCTGTCGGGCAGCATGATGTCGTCGAAGATGAATTTCAGCACGTTGCCCTGCACTATTTCAAACAAGTACGGGTGGCTCGACGCGCCGGGCCGTACGCTTGCCATGTCGAGGAACGGCGAGAGGGTGTCGCGTATCACGACGCGAAATGCCGTGTCGGTGCCGGTGTTCTGGAAGCGAATGAGGTATTTCAGCGGTGTGTTGTCGCGGATGGTGTGTTCATCGCCCAAGCCCTCCGGGAAGGTTTGCTTGTCGTTGGGGTCCCACGAACCCACGATAGGGTGGCAGTCCACGGCGGTGTGTGGCCGGGATTCGTCTTGTGGGTATTGAAGAAGGAAACTGAAATTTGTGTTTTCAGGGCAGCCCTCTATGGTAGCCGATGCAATTTCGCTGTAAGGATGCTCTGGATGTTGTAGTGCTTCCAAACGCCATGTTTGGTTATTCGCATTTTCCACAAGAAAGATAGTGTCAGCCCCAGCATTCAATCGGAACTCTCCTCGAAAGTAGAGCACTGTTTCTTCAATGATAATGAACTCTGCAGGCACTTGCATATCACCAGTGCCTGTGTTTTTTATAGTGAACAGCACCGTATCGCCTGTGCAGGTGGCTGTGACGACGATATCGGATTCGTCCCAATTGAGGGAAGGTAGGCATGGGGAGTCTGGTAAGATGTGCGCCCTTGCGCATTTCCGCTCACCAATTATGGTACTATCACAGTTGACCGTGACTTTCACGGAGAAAGAGCCGCAATGCTGCGGCGGCACGTCGCCCAATTCTACGAGGAAGATATTGCCGCCTATGTGTTCCCACTGACCCGGCAACGTGGAGGTGTCCACGTCGAGAAAGGTGTCGAAGGCAAGATAGACATGGGCGCTGTCGGCCACAGCCGTGCCTTCGTTGCAATAACTGATATTGTAAAAGTTGTCGAAACAGCGCCTCAAAAGAGGGGTGCCAATATCCACAACCATTACAGGGCATAAGATGGGCGTGAGCACACCAATGGCAGTATCCACCGTTTGGAAAAACTGGCCAAAGTTCACCTGAACCGTGCCGCAGGGTATCCAGAGGGCGTTAGGCGATTGGACACTTAAAACATAGGTGCCTGTATCCACGAGCGTGGAAAAGCGGCCCATGGTGTCCGTGACGGTGTAATAAGCCTGATTGGCTTTTTCAACTTTTATGAGCCATTGTTTCAAGGGTGGCTCGGCACCGTCGTAAAGGCAGTTGCCCTCGTCGCGGAAAAGGATGCCGGAGAGTGAGTTGGTGAAGGAGTTGAAGAGGGAGTCTGTTTTGACGAGATAAGCAATCTCGGCGGCCCCCCTTTTCGTGAACCCTCCGACAATGAAACCGTCGTCAGCGGTCTGCGAAACACTCCATAAGTAGGTTTCAAACGCGCCGCCCACATTTTTTTGGGCAAGAAATTCGCCTCCCCCATCAGTTTTTAATAGCCAGCCATCGGGAGTTGGAAATACCAGACACGAAACGACCAACTCGTTGTTTTTGGTCTCGATTATGTCCAATGGGAGACTGACCACTGCTCCCGGAGAGATTTCATAATTCTTGAACCACTGCAAATCCCCTGACGCATTGATTTTTAGCAACCCGATTTCGTTGTGTTCCGGTATGCCGTTCAAAAGCGTGTCCACCCAGCACGCCACCACAAACCCGTCATCGGCTGTGGCAAGCATGCCGCCATACACGGTAGCAAAATCATAGCCGCCCGTGTAGCTGTTAGACCACTCCACGGCTCCGTCGGCATCTGTTTTTATGATATGGACGGCATCGCAGATAGGGGTGTACAGCAGGAAACCGCAAGCTATGCCACCGCTTAATATAAAACCGCCATCCGGGGTCTGTAGCAACCCCCTTCTCCCCATGTAGTCGGCCTCCGTGCCTCCATAGCACCAACTTCCGGTGATGCCCCCTTCCGAATCCAAACGCAACAGCCAGATATCCGAGCTGCCGTTGTGACCGACCACATCGCCATCGGAGGAACGAGTGACGGTGCCAATCGCAAAGCCACCATCCGAAGTTGTGATGGCTGCGAGCAGTCCGTCGCCGTCGTTCTGGCTTCCGCCATACGTCCTTTCCCAGATTATGTCGCCTCGGGGATTGGTTTTTAGGACATATACATCTTGCCCTCCCTGCCCAAAACTGGTGGTGGTGCCGACAACGATATAGCCCCCGTCGTCGGCGAGCAAGATAACCCACGCCGAATCCTGACCTGCTCCGCCATAGTTGTGCAGCCAAAGTTTGTTGCCCTCGGCATCGGTTTTCATCAAAAAAATATCGGTGTTGTTGGTAGGGCTTTCAACGCTGCCTGTGGCGACATACCCTCCGTCGGCGGTCTGGACCACGGATACTATGTTGGCTTTGCCTGTTTGCTCATAAGTCCGCTCCCATCCTTGCCCCCATGCCGGGTGAAGCAATAGGAAGGATAAGCAGGTGATAAGCAAATAATGAGGAAGTTGGCGTTTCATGTTTGACTGTGCTTTTCGTGAAAATGGAACCAAGTGATTTTGAGCGGGTTGGGGCAGTTTTCTCATCGCTGCACCGCTACCTTCACCACGGCTGTGCCTGCCGCCGTTCGAACGTGGAGCAGGTAGAACCCCGGTGGTAGGTCACGACACGAATAGTTTTTCAGGGCCGACCCGGCTTGGAAATCCAGTGTTTCCCTGAAAATAACCTGTCCCGTGCTGCCGAACAGTTCGACTTGCACGGTCTGTTGTGGTTCGCCTTTCATGTGCAGGGTAAAATAATCGCCGGCGGGGTTGGGATAGACATTGAGGGCCTCGAAGAATTGAGGGATGGAAGTTCCGACCGAGGATTGGTTTAGTTTGAGGATAAAGATGTCCCATCCGCCTGCCGAAGTAAGGTTGTGCGTTGCCAATAAATCGGGGTCAAAATCTAACGTGGCCTGAAATACGCCCACGATATGAATACTACCCGCAGCATCTATTGCGATGAAAAGGCCATCATCCCATCCGCTTCCGCCGATTCGTTCGGCCCATGAGAAATTACCGTCGGAGTCCAGCTTGCAAATAAAAACATCATAATTCCCTGCTGAAGTCAGACTATACACATCCGGCCCCGGGTCAAAATCGGCTGTGCCTTGGAAGGACCCCGTGACATATACATTGCCCATCGCATCAACGGTTGCAGCATAGCCGAGGTCGCCTAAGGTACCGCCCATTCGTTTTGCCCACACAAAGTTGCCGTCCGGGTCTAATTTGCTGACGAAAATATCATAGCTGCCGGCAGAAGTCAGGCTATATACATCCGACCCTGGGTCAAAATCGGCTGTGAATTGGAATTCTCCTGTGGTATAGATATTTCCCAAAGCATCAAAGCCGATGGAGTAACCGCCATCGAAAAACAATCCTCCCATACGTTTTGCCCACACAAAATTGCCGTCGGGGTCTAATTTGCTTAAAAATATGTCTGCATTGCCTGCCGAAGTCAGGTTGTATACCTCAGGCCCTGGGTCAAAATCTACTGTGTTCCGAAACACCCCGGTAGTGAATACATCCCCCGACGCATCAACCGTAATAAAATAACCGATGTCAACGGCATTCCCGCCTATTCGTTTAGCCCAGACAAAATTGCCAGCATCGTCCAATTTGCTGATAAATATGTCGGAGCTGCCAGCCGATGTCAGGTTGAATATGTCAAATGGGTCTGGGTCAAAATCAACTGTGCCGGAAAACCACCCGGTAGTATAAACATTGCCTGATGAAGTCACGGCGATGGAAAGCGCCCTATCATCGGCAGCTCCCCCTATTCGTTTGGCCCACAATAAGTTGCCGTCTGCGTCCAATGCGCTGATAAAGATGTCGGAGCTACCCACCGAAACAAGGTTGAACGTATCCGGGCCGGGGTCAAAATCGGCCAGACCTATAAATCTTCCGGTAACGTAAACATTGCCCGATGCGGCCACGGCGAGCGAAAGCCCCCTGTCATCTGAAACGCCCCCCATTCGCTTTGCCCATATAAAATTGCCATCGGGGGCTGATTTGGAGACATAGATATCATTGCCCCCTGCCGCAGTCAGGTTGAACTTATCCGGGCCGGGATCAAAATCTACGGTACCCTGAAAATGGCCTGTTGTGTAAACATTGCCAAATGCATCTACGGCAATATACCAGCCTTCGTCGTCAAGTGTGCCGCCCATCTGTTTTGCCCATTCAAGGGTCACGTCCTGCGCTCGAATAAAAGGAGGCATCAACAAGGCGAACGCCAGTCCACCTGCACAAAAAGCCATGCAAGGGCGCCATGAAAGAATTGGGTCGGTCGTTTTATTTGCCCGGCACAATTGCCCATCTTTTTCTGGCTCTAACAAGTGTTGGTGGCGAAGTGGGGCGGGCAATAAAGCAGAGTGTTTCATGGCTATGCTTTTTAAAAAGTGAAAACAAATGGTCGTGTGGCGATACAGGGTCAATCGTACAGACAAAGATTTCATTTTCCCACTCATATCCAAGCAGTATTTCGGGTTGGAATTAGGTTGGAGGTTATGGTTGGAAAAAGGTTGGAGAAGAGTTCGATAATGTCAGTTCGGGAAAACACCTGAGTCGCCAGAAAAGGAGAGAGTGCCGAGTCAAGCAGCGCCCCCCTATACGCCTTGCTCACAAAATGTTGCTGTCTGCATCAAATGTGCTAGTAAATATGTTGGAACTGCCCGCCAAGGGGTTACAGTTCAAATTGTCGTAATTGCAAGCCGGAATGATGGTCATGATTCGAAGAATTGAAAAATGAAAGAATCAGAAACAGAACCGGTGCCGCTACCTGCCACGACACCGGTTCAAGAGACAACTGCGCTGCTATTGCACTAACATCCTGCGTGAATCAGTCACTTTTCCGTCAACAAACAGCGAGCAGAAATATACCCCCGTAGCCAATTTTTCGGGACGAAACGGTATCAGTATTTCACCAAATCCATTTATTGGAATCCGAGCGATTTCCCGTCCAAGCATATCCGTTATGCGAATTTCAGCATTAGGTGTGTTCACAGGCAGGAAGACAGGTATCACAGTCTCGGAATCGAATGGGTTGGGCCGATTCTGCAACAGCCGGGGTGCGTCTGAGCCGGCTGGGGCGGCAGGCACACGGATGCTCATGCTCTCCATCGCCAAATCGTAGGTTCTCGGCAAAATATCCTCCTCGGCGACACTCAACTCGCACGACACAGGGCAGTTGTCTTGCCGCACTCGAAAAACTAAACTGAGCAAAATCGTCCCGTCCTCGACAGAATGGCAGGCCGTCGTCGGGTCGGAGGCGAACCAGAGCAATGGCAGCACGCCCTCCCGAACCTGTGGTTGCGACAGAATGCCTTGCTCCCATTCGTCCAGGCAGCCAGACAACAAGCGCAGGAACTCCAATTGTCGAGTATCGAAGGAAAGCGCCACTTGAAAAGCCGCGATATCTTGCCAGTTCCGGGCTTTCAGGTGATAGAACACGAGGTTTTCGCCTTGGCGGCATTCTTTTTCAAAAAGGAAGGCGAGGTTGCCGGAGGTCATCATTTTGTTTCCCGGAGTACACTCCCCATTGATATTGCCGATTTCAATGGCTACGAAATCGCGGTCCGCTATGTCTATTACCAAATCAGGCAGATTATATGCTTCCTTATAATCGGGAACAAAGGGGTCGGGCTGGGGAAGAAAAACGTCGTTCACCGCAACAAAACGCCAAGCTGGCTGAAATGCGCCGAGTGTTTGGAGTACCATTAAGTCGGCTGTATTCACAATACCGTCGCCGTTGATATCGCTGGCTATTTTGATAAATTCGGAATACAGTATCGAGCCAGCCAACAACCCATTCAAAAAGATGGCATCGCCTATGTCAACACAATCTGGGTCAATGGTATTGGTTTTGGGAGCGGGACGCACGGTGTAAGTGTAGCCTCCGGGCAAATTATTGAAAAAATAAGTTCCAGCGGCATTCGTATATGCAGTAATGTTCGATGCCCCTGATTGGCTGGACATGAGCGTTAGTGGTATATCTTGCGCTGCCGAACCATCTTCATAAACTACTTTCCCGCTTACCTGAACATTGCTCAGGATGCATGCCGAGCCACTCTCTGCCTTTACCGGGATGGCGGTAAAAGCGTCTTTGTACGCCTTCATCAGCCAAATCGAGCTATTGATAGACAGCGTCTTGCATTCGTCGGGCTGGCCTTCGATGCGCACTATCAGATAGAACAACGTATCTCCATCAGGCAAGGTGAGACCTATTGGCGATGACCAAGTTAGGCTCATAGCATCCTGTCCGGGTGTGAGCGTCGGGGCGAACAAGGTCAGAGCTGCCGCTTCGACACCTTCGAATCTGAACTGGTCCGGCAAGGCAATACGCGCGGTGCCTTGGATGCCATGAATGTCGTTGAAATTTTCGGTTGTCACTGGTATGTGGAGCAATGTCCCAACTGGCCCTGATACGTTGCCGACGATGAGCAAGAGTGTGTCGGACTGAGGCGGCACCTGCGATTCGTACGGCCCCATGTCCACCGTATTATTGAAAATACGGTTATTACCATCCAGATCGACGACTACACCTGATGGAACGGCATTATTGTCGCCTTTGTCAATGGCTGGCGAGCTTGGGTGCAAGCGCAGGTCGAAGTTGACGGCATCCATGAATTTCGGGTCCTTGTTGTAGAGCATACCGCCGCCCGAGCAATCCACCGTGCCATTGCCTGCACTCAGCGCGTCGCAGCTTGCTGCATCCGCCAGCGAATAACTTATCGTAACCTTGTTGGCACTTGTTTCACTGAAAAAAACCGGGCCGGCGGGAGCGGTGTTTTCCCACAAAATGCAATTTTTCAGTACCGGATTGTTGTTATTTGCACTGTACATCGCCCCGCCGTTCCCGCTTGCCGAATTCCAGGAAAACGTGCAATTGATAAGCAAGGGACTTCCCGCGCCACTGTTGTACATTGCCCCGCCGGCATCGGCGGAATTGTAGAAAAAGAGGCAATTGGTCACTGTGGGGCTGCTGCCGTTGTTATTGTTCACTGCCCCGCCGTACCAATTGGCCGAGTTGTTTATAAAAATGGTATTGGTCAGCACCGGGTTGCAGTCGGTGCCTGAATTGAACATGGCACCGCCGCTTTGTGCCGAAAAATTGTCGGCGAAGTAGCAATTCCCCACCTTGGGGTCGCTGTCTTGATGGCTGAACATCGCGCCTCCGGCCGCGTTGGCGCCAATTGCTGAATTTTCTAAAAAGCGGCACCCAGTCAGCAAGGGACTACTGTTGCTATTGCAAACTCCGCCGCCCAAGTTGGCCGAATTGGCAATAAACGTACAGTTGGCGATACCGATATCCGCATTTTCATTGAAAATCCCGCCGCCGGCACTTGCTGGAAAAACAGTTCCATTGGCCCGACCGCCCGAAATGGTAAAACCGTCGAGCACGGTCTGCGCAGACAGGTTTCGCAGGTGCATGACGTGGTAGGCGTTGTCATTCATGTTGCCCGGCATGCCGATGTCGCCGCTGAGAACGGTCGTATTGCCGGACGTATCCCGGTCGGAGAGTGCCGTTTCCGTTCCGGCAAAGCCGCCATAAATTTTGATGCTGTGGTCGCGCAGGTAAAAGGTTTTTTCCCTGGGATTGGCGGGATTAGGATTGCCAGTAGTATCCGCTGTGGGCAGGTAAGTACCAGCGGCAATCCAGATTTCCTGAATATCCGGACAGATGCCGCTGTTGGCCATGTCCAGCGCGGCTTGGAAATTCGGAAATGCGTTTTCCCAGGAAGTGCCATCGTTGGCTCCCGTGGCATCCGATTTGACGTACAGGATAGTGCCGGAAAAGCAGCTTGCCTGTAACTCGTAAGCGCCCAAGTCCACCCTTCCGTTGAAGATGCGCGGATTGCCTTTCAAATCGGTAACTGCGACCACGGCATTGTTGTCGCCCTTATCTATGGCGGGGGAAGTTGGAGACAGGCGCAGGTCGCCGTTGGCGGTATCCACGAACAATGGGTACTGGTTGTAAATCATGCTGTCGGCACAAATACCCGTTCCATTTCCCGCATTTAGCGCGGCGCAATCGGTTGCATCTACCAAGGAATATCTTAACGTGACAGTGGCCGCATTGTTAACATAAAAAACAGGCCCGTCGCCAATCGAGGTGTTTCCCCATAAAATGCAGTTAGTCAGAACGGCGTTACCGCTCCAGTTGTATAATGCTCCACCGTTTTCTAACGCCGTATTTCCAAACAGGGTGCAGTTGACCAGCACCAAACTGCTCATATCGACGTTTTGTATTGCCCCGCCCCGCGCACTTGAGGCATTATTGTAAAAAATGCAATTATTCAACACAAGGTTGCTATTGTTGAAATTGAGCATAGCTCCACCATCAATTGCTAAATTCCCGAAAAAAATGCAGTCGGTCAGCACAGCGTTGCCGTCATGAAAATTGGCCAATGCTCCGCCAGCATCTGCCAAGTTCCCGGAAAAAATACAGTTGGCGATATCGGGATTGGAGCCGTTGATACTACCGTAGCCATTGTTGTGAATCCCTCCGCCAAAGTGAAAATCGGTTGCCATCCCCGCCGTGATGGAAAAACCGTCAAGCCGCATAATATTACTTACTGCCTCAATCCAAACGACATGATACACGTTGTCGCCAACTAAGTCGGTGGTGCGTTCAGCAATGAAGTTACCGTCTATGTTAACATCGTTGTCGTCAATGTCTCCACTCAGGATAGTCGCATTGTTGTCAATATCTCGCTCCAACAAGGCGCTCTCATCCCCCTTGAAACCGCCGTAAATGGCGATGTCTTTGTTTATGAAAAATGTCCTGTCCCGATTGGTTGTGCCGTCGTGCGTTTTGGAGGGCTTATAAACGCCGCGTGCCACCCAAACCTCGTCGCCCGCCGTCGCGGAATCAATGGCATCCTGTAGGGCGACGAAGGCATCCAGCCAAGAGGCACCATTGTTTGCACCCGTTGCGGCATGGTTGACATAGAGCACTTTCGGCGACAAGGTGCCAACCGTCACCATTCGATAAGACTCGTTACTGCCGCAAGCATTGGTGACCGTAAGAGTCACTGTGTAGGTGCCGTTGGAAGCATAGGTATGCGTCGGGCTGGGGGTTGTGGAGCCTGAGCCATCGCCAAAATCCCATTGGTATGTTGTTCCATATTGGGAAAGGTTGCTGAACTCAACCGTTTTGCCTCCTAAATTAAACGTGGTGAAGTCAACCAATGGTGAACCATATACCGTAACGAGGGTTTCAAAGGAATCTTCGCCGAAGGCATTGCCAACTGACAGGGTCACGAGATAAGAGCCGGGGTTATTGTAGGTCACTAAAGGAGGGTTTTGAAGTTGCGAGTATGAGGGCGTGCCGCCTGGGAATTCCCAATACCACCAGTCAATACTTCCCGGAGGTTCGGAGTCGTCCTTAAATACTACAGTTGACGGCGTGCAGCCATTAAATGGAACTTGCAGCACTTTGGTAAATGCCGCGACCGGCGGCGTTGCAGCGGCAATTGTATGTGCAGTCGTTTTCAAGCCTGAATTGGCGGTTTGTTCTACACCCTTTTCGCTGTTGAAAACATGAAGGCGCATGCCATTATTGACCCCTATGCCAGGCAAACAGGCCCAAAAGGCTATCAGGAACAATTGTTTAAAGCAGGTATTGGCAAAAAAAGGGGGCGTGTGGTAAATCAAAAAATGATATTTCATATCCAGTGCTTTTGGTTTGAAAATAGCAGGTGATTGACGGTTGGAGCGGTTATAAGCCGTTGGCCGGCACAGTAGTCCGCAACACATTCAATGTTTCTTCGGAAGCCCTTCGGAAGGGGCAATAAAATACCCGGCGGCGCGCAGATGCCGCCGGGCAGGGGTCATTGGTTTTCTATTTCAGTTAAAGGCAGTCATGACCGCCGCTGCGTCGCGATTTCCTACAATATTTTTTGGAACTTGGCTCTCCAGGGCGCGGGCCAGCCGCCAGCAGGTTGATTGACTGGACCATTCCAGACGAGGATGAGTTCATAGCCCGGCACGTAGAGTTCGACTTGGTACACCAGCCCGCCGACCGTCAAGGTATTGGTGCCGGGGATGTCCAGAGAATATGTGTTGCCTATTGTTACAATGGGGTTGGGCAAGCCCGCTTTTTTCAGTATCCGGTCACATCGGTCCGAAGTGCCGTCAGAGTAGAAAATGAAGGTCATCTCGTACAATGGACTTGGCGTTTGATCAATTTTGATATCCTTAGATTCCCAAGTGCCGTAAAGGTCGGAATTGACGGGCGATGGCGGTGGGTCGCATGGGCCGATGCCGATGCTGTTACAGGAGAAAGCGGACAAGAGTGTCCACAAGGCAGCGAGAAAGAGTAATTTGAAAACCAAAAAGTGTTGCATAGCGGTTAGATTTAAGTATTGAATGTGTAAAATGAATTCGTTTTTTAAAAGGTGGTTATTGGCAAAGGGGCGGCATCGGTCATCGTTGAACCAATACGTTCACGACCGCCACGCCTGCTCCTGTTCGTATATGCAGACGGTACAGCGCGGGGGGCAGACCGCCGAGGTCGAACTTGCGTACAAGCGCTCCATCACCTTCGGTTTCTGCTATTTGGCGATACACCAAGTGGCCGTACGGATGGAAGAGGGCGAGTTCGACCTGACCCGGTGCCGCGCCGCTCATTTCAAGAATGAAATGCCCGTTATTGGGATTCGGATACAGCCGCAACACGCGGAGCCAGGCAGGCATTTCCGTGCCGACAAGTCCCACTGTTTTTTCCATCATGCTCATCCCACATTCGTTTTGCACGGTCAGTGTGATGGTATATGTGCCGGATTGAGCATAGATGTGCATGATATCTTGCAAGGTGCCGGTGGTGTCGGTTTGCCCGTCGCCGAAGTGCCAGATGTAGATTTGGCCGTTTAAGGATTGGTTGCTGAGCGTTACGCTCAATGAATCCAGCTGAATGGCACCAATCTGAAAATCAGCTACTGGCAAGTGAAGGAACTCTATCCAGACCGCTTCGGATACTGCTGTGCAGCCATTGACATCTGTCACTCGCACTTCATAGTACCCGCTCGAGTTGGTCGTTAAAAGAGAATCCGTGGCACCGGGAATCGTATCCCTGTCTATCACCCATTGATTGCCGGAGACATAAGAGGAGGTCAACACAACATTCGACCCCATGCAGGCTGGTATTGGGTTGACTACGATATCGGGGATAAGCGGGAGTGGATGAACCGTAACCGTCTGGGTATTGGTGTTTACGACTATCCAGTGGCCCGAACTGTCGCTCGACAAGCTGTGCCAGACTTCGTAGGTACCCGGCTCATTGTAGGTATGCGGAGGCGGGTTTTTGCCGGTGAAAAATGTTCCGTCGCCGAAGTCCCAGAAAAATAAAAAACCGGGCAGGCTGTCAAAAGGAATGTTGTTGGTGAAGGTGACGGTCGTGCTTCCGCAGCCTGTCGAGTTGGTCATGGAAAAAGGCGGATCTATGTCCAATGTTCGCGTAAGCTGGAACGTCCCGGTGTTCGGAATAACCCCCCATAGCATTGCGTTGAACCGGAGATTAATAGCGAGGTTGAACGAACCGGATGTGTCCGGCGTACCACAAATTCTGACACAGCCGTCTGGGTACGCAGCGGGAATGTAGGCCAAGTCGTTGGCCTCCCACTTCAGGTATTCCGGCAAGCCCGTGATGGACATTATTTCGATTTGGGTAATAGGGCCTACCCAGGCAGGTGCCACCTCCGACATGTCTTTTGGCAAGCGGAATGAAAAGCTTTTGTCATAAGGAACACCCTTCACCCCTGGGGGAATTGCGGAGAGGTACATCGTGTCTGCCGATAAATCGGACGGCAGGCAGATGATACATCCTGGGCAACCGTTCTGAGCAGGCAAAATGCCTACGGCAAATAAGATAAAGCAGAACAAAACAACGTGTTGTCGCATAATGAATAATTTTGAATGTCAACGAATTATGGCAAAGCAGATACAGGGTCTTCCCGGCTCAAAAGCCGGAGCGACCAAAAAAGCAGTTTAGAAAATCTATAAGCTTGGATTATAAGCTCGTCGCAGTGGACGTGTTTCTTGGAGGGATTTCTAGGATGATAAGGCAAAGTTCAGCACCATTATTTTTCCAATCCAGCCATCCCAAACCCTTCTGCTATCTTTCTTTAATCTGGATTCTATTAGCTGGCGGGACACTTCAGGTTGTTCGGGAATTTGCACCAGCTAACCTGCCCGAATCACTCCATGAATGGCGCCATCCACGTGTTCTTTCCATGCATCGCTCCGGGCTCGAATTTGTCTGCGGATACGTGTGCCTGAGATAACACCGATGTCGTCCGGGGGAATAAAACAATTCACCTCGTACCCGACTCCCCGGCCGTAGTTGATACTCTCTATATCCGGTATCGCCATCACCTCCACCGGTTGACCTGCATAAACCCTTTGGATCATGGCAATAGTCTGCGCGGTGGTGAACGGGTTTTGGGCATCCTGCGGCAAATCGCGCACAGCCACCAGCACCGGGACGCCCTGTTTCAGCTTTTGGTCTATCAACCACTTGTGCCCGAAATGAAAAGGTTGCCAGCGTCCGACAAACAAGGCGCGGGGCCGGGTTTCGGTTGAGGTAGCATTTTTTGCCGGGACAAGGGCATCTAAAATAAATGTTGTTAGTCGCCGGGCAGATTTTTCCGGCACTTCCTCCCCGGTGTTCAGAGTGAGTTCCGGATGAACAGGAATTTCATAAGGATCATCGACACCTGTAAAATGCTCCAGCCGTTCGGGGTGGTTTTCGGGTAGCGCGGCGCGTCTGTACAGTCCTTTCACATCGCGCGTTTTCAAAATTTCCAACGGACAGGACAAGTACACGGTTTTTACGAAGGACCCGGCCAAGTGTAGTGCCGCTCGCGATTGCTCGTACGGATTGATAGCGGATAAAAGAACGATCACACCGTGCCGGGCCAGGGTCAGACCGACGAAGCCCAAACGGGCTATGTTTTCCAAACGGTCTTCTTTTGAAAATCCGAGATCGCTGCACAGGTGGCGGCGGTATTCGTCGCCGTCAATAATCTCCACCTTGTGGCCCAGGACGAGGAGCTGTTGTTGTACGGCGCGGGCAAGCGTGGTTTTACCAGCGCCGGAAAGGCCGGTTAACTGGATCAGTAGCATGGCAAAGCAGGTTTAAGATTGTGATCGGTTTGCATTGAAAAAATCCGGTATTGATTGGTCAGCCAACAAATCGGCAGTATCGCCAGGTAAGTCCATTGGGCCAGCGTCAGCCCCAGCGCCACCGGCGTGTTGACGCGAATGCATTCCAGTAAAAAACAAAAGCCAGCAGACCCAACGAAAAAGAGCAGTCCCGTGCGCCCGTCGGGAGCGCCGCTTTTCCAACGGCGAAGCAGGTAAACGAAAAAGAGCAGGTGAAAAAAGCTGTCGTACAAGGGCGTGGGATGTACCGGCAGACGGCTTGGGCGGATGCCCCATTCGTAGTGCATGCCCCAGGGGAGTGTAGTCGGTATGCCGTAACAACCGTCGCCCGAAAACTGGCAACCCAGTTTGACAAAAACAATAAACAGGCAGGTTGAAAGCGCAAACAGGTCGAAGCTCTTCCAACGGCTCACAGACGAAATGGCGAGTAACACAACTGGAAGAAAGAGCGCGTAAAGCAGCATACTCCCATTCCAGCGCAATGCGCCAAATCCGGGGTTTTTCAAAAGCAAATCCCACTGAAACGCTACGCCTCGGCTCAAGCTAATATTGAAAAGCGAGAACAAACGCGCGCCGCTCAGCCCGGCCAACACAAAAAATGCAGACAGTAGGAAGAAGGCTGGCCAATGCGCCCGCAACAGTTTGACCCGCCAACACACCAATAAAAAAACCAACACCGCCAGCTCGCCTGCGTTACGAGAAATGGCATTCCAGTTCAGCTGGAGGTCCGAAATGTCAATTTGATGTAGCATAATCGTTTTGATTTTGAGCAAAGTGCAGGTGAATATGCGTCATAGTTTTTGGAGCATCCATTTCCAAGTCTTGCTCCGGCCGGTTTTGCATGCGTAAAACCAGAGGGTTCATTAGCCGAAACCACGCCCGGGGAATCAGCGCCAAGAGCAGCATTTTAGACGGTAAATGCGGCATACGAGGGCCAGCAAGCAAGCCGACTTTATGCAGCGGCCGCTCCAAATGATGGGGCGAATGCACGAAGAGGAACCAGGAATTGTAATTGTCGTATTTGAAATAGCTGTTCCACGAATGTTTCATTGTTATGGCTTCACCGGGCAACCTGCGCAGACCGTAATGTTGGGCATAATTCGTCAGTTCATACAGGACATACACCAGCACGCTCTGGCCCAGCCAAAACAACAGCAGTAGCGGTTGAACAAAAAACAACGACGCGGCAAAAAGCGCAAGCAGGCCCGTGAACAGGTAGTTGTTTCTCCGAATCTTAGATTTGACAACAGGCGGCAAATCGCTCCGGCGGGAATAGCTTCGCCGGATTCGCTGGAGAAATGTCCGGCCTATGAAACTATAAAAATGTTGTCCGAACCTGGCGCTGCTTGCGTCCTTTGCCGTGCCAACCAGTTCGTGGTGACCGTAAATATGGTCGGCTCTAAAAAAGGGCAGGCAAAGCGTGAAGAGCATCAAATTGCCCGTCCAACGCTTAAAAAGAGAATCTGAGTGAGAAAAATCGTGCGCTAGCGGCAACATGAACGTTCCGTTGCTGAATGCAGTCGAAACCAACAAAGCGATAAAATTTAAGGCATCGAAATGCCAGTTGGCCACCAAACCGTACAGGGCCACATTGAACCCAACCAACAACAGGGCGCATGCAATTTTCACCTGCTGCATACGGCGGTTGGAATAAAAAAATGTTAACTCCTGTCGCAATTCCGCTTCGCCGAACTCACCCATCCGCATTGCCGGATAGATCGTTGCAATCAAAAGCAGGATATAAAGCGGCACAGCATTCGCCCATGCCATGAAAAGCAGGGCCAGATACCACCAAACCGAGCCAGTATATTTTAGCGTTTTCATACGTTCATTTAATAGTGAGAAGAGGAGGAGTTACCCGTTTTCATCAGCTGATTTGTTACAGCACGCTCGCAGGGAGTGAGCAAGTAACTCGCAGGCCGAAAGTTTTTCTGTGTTTCCAAAAAAGCGCGGAAAGCGGGCAGTGCGTTTGAAAAGCCGGGCAGATTTAATGCTGTGTAAATGTTTTCCAACGTCTGCTCCGGATGGCGGATGAACTGCTCATATTTGACCTCAATGAGGTTGTTGGGTGGGATTAGCGTTTTTTCAGTTTCATAACGATCGAGCAAACGGGTATAAAAATCAGACACGAACAAAGGCAGACCCAAATTATCGGACGCCGCGGTGGCAAAGCGGGCAAAGAGTTGTTCGTGCATCCGGATTGTTGAGTAATAAACCTCGGCTGGCTCCCTGCTCAAATAAATAAACCGGGCATTAGGGAAGAGTTTGAGTAACAGGCTGATCCGTCCTGTATTTGGTGGGTTTTTTAGCAGAAGTTGCCGGTCGCCGCAGATCGCCGTTAGCTTTTTTAGCACGTAGAGGTACTGTTGGCCAAAGCGGGTGCGATTAGCCTCATCCTCGAATTGCAAGAGAATGTATTTTTCAAAAAAACGGCGCAGCCGGGCCGGACGACACCAACCTGTGTAAGCTGAGGCACCAAACAATCTATCTATGGCAAACTCCTCTTCCTGTGGGCTATCGGGTGTCAGCGCGACGTTATCCCACCGTTTTTCCGGGATAAGCCGGGCTATGACGGCACGGACAACACTTTTTTTGCCAGCTTCCATGAACCAGGGGAAAAAAGTTTTTGCGTTCGTCATCACGCCGAATTGCGCATCCTGCGCCATCAGTGTGTGAAAAAAAGTTGTTCCGCTACGCCAATGGCCGAGGATGAACACGGGGTCGTTGGTCAGCGTCACGCTGGCAACTTTTCGATGCCATTTCAATCGTTCCCAGCCACGCAGCACAGGATACAGAAAAGCCTCCAAGAAAATCATCATAAACGCCCGTAGCAGGAAGCGTATCCGGCTGCGTATTCTATGAGTTTTCCCAATAGAAGCGACTATTGGCATTTTATTCAATACCTGTGGTTGTATAATTGCTTGGTTCATGATATCATAATTTATGACAGTTCAGGCTGTTTTAATAGGCGTTTTGTATTTGAGTTATTCCCAACGTAGAGTGATTTTGAACTGAAAGGAAAATCATGAATTTACGTAAAAACTTAGGCAGCCCCAAGCGCATAAGACTCGGTTGACAGGCTTACAGGTTTTTGACGGGATTTACAGGATAGATGAAGTGGCTTCGCCGCTAAATCCTGTCGAAAATTCAATGTGTGCTGCCCTGCCTAATCAGGGATTGCCACACATTCAACATCGAGACAAAGATTTCCCTTTCCCTTATATCCCAGCGATATTTCGGGTTGGAATAAGGGTGGATAAGATGGTTGGAAAAAGGTTGGAAAGGGGCGCGACAGCCCCCGGTCAAGAAAAAGATTGCGTCGCGGTAAAAACAATCGGCACCGAATCAAGCAGCGGCCCTCGGAGGTTATTCTCCTTCTCGTATTTTCTTACCTTGTAGTAGATGTGGTTGACGTGCGACTTCACGGTGCTCAAATCTATGTGGAGGGATTCCGCAACCTCTTTTTGGCGACGGCGCTCCACAAAACGCTTTTGAAAAACAGCCAACTCAGCGGGTGACAGCCGCTGCTGAAAACGCTCCAGGTGTTCGGCATAGCCCGACGACGGCAACACCGTAATGCTTACCACAAGCCGCTCCAACTCCTCGAAAACCCAGATGTCGTTGAACACTAACCAAGCGAACACAAAAGTCGCCATTGCCCAGGGGCAGTTGGGGAATACCAAGTCGCCCCAAAAACCGCCTTCTTCCATCAGCGAATAAGGATAGAGCCAATAAAATAACAGCAATATCGCAACGCACGCACCGCCCAATATGCCGAGCAACACCACAAAAGGCTCGGGGACAAGGCGAATCAACCCGTTTAGCCGGTGAAACACAGTACCTCGGATGTTTAGGTCTTCCACCATGCGCCGTATTCGTTGCTCCGCAGCAGGGTCGTTTTGTTCCAGTGCCTCGTGATACTTGCGTAACATAGTTTGCCGAAGTGTTTGGCTGACGCCCATGAGCCTTCGGCCCAATATGAGCAAGGTCAACCCAATAAGCGCCGCCATAAGGCAGGCTGCCTGTTCGGTAGTGACATTGTCGAACCCATTTGTTTTCAAAACAAACCGGATGAGCCGCCAACAAAGCAAACCGCCGAAAGCCAGCAACAAGAATAGGATGAGTTGAGAACGCGCGCCGAGGCACACGGCGAGGTGACGAATTTTTGTGCGCATGACTGTGCTCCTTTTTTAAAAGTGAATCAAAAAGGTTTTGATTGGTACAAAAATGAAGCGGAAGGAGTTAAAAGGGGAAGACAAATTTTCAAGAGTTTAGAAAAAAATTTCATGCAAAGCCACTGAAAATGAAGCGGTTGTTATTGCTTTTTTAGAAAAACTCACTTCCTTCGCCTTATGGAAAAAACTAAATTATTACAACTGCTCAACTGCCTTTCGGCTTGGGAACTGCGGAATCTCGGGCAGTTTCTGCGCTCGCCTTTTCACAACCAGCGGGATGATGTGGTGCGCTTGTTCAAATTTTATCGAGAACAACGCGACAAGCGCAAACCCGATTTTAGCGACAAGGCAGCTATCCACGCTGTGTGGCCCGACATGTCGCGCAGCAATGCGGAGTATCCCAACTTGCGGAGCTATCTATACAAGTTGGTAGAAAAGTATTTAGCTATTGAAGAGATTATGGGGGATGAGTTTTTGCTCAAAATGTATCTGGCCAAGGCTTACGGACGCTTGAATAAAGCAGACAACTTTGGGCAGACTGTGCGCGATTTGAAAAATATATTGGAAAAACAACCCTTGCGCAACACCGAGCATTTGCGCCGGCAATTTGAGTTGGAGTACGAACTATTGGATTACGACATCAGCAGAGGCGATATCAAAGAGGACAAACTCCGCCAAGTCTCTGATATGCTCGATTCACATTACTTTGCCGAAAAACTAAAGCTTGCTTGTGCCCAAACCTCTTTTCTATATGTTCGCCCAGATAGTTTCGATATAGACCAGCTGCATGAAACAGTGGATTTTGTGAAAGAAACAATCAATCCTACTTCGCACCCTGCCATAAATATGTATTACCTCGCCTATCGGGCGCTAAGCGACGAGCATGGTAAAGAACATTTCACAAAAATACGCCACCTCTTATCCAATAGTGGGCAACAATTCACCGCGCGAGAACTGGGCGATGTCTGTCGTATATGCCTCAACTATTGCATTAGAAGGGCCAATCAGGGTGACTTGGCCTATGCCAATGAAGGGTTGATACTATATAGCTTCGGCATTGAGCATGGCTATCTGCTAAAGGAAGGGCATTTGCCATACCATACTTACATCAACGCCGCCGCATTTGGCATCTCCCTCGGGGAATTTGAGTGGGTCGAACGCTTTATCGAAGATTACAAGAACAAAATCACGCTTGGGCAGCGTGAAAACGCCTATTTGTTTTCCCTATCTCGGCTGCGATATGCACAAGGCGAGTACCACCAAGCCATGCCATTACTGGCAAAATTCGTGACTGATTATCCATATCATTTTCTCATTGCCCAAAAAATGCTTTGCAAAATCTATTTCGAGCTGAAAGAGATAACTCCATTAGAATCTCTCCTCGGTAGCATGGTCAATTACTTGCATCGTCATAAAATGGACACAGCCATGAAAGCGCATTTCAAACTGTTCGTCAGCCTACTCTCTCGGCTTGTGAAGCTGACACCGGGCAACGAAAAAGCAAAATGCAAACTAAAAAGCGAAGCTGAAAAGCTGCCTCTCAAAATAGACCAGAATTGGTTCCTGAAGCATCTTGACTGACGCCGGCAATATGGTGTTGGAAGTCTTGTGACCGGTGTTGCAAACTCGCTTTTTTGGTCGGGCACTTGCACGGCTTGGTCGGTTTGGCAAGCTCGAAATCGTCGTGAGGAAAAATGTGGCGAACAACGCCAACTTGTAGGTGCATGAACTTTTCATATCCCAAAAGTTTAAGATGGTTGTTGGGTGCATTCCAAATTGTCGTTCATGCAGCCTGAGCGTCAGAGACTTTGATAAGATCGACGACTTTGTTCCACTGGCTACTCATATGTGCCACCCTGAGATTAAGCATATTCTGGGCTCCTATTTCTGACCAGCGTTGACCGGATCGTTTAAGCCGGCACTGGACGACGGTTCGGTGGGCGGCCTCAATAGCCCCTGAACCGATAAACAGTCCATTTTCGAGGTATTCTTTGTATCGCATTCGGTATTCGTTGTCCAACAGGTAATTGATCAAATTTTGTTGTTTGCCTCTGGTTTTGGGCAGCGGAAGGGCAAAGGATCGAATGCATTGAATGACTGCCTGAAAATCACCCTCTAATAATCGGTCGGCCTGCACCTCCAGCCATTTCCGTCGTTTTGCGGCATCAGGATAGACAAGTTCAGCAAATTCGGTCAAGTGTTCTTTGACATGATAAAAGTCCAATATCTGCACCGCTTGGGGATAATGCTCGCTTATCCAGTTTTTAATCCACAATGCCCCGTCGCTGAGAAAAACCAGTCGCTCGCCGAGGTGGCCATATGGGGAAATGACACGGCCAAATCGATTCATAAATTCCTGATAATTACCTAAATAGGCTGAATAATGGCTTTCCCTGATGCTTCCGTTTCGTTTTTCCGAGGTGCTTATTTGGCAGTCGTTTTCCCGGAACAGCCGACCGACTTTAACCTCGCGCCAGTCGTCATCTGTCAAGATCATTCCTCCGTCCATTTGGGCGTAGACCATTTCTCCCTCGTCCACCTGCTCTTCCTTTGCGCTTTCTTCCTCTTGCGCTATTTGCACTTCCAAGAGCGCCCCATAAGTATCGGTAACCCGGTAAAGTTGTGTGACGCTTACCTCCACACCAGCCAACTTTTCCAAAATCTCTACTCCATTGCCGTAACTCTCCATTTGCCCAACATAAACCATCATTTCCTGAAGCAGCGGACTGATGGCAAACCCCCGCACCAATTTGCCGAAGCCGCTGCTGTTGGCTATTTCGATTTGTCCAAACCGCGTTCGAAACTTCTTTTTTTTCGACGATCCGCCGGAACTTCGCTTACCGAAGATTCCAACACGGCACGACCCAACTCAATCCAAATCTCCGCAAATCGCTTCTCGTATGCGTAAAAGTCGCCCCCAGATTTCAATTCTTGTTGCCGCTGTTGGCGCCCCGCCAACAGCAACGGCGGAGTGAGGGGTTTATCTTGTCCACTCATTCCACCGATTTTTGTTGGCGGGAGGCCAACAAGGGCAAAAAGCAAGTCCCACAACCCTCTACCTTCCACCTTCTGCCCTCTACCCAAGTTTTGCTCCAAATCTAAATTTGCAGAGTAAAGCCTTTTGCCGACCTTCGCGCCGTGCTTGCCCTATTTCGCAACAATCAGTTCACTACTGCCATCACGCTCGCGCTTTATGTGGGGCTTACTCACCTCGCGGCACTGCTGGGCAAAATAGACACCTCCGCCCTTGGAATCCCGGAAGGTGGCGTGCTGTATCGTGCGTGGTTCGATTGGGCAGCCGCTTACCCACGCTGGTCGGCCCTCGCTGCGGCGATGTTGGTGTTCTTGCAAGCGCTCTCCGTAAATGTGTTGGCCGACGAGTTTCGTTTGATGGGCGAGCGCAACTGGTTTCCGGGGCTGTTTTATGCATTGGTGGCAGCTTGCCTGCCCGATTTTTTGTTTTTGTCGCCGCCATTGGTGGCGGCCACGTTTTTGCCTATCATTTTGCGGCGCGTGTTCAGGGCTTACAATCAGCCCAAAGCGACGGCGCTGGTGTTCGATGCAGCCTTTTGGACGGCGGTGGCGGCCTTGTTTTACCCACCCGCTATTTTTTTGTTGATTGCGGTATTTTTCAGCCTCAACATCATGCGCTCCTACACTTTTCGGGAGCAGATGGTGTCGGTGGCGGGGGTGGTGGTGGCTTTTTTTCTCGCTTGGCTGTGGTATTTTTGGGGCGACAGGGGTTGGTTGTTTTGGGGGGTGCAATTGGGCGGCCTCTTTCATTTCTATGATTTCGACACTACTTTCGACCAAAAGACTTGGATACAACTGATTTTGCCAGGGTTGTTGGCGGTGGTGGCGTTGCTGAGTTATGGGGCCTATATGTATCGCAGGCTCATACAGGCTCAGAAGTGCATCAGCGTGCTGTATTGGTTCTGGTGGGTGGCGGGGTTGACCGCTTTGTTGCAAGACCAACCGCGGGCGGCTCATTTTGTGCTAATGGCCGTCCCTTTGGGACTTTTTATGTCGTTCTCTATTGCTTCTATACAAAACCGCTCGCTGGCGGGCCTCTTGCATTGGCTCATGTTGGGGCTTGTTTTGTGTGTTCAGTTTTACGATGAGCTGACGGGAGTGCTGCATGCCCTGTGATGCCCATCTCGCTTGTCGGCGGGTTTCGTGCCAAGACCAACGTTCAGAACCTTTATCAACCATAAATTTAGCTCAATGAAATTTGGTGTTATCGTTTTTCCCGGCTCCAATTGCGACGACGACATGGTGCATGTGCTCGGCGATGTGATGGGCCAAGAAGTGACCAAAATTTGGCACAAAGACAAGGACTTGCCCGGCTTCGGCGATGGCGACTGCGTGGTGTTGCCCGGCGGCTTTTCCTACGGCGACTATGTGCGTGCCGGAGCCATCGCCCAGTTTTCGCCCATCATGCGAGCCGTGAAGGATTTTGCTGCGGCAGGAGGGTATGTGTTCGGCGTTTGCAATGGGTTTCAGGTGCTCTGCGAGTCGCATCTGCTGCCCGGAGTCTTGCTGCGCAATGCCAACCAGCAATTTATCTGCAAAAACGTGTGGTTGCGCCCCGTCACCAACCGGTCGCCCATCACGGCGGAGTTGGATTTGACAAAGGCGCTTAAAATCCCTATTGCTCATGCGGAGGGTCGTTATTTTGCCGATGAAAAAACACTCGACGCGCTGGAACGCAACGACCAAGTGCTTTTTCGCTACTGCACCTCCGCTGGGGAAGTGACGGAAGCCGCCAACCCCAACGGGGCAGCCCGGAACATCGCGGGCATTTGCAATGAGCGGCGCAACGTGTTTGGCATGATGCCTCACCCCGAACGCGCCGCCGAGGAGGTGCTGGGCAACACCGACGGGCGAGGGCTTTTTGAATCGCTGCTGGCGAGTGTGGCTTTGGTGTGATGGAACCCGAATCTTTTTTCTCAATATCTCTTTCATCCACAAAACAAAGTTCAACTTATGAAAAACATTTTCCTCACGGTGGCCTCCGTTTCGCTGCTGTCCTTTGCGCTCTCCTGCAAATCAAACAAGTGCGCGGAAAAACCCATTTCTGCCGACTGTGTGTGCACCATGCAATACGACCCGGTGTGCGGCTGCAACAACAAGACTTACAGCAATGCCTGCATGGCCCAGTGCGCGGGCATCAAGGAATACAAGAGGGGCGAGTGCCCGAAGTGAGGCGCAAGCGCGAGGCAACCAACGCTTTTTGGCTTTTGATGGAAACAGCGGCGCGTGCGATTGCCGCCGCGTATGCCGACCAACGCCATGATTTTTGTGTTCTCCCATTGCCTTTCGCGCAAACGCCTTTTTCGTTTTTCCAAAAAAACACAACTTTTTAGCATTTTCGGAACATGAAATTTTTTCACGCCCGCAAAGTTTTCACTATTATTTTGCTGCTGACAATATCTTTGCCCGTCTCTTGGGCGCAGGGCAACCGCGATTTCATGCGCGAGACGGGCAAAATAAACGTCGTGGTCGGCGTTATTTTGCTCATTTTCCTCGGCATCGTTTGGTATCTCGTGCGCTTGGAGCGTAAACTAACCAGATTAGAGCACCAACTCAACGACGACAAAAATGAGTGGAAAAATTAGCTTCTTCAAAAGCGTAGAAGACTACGTGGACAAGGCCGCCGCCTTCACCGACATCCCTGAGGGGCTTGTGGCGCAAATCAAAGCGTGCAACCTCGTGCTTCAGATTCGTTTCCCCATCCGCCGCCTCAACGGCGATTATGAGGTTATCGAGGCCTATCGCGTGCAACACTCCCACCACCGTCTGCCCACCAAGGGCGGCATCCGTTATGCAGAAACCGTTGACCAAGATGAGGTGATGGCGCTCGCCGCGCTCATGTCGTACAAGTGCGCGCTCGTGGACGTGCCCTTTGGCGGCGCAAAAGGCGGTATCAAAATCAACCCGGCCAAGTACAGCACGGAGCAGCTGCAGAACATCACGCGCCGCTACACCACCGAACTGGTCAAAAAGAACTTTATCGGCCCTGGCATTGACGTGCCTGCGCCCGACTACGGCACCGGCCCCCGCGAAATGGCTTGGATTCTCGACACCTATCAGGCGTTCCGCCACGGCGAGATAGACTCGATTGGTTGCGTCACTGGCAAACCCGTCACTCAAAACGGCATTCGCGGACGCGCCGAGGCTACCGGACGCGGCGTGTTCTATGGCTTGCGCGAAGCGGTCTCTTTTGCCGACGACATGAAAAAACTTGGCCTCACCAAAGGCATCGCGGGCAAAACGATGGTGGTACAGGGGCTGGGCAACGTGGGCAGCAATACCGCCCTCATCAGCCAGCAAGAAGGCGACGTGAAAATCATCGGCGTGGCCGAGCGCGAAGGCTCCATCTATTGCGAAAGCGGCATAGACGTGGAGAAACTGTTGGCTTTCCGCAAAGAAACGGGATCCATCATGGGCTTCCCAGGCTCCACCGCGCTGCCCAACAATCTGGCCGCGCTCGAACTCGAATGTGACATTCTTGTGCCCGCCGCGCTCGAGAATCAAATCACCGTGGAAAATGCCGCTCGCATCAAAGCGAAAATCATCGCCGAAGCTGCCAACGGCCCCATCACCGCCGATGCCGACCCAATCCTGACCAAGAAAGGCATCGTGACCCTGCCGGACTTTTACATCAATGCAGGCGGCGTGACGGTTTCGTACTTCGAGTGGCTCAAAAACCTCTCTCACCACCGCTTTGGTCGCCTCGAAAACCGCTTCCAGCACAATGCCTTCGAAGGCATCCTCAACAAAGTGCAGGAACTCACTGGCAAGACCATCGGCGACCGCGAGCGCGATTTCCTCACCCGCGGCGGCACCGAAGTGGAACTTGTCAACTCCGGCTTGGAGGACACCATGATTACTGCCTATCAGCAAATCCGCGACACCATGAAGCAACATCCCGATATTGGTGATGTGCGCACCGCGGCGTTTGTCTGCTCGCTGAAAAAAATTGCCAGCGACTATATTTCGATGGGTATTTTCCCGTGATGACGGGTCATACGCACAACAATCACACGGGGGTAACAATGAGCCGTTTGCGCCATTGTTGCCCCCTTGATATTTCCATTGCCCCCAAATCGCCCGCACTCTCCCCGTCTTTGTCGCTTAACTGACGTTTTCGCGCCCCCCTGCCTTAACCCATACCTGTTATTGGCATCCGTTTTGTTTTCCCCTTGCCGAACATTCAATGAGATAGCAATGAGAAAACTCTTTCTACTAATCCTGCTGGCGCTATGCCTGCAATTCCCAACCACTCAAGCCCAGAATGCCGAATTCCCCAACGCTCTCCATGCCAAACTTGATTTCCTTAGCTACGGCATTCTGAATAGCGAAGACCTGCGACTAGGGCAAGGCTTTGAAATAGGCTATTTTCGCAACATCGCCCCGTTTTTGAACGTAGGAATACCCTTCAAACTGGGGCTTGCCAAGTTGCCTGCCATCCCCGAAAATACCGTCACTACTAGTCTCGACCTCGTTTTCCACATTGGCAACATGCGCAACGATGCCAAAATATCGCCGTATGCGTTTGGCGGGGCGGGGTATTTCCTCGAAGATTTCGACAACGGCCATTTGCAATTCCCCTTCGGCGCAGGGCTTAATATTCGTGTTTCAAAATATGCCTTCGTCAACGTGCAGGGGGAGTACCGCAAGGCCACTCAGGACAAACGCGACAACATACAACTCGGAGTGGGCTATGTTTACTTGCTGCACAAATCTGAGCCCAAACCAGTGCTTCCGCCCGACCGCGACGGCGACGGAACGCCCGATGCCTTGGACAAGTGCCCCGACTTGGCCGGGCCTGCCACCGCGCTCGGATGCCCCGACGCGGACAAGGATGGCCTCGGCGACCACGAAGACGAATGCCCCAACGACCCCGGCCCTATCGAAACCAAAGGCTGCCCCGACACCGACGGTGATGGCTTCCCCGACAAAGACGACGAATGCCCGACCATCGCTGGCCGTTGGAACGGCTGCCCCGACACGGATTTCGATGGTGTGCCTGACAAGGACGATAAATGCCCGACCGAACCGGGGCCTGCTTCCAATTTTGGATGCCCGGAGGAACAGGCAGCAGACAAAGACAGCGACGGCGACGGTGTGCCCGACAGGTTGGACAAATGCCCGAACGTGCCTGGCACGGCAGCCAACCACGGCTGCCCCGAGGCGAAAGAGGACAAGGTGGTGGACAGCGATGGCGACGGCGTGCCAGACAAAGACGACAAATGCCCCAACACGGCTGGCCCAGCCTCCAATTTTGGTTGCCCAGAAGTGAAACAGGAGGTGAAGCAACGCCTCAAAGTGGCTACGCGCTCCGTCCAGTTTGAGACCGGAAAAGCAGTGCTCAAAAACCATTCTTTCCCGGTGCTCGACGAGATGGTGGACATCTTGCGCGAATATCCCGACTACACGCTTTCCATCAGCGGACACACGGACAACGTGGGCGACGAAATGAAAAACCTAAAGCTCTCGGAGGCACGCGCCAAGGCGTGTTACGATTATCTGGTGTTCCGTGGCATCAAGACCAATCGCTTGCGCTACGCCGGCTTTGGCCAAGAGCGCCCCATCTCGGACAACAATACCAAAGAAGGACGAGAGTACAATCGCCGCGTCGAGTTCGAGCTGGTGCTGGATTGATAAACTTAATAAACCAGAGAGGAGTACAATGTGCAAATTGCGGATGAGTTGTCGCCTGTTTTAGGCCACGACAATTGCGCCGACGTACTTGTGTGGAACCCAAACGAGCGGCTCGCTGTTGGCGAGCCGCTCGTCATTTTTGGGTATTTGGCCAAAAACAAAAACCGGCAGTCGAAAACGACGCTGCCGGTTTTGCCATACTTTAAAACAAGGCGGATTAAAGAAAGTATTGTGAAAGAATCCCAGCGGGGAATAATGTGCTCGGAAATATGATTTCAAGAAACCTGCACAAATGTAAAACGAAGCTTTGAGACACGAATGTTTTTTCAAAGAAAAAAACGCAAAACCTGTGTTATGCCCTGTTGCTGACAAACACATCGCGCGCGTAGCGCCCCGTCATGGCCCCAAAGCCAGCCAACACGCCCCCCAGCACGCCCGTCAAACCGAGCAATTGCCATGCCTTCAGCCCCTGAAACAGCAGGCCTACTTTGGCAGCCAATATCCCGTCGTTCTCCGCATTGTACAGGTAAGCGTTGACAAACCAAAGCAGCGCCCCGGCCAAGAAAGCGGCGCTAAAGTTTTTGCCCGCCGACAAAGGAAACAGCCAGCCCGCCAGCATCGCCACCGGTACCAGCCCCCACCATGGCAATCCGAAGTGGCAGAGATGCCCCAGCGCGAAAATGAAAAGGACGGAGTATATAAAGTGTCTCATGTTTGAAAAAATTGACGTTGGTGAACTGCGAGGAAATGCTTGCCGAGCGCATCACGGCAAAAAGACCTGACGGCCCAAAATTTGGTTGGACGGTTCGTCGGCAGATTTCAGGAACAACAAGTTGTTGTATTCTCCCCTTGCCCATGTGTCCACCATGTTGTCGTAGTAGCGGCTGCCCGGATTGCCCGACTGGCCGCCGGGATAGACGCCAAGCCCGCGCACCCGCTCGCCGAGCTCGACAATCATGCGCCAAGAGGGACCATTGCCCTGCTTGATGGCGTTGGGTGCTGAGCTGTGCCCCCCCACCACCACATCGAGCCGGCTAAATGCGTCTATCAAGGCCAGATGCTTGATGGCAAAGCTCCTGAATGCCCCCCAGCCAGTGCGCTTATCGGGGTTTTCCTTGAAATACTGCTGCATCAGCGCAAAAGATTGATGCACGATATCGTGAGCAGTCTCACGTTGGGGCGTGGTCAGGTGGTCGAAAAAGACGCTGTTCGGGTCTTTTTCCAGCAGCTCTATGAAGCGCCACCGCTCAGGCATCAGCACCTGCTTTTTCTCTGCTCGCAGCGACGTGATTTCATCCCAAGTGCGGAGGTAGCAGGAGTCGAACCATACCTCGTAGAGCGATGGAGCGGTGGCATTGGCATCGTAGCGATAGTTCCATGCTGCCAATTCGTCGGCCATCTTCAAGCCTTCCGCATCCAATTTGATTCGGTCGAGCATTCGGAGCATGACGGGCAAGGCATCGGCGGCGCGTTGGCTGAAGTTGTCCAATTGCATGGTTTTCATGCTGTCGAGCGTTGCCGCGTGCATGGAAGAAAGTCGGTCGAAAATGCGCCGGCCTCGATAATCGTCGAAATCGTTGCTTAGGTAATAGTAAGGATAGGCCGGAGGCGTGGAATGTTGATTGGCCGAATACACAAACCCCCTCGAAGGATTTTTCATGGCTGGCACACGCTCTGCAGGAATGTAATCGAGCCAAGCATTCGACCATCGGCTGCCGTCTTGCACGAAACGCCCCTGTTCGGGCGCCCGCACGGGGAACCTCCCCTGCACCGTGATGGCAATATCGCCCGACCGGGTGGCGAACACAAAATTCTGGGCTGGGCAGTCGTAAGCAGCCAGGGCACGGCGGTAATCGTCGTAGTTTTTGCCTGCGTTGAGAAACAAAAAAGTATTCATCTCGTCGCGGCTGGGCTGGTCGTGCGTCAGCCAGCGGAGTGCGCAGTCGCGCAGCGGATGTGTGGGTTCATGGTCATACACCACTGGCCCCCACACCGTGTAGCGCACCGTGTCCAGAAACGGGGCTTTGCCTTTTATCTTAATCGTTTCCACGCGCTTCTGTACCTCACGGGTTTCAGCGTCGAGTTTGTATTGTGTGCGCTCATTGTCCACCCATGCGATTTTGTACCAATCGGATACGTCGTGCCCCACGTTCGTCACGCCCCAAGCGACCTCTTCATTGAATCCGATAATCATGCCCGGAAGGCCCTGCAACGACACCCCGTAGCAATTTTGCTCTGGTGTGTGAATTTGCAATTGGAACCAGATGGAAGGCAACGTCAAATTGAGGTGTGGGTCGTTGCACAACAACGGATGCCCCGAAGCGGTGTTGGAGCCCGCAACCGCCCAGTTGTTGGAGCCGACGATGTAATCGTCGTAGGGGTCAGTTCTTTCATCCAAGGGGAACTTGAATTTCGCCCCCTCCGATATGCCGGAAAGAAGGCCGCTCGGCTCCGGTGCCGCAACTGGTGGCAGCGTCACCTGCCAATCGCGCCACTGCCCGGTGTCGGGGATGATGGCTTGCTGCTTGGGGTTCCATTCGGGATACAGATAGTTAAAGGTGTCGCGGCCAAAGAGCGCCAACGCATTGGTAGAGGCCAAATCATTCTCCCCGGCGGCAAGCGTCTCCGCCATGGCTTCCACCAAGAGCGCCGTCTTTAGCACAGACCAAGGCTCTGGCTTGTAGTTGAGCAATTTGAACTCAATCGGGTATTCGGCGGCGGACAACCCTTCGATGTAAGCGTTCACGCCTTCCGTGTACGCCTGCAACAACCGCATCCCCTCGGCGGATTTGCTCCAGCTTAGCACGGCGTTCTCGGCGGCGAACACCATGCCCCGACGGCGTGCCATGCGGTCAATCTGGAGCGTGCGCTCGCCCAAAATCTCCGAAAGTCGCCCTGCCGACTTTCGCGTGGAAATATCCATCTGCCACAAACGATGTTGAGCCGTCACATAACCCTGCACCCGTACGGCATCCGCCATGTTTTCGGCAAAAATGTGCGGCACGAGCATATCGTCGTACACCACCTCCACGCTGCCGCTCAACCCTTTCAACTTCGCGTTGTGAAAAGAAAAACCCTTTGCAGGCTCCGCATTTTTCCAAAAACCGGAAAAGGGATTGAAAAAGGCACCTAATGGTGGGAGGGAGGAATCGCCTATTTTGTGTGTGGTTTGCAACAGCCAGACAACTGCGCCGGTAAGCAGAAGCGAGAACAGTAATTTCAGGATACGCATAAAAGAAGAAGGGGAAGGTTGATGCTCGCATTGAGAAGCACGGCGAAGGTAAACATTCATTTGAATCCAGCCCCGACAAGCCTTTTTCTTTCCGCCAAACCAATCTTTTTTTGGAATTGGGACTCGTTCAAACGCCTATATTTGGTCAAAAATGGCTTTTTCCAACAACCTGTGAAAATTCTGTTAAAATTTCCGGGAAAAAATTTGTTCGTACCCAAAAAGTTGCCTTAAAATTGCAGCAAGTAGTTTTTGTGTTTATTTGTTTGGGTTAGAGTCCCTCGTCGCACCGGCGAGGGATTTCTATTTTATGGAAGCGCTCACGGCATCATAGTTCACGCACTTGTCTGACGGCCCGAATACAACGGTGACGCGGTGGCCGGGGGAAAAGAAACAGCCGTCGGCGTGCTTCGGACACCGACGGCTGTTTCATGAATGGAGACAAAAACTGTCACAGACGGCCCATCGCCCCCGCCAAGGAAGTGAACAGGAAAGGAAAACCAACCCACACCCATTCAGGAATAAAAATCAAAAGGGCGAGCGTGCCGATAAGGCTAACGATGAACATGAGCCAATCGCGGCCCCGATTCTCGGTGTATTCTTCTTTATTATTCATTTTGCTGTCCGTTTTTTATTGATGGGGGCGAAGATAGGAGACCTTGTTGGTTGTTCAAGCATCGCGGTTCGTATTTTTCTTCCGAAAACCCATTCCTTTGTGCCGCGAAAAACAACATCAACCAGCACTAACCAATTATGATTCAGGTATTTGTCACAGGCGGCACCTTCGACAAGGAGTACAACTATCTCACCGGCGAGCTTTATTTCAAGGATACCCACCTCAAAGAGATGTTTGAGCGCGGGCGCTGCGAGGTCAAGATTGACATCAAGACCCTCATGATGATTGACTCTTTGGAAATGGGCGACGACGAGCTCTCCATCATCGTCTATAATTGCCGGAAAACCGATGCCAACCGCGTCTTGCTCACACATGGCACCGACCGCATGGTGGACACCGCGCGGGTGCTGGCCGAAGCCAACATAGCGGGCAAGACCATCGTGCTCACAGGAGCCATGATTCCCTACGCTTTTGGCACGTCTTCGGACGGTTTTTTCAACCTCGGCAGCGCCTTGGCCTTTGTGCAAGTGCTGCCGCCCGGCGTTTACATCGTGATGAATGGCCGATATTTTCACTGGGACCGCGTGCGCAAAAACCGTCAGACGGGCAACTTCGAGGAAATAGAAGGATAGCCGCAAGGAAGCCTCAGGGCGCCAAAAACGACAGCCTACCGCCAAAAATCAGCATATACAGCCCGGCAGCCGCCATGGGCGCGAGTATGCTCAACAACATGACGTGGAAATAGCGCCGCGGCACTTTGGAGCGTTCGATTCCTTCCGCCATGAGAGCCACCAGCAGCACGGCCAATACGATAGCGCCGACGACGAGCGTTAGAAGCGTCGCCACATAATCATCAAGCAGCCACAACAACAGCCAAATGATGACTTGAAACAAAAAAATTTCCAACAGGGAAAAACGAAAACGCATAACAACACAATGATGAGGCACAAAAACGGCATTTATACGCTCCTCTTTTTCTTTTTCTTCCACGCTGCGCCAATCATCGCTCAAGAAGGCCCTCCTGGCGACGAACAGGAATTTGAAAAACAATATCAGGAGCGCATCAAAAAAGACAAGCTCAATGGAGTCTATATCCCGAAAAACTTGGACGATGCCATGCTTCAGCTCGACAAGAACATATCGCCCGAATCGCAGGCCAAAATAAAAGCCATCCCCGAAGACAGCGTGTGCGCCCTGCTACACAACCGCCTCGGCCAATGGATGATACTCAATTGGGGGTTCTACGGCGGCTCCCGGCTGTCGCACTACCTGCGCAGCGCAGGCGTCACCTTCCCCGACGACATGGCCGACTTGCTCATACTCGCCTACCACCGCAAACTCAACGGCAAAACCATCGCCATGAAAGAACTGGCCCCCCCATTCAGGGAAAAGCGAAAAAAAGAGCGAGCGGAAGAACTCAAAAAGGGAAAAGTGATACAAGAGGAAAAGCGGAAAAAAGAAACAGCGGGGCAGAAGAGCGGGAATTAGCCCCACATCATGGGGCACCCAACACTTCTCCAAGTATCTGTGGCACCAAATGCCGAAGCGCATACTTGCGAAAAGCAACGTACTCATTTTTGGGGTTTTCGGCATCTCTGTTGAATTTTCGGATAAGCACCTGCACCGCCTGCTCTATTTCCGCTCGTGTGCTCAACGCCGCCGCCTCGCTTTTTAGGTCGTTTTCAAAATCATCAAGAATTGCCTTGCGGTAGTCATTCAGATAGGGCCGCCCTACCTTGCAGGTATCGAGCGTGTAAGCGCAGCGTTCGTCGGCTGATTCGACCCAGCCATCCCGACGAAAAACGAGCAAGGGCTGAGGGTCGCCCCGCTCGGGACAAAAGAACAAGGGCTGCTCGGACACATCGTAGCCTTCCGATAGAAGATTGATTTGTGTCAAATCGGCGGGCGGATTGACCTCCCTCGCTCCCGACAGTTCGAACCTGTTTGATTTGCTGCCATTGCAGTCTGGGCAAGCATAGAGCAGGTTGTCCCATGAAAAAGCAAGCCAGTAATAGATGCTTTTGGGGCGGAAATGCTCCACTTGCCACCGCTCCACCCGTTGTTCGCAAAAAGCGCACTTCCCGTTGTAGAGGTCGAACAGTCGCCTTTTGATGTCCTCCATTTTATATCGGCTGTCCACAGCGGATTGCCCGCTCGGATAGGCGCCCTCCGCGATTACCTTTTCGCGCACCCGATGGGTGGACGTTGCTGACCTGTTCAGTGGTGGCACCATCAAAGATGGAGGAATGTCGGCAAGATTTTTTCCAATTGCTATCATGGCGAAGAAGGGTCATGTTAGTTCTTCATTTAAGGCTTTTTCTATCATTTGGTCAATTTCGGTAGGAGAAAAATAGACTCTCCCCTCTTTCTTCTTCGCGTCAAGTCGCTCGCTTATCTTCTGATGAATGCGGCTATACAGAAAATCCTTGCTGGTATCAAGGCTGGCGCGGGCAGTTTCCCCGCTTTCCATGCGGGCATCCGCCAAGCCGAACAGCGGGGAAGTGATGATGTTGTTTGCCATTAAGTCTTTCCAATCTGATTTGTGGTAAGGCTCGCTCAGCTTGGTTTCACCTTTTTCTTTGTACACTCGATAAAACACGGCATCATCCGAGGCACCAAGTATGGTGACGGGGCTATGCGTGGTGAAAAAGAACTGAATGTTCGGAAACCAGCCGCGCAACTTGCGCACGATTTGCCGCTCCCATTTGGGGTGCAGGTGCAAGTTGATTTCATCCACCAAAACCACCCCTACATGGTCTCTGAGATTCGCAACAGAATGCCCAGACATCGCCAGCCGACTAATCATGTCGCACACCCATGTCAAGACGCTTTTGTAGCCTTCCGACAGCTGACCGAACCTCAACTCCACCCCGCGTTCAAGATAACGCACCCCATGAGCCGACACTTCGATGTCAACGTTTTGGTCCAGCAAATCAACCAGTATTTTTTTTGCCTCCTCCACCGTTGGCAAATTCACGTTACGCCCCTGCGACGACTGTACTTTCCCTTCCAACTCAGCCGTGTAAAGCATTTTGAGCCATTCTTCTGGGCTTGTCAGATATTGGTTGTCGTCGAACAAAGTCATAAAGCCCCATTTATCGCTACGCGACGAGTCGTTTCGGCTTCGATGCACACCGTAAGCAAGAATATTGGACAAACTTTCTTCCTCGCCTCCGTCATTTGCAAGTGATTTGCCGGGATAACGATAAGCATTGCCTTGAGCATCATTGCCCGACAATTCAAGGCCGGGATTGGAGCGCACCATGTCAATCACCGCTCCCGTCTCCTTTCTTTCCGTGTGTTTTTCGATGAAATGCCCCCTAAAAGCAATGACAAGCGCCATGAGAATCAGGGACTTGCCATCGCCGTTCTCTCCGAGAAGATAGATTTCCCTGCGTCCGCCCAGCTCGCTCATTTCAATATCTTTTATTGAAAAAAAATTGCTGGCCTTGAAAGCGTGAACATATCGCGCCCGTTCTTTTTCCATAACACTGATTTTAAAAAAGGTAAAACACCGAACAAATTTCAGGAAAAACTGACAATTGCTCCACACAACATTCTTTCGAAACCCAAGACTTTGGGCATTTTCGTTCAAACTGCAAAATCCCATTACTTTTGCCGCCTGATTGGAGCGAGTGTTAGGGTCATCGGGGGGCATTGGGGTCATCGGGGGTCATTAAAGGTCATTGAGGGTCATTGGGGTCATTGAGGGGCATTGGGGGTCATTGGGGTCATTTTTAATTACGCCCGTCCCCTCTAATGGCCCCTCAATGACTATAATGCCCCCCTCAATGACCCCCAATGACCTTTAATGACCTTTAATGACCTTTAATGACCCTCAATGACCTTTAATGACCCCCAATGACCCCCAATGACCCTCAATGACCCCCAATGCCCCCCAATGACCCCCAATGACCTTTAATGACCCTCAATGACGATTTAAATTATGACAAAAAAACTCCTCATCGTAGAGTCGCCAGCAAAAGCAAAAACGATTGAAAAATATCTCGGCGGCGATTTTAGCGTCAAATCCTCATACGGACACATACGCGACCTCGAAAAAGGCAATGACCTCGGCGTGGACGTGGACAACAACTATCGCCCCAAATACGTCATCCCGCCCGACAAAAACAAGACGGTCAAGGAGTTGAAGGAAGCAGCCAGCAAATCCGCCGAGGTATGGCTCGCCACCGACGAAGACCGCGAGGGAGAAGCCATCTCTTGGCACCTCGCGGAAGTGCTTGGGCTGGATGCCGCCAAAACGAAGCGCATCGTCTTCCACGAAATCACCAAGCCAGCTATTCAAAAAGCCGTGCAAAACCCGCGCACGGTGAACATGAACGTGGTGAATGCCCAGCAGGCGCGCCGTGTGCTCGACCGCCTCGTGGGGTGGGAGCTCAGCGGATTGCTGTGGAAAAAAGTGAAGGGACAACTCTCCGCTGGCCGCGTGCAGTCCGTCGCCGTGAAACTCATCGTGGAGCGGGAGCGCGAGATTCAACAATTCAACGTCACGCCTTTTTTCCGCGTGACCGCTCAATTTTTCGCCAAAAACGCGCAAGGAAAAGTCGTCACTTTCAAAGCGGAAAGCCCCACGCGATTCGACGACGCGGCAGGCGCAGCGGCGTTTTTGGAAAAATGCATCGGAGCCAACTACGCCGTCGGCAACATAGAGGTGCGCCCCACCCGCCGCAAGCCCGCCCCACCGTTCATCACCTCCACCCTCCAACAGGAGGCCAGTCGCAAACTTGGCTTCTCCGTGAACCGCACCATGTCGGTCGCCCAGAAACTCTACGAACAAGGGTTCATCACCTATATGCGTACCGACTCCACCAACCTGTCAGAAACAGCCTTGCAAGCCATCGGCGACGAAATCCTGAAGCAATTCGGCGAGCGCTACCACCAGCGCCGCCAATTCAAGACCAAAAACGAAAGCGCACAAGAAGCCCACGAAGCCATACGCCCCACCTACATCGAACGCCAAAGCATCAGCCCCAACCGCGACGAGCAACGCCTCTACGAACTCATCTGGAAACGCGCCATGGCCTCCCAAATGGCCGATGCCGAACTGGAAAAAACAACCGTTGACATCGGCATCAGCACACAGCCCGCGGCGCAACTGGTGGCCGAAGGCGAAGTGCTCAAATTCGACGGCTTCCTCAAAGTGTACATGGAAAGCTCCGACGAGGAAGACGAAGAAACAGCGGGCATCCTGCCGCCCCTGACCAAAGGCCAACAGCTCGACCTCGACGAGATGACGGCCACCGAGCGATTCACCCGCCCGCCCGCCCGCTTCACGGAGGCCAGCTTGGTGAAAAAACTCGAGGAACTCGGCATCGGCAGACCCTCCACCTACGCGCCCACCATTTCAAAAATCATGGAAGAAAATCGCGGCTACGTCGTGCGCGACAGCCGCCCCGGAGAAGAGCGAGTGTTTCAAATACTGACCCTCAAAAACAACAAAATTGCCCAAACAAAAAACAAAGAAGTCACCGGTGCCACCAAAAACGTGCTCTATCCTACCGATATGGGCATGATAGTGAGCGATTTCCTTGAAGACAACTTCGGAAAAATCATGGACTACGGCTTCACCGCCAAAGTGGAAGCCGAATTTGACGACATCGCCGAAGGGAAAATGGAATGGCCGCGCATGATTGACCGCTTCTACCGCCCCTTCCATCAGGATGTGGAAAAAACACTCAAAGAAGCCGAGCGCGCGCAGGGCGAGCGCATCCTCGGCAAAGACCCCGAAACCGGTCGCACCGTGCTCGTCCGCATGAGCACGTTGGGCAAGCCCGTCATCCAAATCGGCACGCGCGAAGAGCTCGCGCCCAAAGAAAAACCTCGCTACGCCAATCTGAGACCCGGCAAAAACCTCGAAACCGTGGCCCTCGAGGAGGCGCTCGAAAGCTTCCAAATGCCGCGAACACTGGGCGAGCACGAAGGCCAACCCCTCGAAGTGAACACTGGGCGCTTCGGCCCCTACGTCAAACTCGGCAACCTTTTCGCCTCCCTCGCAAAAGGCGAAGACCCCTTCGACATCACCTACGAGCGCGCCGTCGAACTCATCGAGGCAAAAAAGCAGGCCGACAAACCCGTCGGCCATTTCGAAGGCCAACCCATCACCAAAGGCAAAGGCAGGTTCGGCCCGTTCATCAAATGGGCCGATTTGTACGTCAACCTGCCCGCAAAGGTCAACTTTGACCAACTCACCGAAAAACAAGCCATCGAACTGATTCAGCAAAAAATCGAAAAAGAGGCGAACAGATACATTCACCACTGGCCAGAGGAGAAAATCAGCGTCGAAAACGGTCGCTGGGGGCCGTTCATCAAATTTGGCAAGGCCATCGTCAAACTGCCCCGCGTCGAAGGCGGCAGCATGACCGCCGACCAAGCGCGTTCGCTTTCTTTGGCCGATGTGAAGGCGATTATTGAGAAAGAAATGCCGGGGGCGTTCGATGCCAAAAAGCCCGCAGCAAAGAATGGCGGAAAAGCAGCCGGAAAAAAGAAGTGAGGGAGGATGTTGATTGGAGTCGCAAAATTTGAAGCCCGTTGAACAAGCTACAGGTTTTGTGCTTACTTTTGTCCAATCGCAGTTCGACAACCATCAACCATGCAAGTAGAAGCAAGATATCTTATCGAACAATCTCGCGGCTTTATCGCCGAAGACAATATCAGCAAAGCCGTGAAGACACTTCGCCTCGTTGCTGATTCCTTTGGGATAACAAAGACAAAAGAGGAGTTGGATGAAATCGCTTCCAGATACTATGATTTAGAAATCTACATCACGGCAGGCACTATTGACGAAGACTTCTCGTCGGTGCAAAAAAGCCGTATCAGGCAAAGACTTTTGCAAATATCAAATGAGTTGGCCATTCAATTGAAGCACGAAAAACTTGATGTGGAAGTAAAGGTGAGAGGCCCTGTCGAAAAGCAAGTGACCGACTGGTTGCAAACCTTATTTGCTTGATTGGATGGAAAACAAGCCCGTAAAAATTGTTATCGAATTGCCCCCCGAAAAGGCAGCGCAGCTGTACGAGCGTTTCAAGGATGTCTTGGCCAAAGAAGAAGCATTGCGCCTCTCCCTAGAATTTTCGGAAATGGCTTCGCTACCGATTCCAGCACCTGCCCATCCCGAAGATAAAATCCTTCAAACTGTGATTCTTGAAGTTAAAGCGTTGCTTTCCACCGACTTGGACAAGGCCCTGAATTACTTGGGTCAGAAGCTCAAGCAAAATTCAGAGCTTCACGACGACTGGGTTAAACTCTCCGCAAGATACAACCGTGTAAAAAAGGCTGCTCTCCAACAAACCATTGATTTCCACGAAGCAGAACAGGAGTACGCGAAAATTGACACAGCCATTATTTATCTGGCAAACGGTCTTCAGCGAGAACATCTCCGTTGAAAAATTTCCCCACCATGACTTTCGACGAAATCCTCCGCGACATCAAGGCCCGGCAATTCCGCCCCATCTACTTCCTGCACGGGGAAGAGCCATTTTTCATAGACCAAATCGCCGAGGCTATAGAGGCCGGCGCCTTGCCCGAAGCCGAAAAAACCTTCAACCAGACCATCCTCTACGGCAAAGACACCGACCACCTCGCCCTGCTCGACGCGCTGCGCCGCTACCCCATGATGAGCGAGCGGCAAGTCGTCGTGCTGCGCGAAGCCCAAGAAATGAAAAGCCTTGCCGAACTGACCAGCTATTTTGAAAACCCCATGCAGAGCACCGTGTTCGTGGTGTGCCACAAGCACAAAAAAGCAGATTTGCGCACCAAATTCGGCAAAGCCTTGCAGGGAAAAAACGTCGCGCTCTTTGAAAGCAAAAAACTGTACGACAACCAAGTGCCGGAGTGGATTGCGAGCTACTGCAAAAGCCAAAAACGACCCATAGAACCACAAGCCGCAGCCTTGCTCGCCGAATACCTCGGCACCGACCTCGCCAAAATCGCCAACGAACTCGACAAACTCTCCCTCAACCTCCCCGCCGAAACCGCCATCAGCCCCGCCCATATCCAGGAATTTGTCGGCATCAGCAAGGACTACAACGTGTTCGAGCTGCAAAAAGCCTTTGCCGTGCGCGACCTCCCTAAAATCGCCCGCATCCGCGAACACTTCGCCGCCAACATCCGCAAAAACTCGCTCATCGTCACCATCAGCAGCCTCTTCGCCTACTTCTCCAAAGTCTATATGCTTCACGCGCTCAAAGGAAGCCCCGACGCGGAATTGCTAAAAGCACTCGACCTGCGCTCCGACTGGTTTTTGAAAGAATACAAAATCGCCGCCAACAACTACTCCCTACCGCAAACCATCCGCGTGATTGCTTTGTTGAAAGAATACGACCTGCGCTCAAAAGGCGTGGACACCGACACAACAAACACCGGCGAAGCAGAGTTGATGAAAGAGCTGTTTTGGAAAATTCTAAATTGAAAATCGGATGTCAGTCAATACTTACCAAGTAGTCAGAGGCGACACCCTATTCGGTATCGCCAGAAAATTCGGCCTCACCGTCGAACAACTAAAATCCCTCAACGGACTCAAATCCGACAGCATCAGCGTCGGTCAAGTGCTGAGGGTCAGGGCACAAAGCACCCCCACGACACCGCCGCCGCCCGTCACCCCCACCCCACCACCCACGACACCCGTCACCAGCGGCAGCGGCACTCAGCAATACAGAGTCGTCGCCGGCGACACGCTTTTCGCCATCGCCCGAAGATTCAACATGAGCGTTGACGAGCTGATGCGCATCAATAGCCTCCGCACCACCAGCCTAAACATCGGGCAGATATTGCTCGTCAGAGGGCAAGGCACCACCACGCCCACCACGCCTACGCCCACCACGCCGACCACCCCAACACCACCCGTCCAAACGGGCGGCAACTACCTGAGCGCCCGACAGCAATACAGGGTGGAGACCCGCCAAGAAGCCGGATTTCGCCGATACTTCCTCACAGTGCCCTTATTCAATGGGCGCCAAGTGGTAGCCAGCATGCGCGACAACCTCACCATATCCATCCACATGGTTTATCCGCACGGCATCATGTATGCAGGGCAGTCGCACATCGAATTGAGCGTGGCCACCATACAGGAAGTCGGGCTGACGCTCGCGCAGGCAAGAGCACTGCAATACGTCTCCACGCACGAGGGCAGTTTCGAT
This sequence comes from Saprospiraceae bacterium, assembly GCA_026129545.1. NCBI lineage: Bacteria > Pseudomonadati > Bacteroidota > Saprospiria > Saprospirales > Saprospiraceae > Saprospiraceae bacterium. The sequence continues at coordinate 199,234 of JAHCHX010000003.1, forward strand.
GCCATCAACAGCTACGACAAGGCGATATTTTCCTACGGATTCATCCAATTTGCGGCAGCGGCAGCGGTCGGCTCCAGCCTCAACCACCTCCTCGCCAGCATGAAAGCCAATGCGTCGCTCGCATTTCAGAACATCTTTCAGCGAGTGGGCATTGACACGGAAGGCTTTGGCCGAAACGCCGTCGTCACGGTACTCGACGAGAGTGGCACGAAGCGCAGCGGCGACGAGGCTTGGTTCTACATCCAACGCAATGTGCCGCTCTATGGAGCCTTTGTGCAGGCAGGCTTTGAGCCGTCGCTCGTGCGCGAGCAATTGCGCATGGCCAACGAACTCTATGTGCAGCCCGCGCTCAATCACCAGCTCAACCTGAATGTGGGCGGCATCAATATCGTCGTCCCACGATTGAGCGACATCCTCAACTCCGAGGCCGCCATGACCATCGTCATAGCTTTGGCCATCAATCAAGGCAACGGAGGCATGAGCCGCACCGTGGCCGAAGCCATGTCGCGGGTCGCGACCCACCACCGCCTCAACTCCCTCAACGAGCTCCGCCAAATCAACCAGCGTCAAGTGTTCGACACCATCGCATCCACCACCTCCGACCAGCGCGTGCGCGACCGAGTGATGGGCGTGGTGAATGCGGGGTTGAGTTTTGCGTGAGTCGTTCTATCGCAAAATATTGTGGCGGAGGGAAATGGCGAGGCTTTGCATCCAGAAGGGAATGCCGTTGTAGGGATTAATGCAGTCGCATGCAATGATAGCCATCGGTGGGGCAGACCAATTCCAATAAGTCAGCTGTTCGCGGCGCAATAGTCCCGTAAATTCTAAACCGATAGCGGTCCTTTGTTCCATCCTATAATGCAAACCCGCAATCAAAAAAGCCTGTAAAAGTGTGCCTTCACCGAATCTCCTCACCGGGTCACTTTGCCATTGGGTCACAGGATTTTGGGAGTCACTTTCCATTCGGGTCATCATTTCCGAACCCAACACGACATTCAATGCTGCGCCGGCATTCAGTACCCACTTTCCGTTTTTCTTTGGTGAAAACAGAATTTGTAGCGGCGTAATCAGGCTTTGCGCGTTGATATTTCTTGTCATTTTTGTAGTGGCGGGTAAAAATGACGAAAAGGGCTCGGCTCCATTTCCTCTTTCTTCATACCTTGAAAAATTGTATAGCAAATCCAGCGAGAGCCTAAAGTGTCCTCCCAACCGCCTTGAAACGAAAACTCCATAGGAACTGGAAAAGCCTGCCGGGTAGTCATAAGCCAATCCTATCGTTTCCTTCTTTTCATGCGGCATGGTAAATGTCCCCGCCTTCACGGCAAAGCCCAACTCGAATTTTTCCTGCGCGAACAGCGCAACGGTGGATAGCAAGAGCAACGGTAGGAGGTAGAGCTGTTTCATTGCAACGGAAATTTTGTTTTGAAGAAAGACTGGCAACAAGGCACATATAGTTGGGTCAAGAAGATGTCTTTCGCATACTACCGAACATCGTTTTTCAAAAAACACGGCAGCCCGGCGATTCTCCGCAATCGCCGGGCTGCTATCATGCTGGCCCCAATCAAGTACCTCAAAAACACAGGCAACGGCTCATCACCTGAACCCGCCCTTTTGTGGCATACCCATACCGGGCGGCATACCCATTTTGCCCATAGGCGAGTTGGCCATTTGGTGCATCATCTTGCGCATTTGCTCAAAATTCTTGACAAACAGGTTGATTTGCTCCAGCGTCTGGCCACAGCCGCGAGCGATGCGTTTCTTGCGGGAAATGTTGAGTAGGTCGGGGTTGGCGCGTTCTTTTGGGGTCATGCTCTGGATGATGGCTTCCACCCGCACCAGCGCCTTGTCGTCAATGGGCGCGTCTTTGAGCGCCTTGCCCACGCCCGGTATCATGCCGATGAGCGACTTGAGGTCGCCCATTTTCTTTATCATCTGCATTTGGCCGAGAAAATCGTTGAAGTCGAACTTGTTCTGCTTCATCCTTTTTTCAAGGCGTTTGGCTTCTTCCTCGTCGAACTCGCGCTCGGCCTTTTCTACCAGCGACACGATGTCGCCCATGCCGAGGATGCGCTGCGCCATACGGTCGGGATAGAACACATCGAGCGCGTCCAACTTTTCGCCTTCCGAAACAAACTTAATGGGCTTGCCGACGGTGTATTTGATGCTCAATGCCGCCCCGCCCCGTGTGTCGCCGTCGAGTTTGGTCAGCACCACGCCGTCAAAATTGATGCGCCGATTGAAGGCTTCGGCGGTGTTCACCGCGTCCTGACCCGTCATCGAGTCCACCACGAAGAGGGTTTCGGTGGGGTTCAGCGCTTCCTTGAGTGCCGTCACTTCGTTCATCATCGCCTCGTCCACCGCAAGGCGCCCAGCGGTGTCCACGATGATGACGTTGTGGCTGTTAGCCTTGGCGTAGGCCACTGCGTTCTTGGCAATCTCGATGGGGTTTTTGTTCTCTATTTCCTTGAACACCGCCACCTTGATGCTATCGCCCAACACAGTCAACTGGTCAATGGCTGCCGGGCGATACACGTCGCAGGCCACGAGCAGGGGGTTCATTTTGCGTTGCTCTTTGAGGTATTTGGCGAGCTTGCCGCTGAAGGTTGTTTTACCCGAACCTTGCAAACCCGCCACCAACACGATGCCGGGATTGCCTTTCACGTTGATGCCGACGGACTGCCCGCCCATGAGCTCGGCCAGTTCGTCCATCACGATTTTGACCATCAACTGGCCGGGGTTCACGTTTTTCAGCACGTTCTCCGTGCCCAACGCCTTGTCCTTCACCTTGTCGGTGAATTCCTTGGCAATTTTATAGTTCACGTCAGCCGCGACGAGAGCACGGCGGATTTCCTTGATGCTTTCTGCAACGTTGAGCTCGGTGATACGGTGGCTGCCCTTCAAGACTTTGAAGGCAGCATCCATGCGGTCGCTTAAACTTTCAAACATATTTTTTTTGCGGTGGAGTGTGATGGTTGTAAGTAGCGGGCAGCAAAGGTAGGGCGAAATTCATTTTGCCAATAAGAACAAAACAGGATACGCTGGGGTTGTCGGGAATTTATAGGATTTGCAGCTCAACCGAACATATCGAAAGTCTGTTGGCAGTGCACAACCATTAGGCAATGCCGGAAGATTGTCGGCGTTACCGTTGGGATATACATATTTTCCATGAAAAAAACAGCCCTCCTACTCGGCGCCACAGGCCTCGTCGGCAGCCATATTTTGCAACAATTGTTGGAAAACCCACACTACGACCTTGTGGTCGCCCTCACCCGCCGCCCACTTGAAATGCATCACCCCAAACTGCGACAAGAAACCCTCGATTTCGACCATCCCGATGTCTCAAAAGTCCGGGGCGACGACCTCTTTTGCGCACTCGGCACCACGCTGCGCAAGGCAGGCTCGAAAGAAGCGCAATACCGCATTGACTGCGCCTATCCCTTTGAAATCGGCAAAATCGCGCGGCAAAATGGGGCGCGGCAATACCTGTTGGTATCCTCCGTTGGTGCGGATGCGGCTTCTTCCAATTTTTATTTGAAAACAAAAGGCGAGTTGGAGGAAAAAATACGAGGCTTGGACTTTGAGCACTTTGTGTCGGTGCGCCCTTCTATTCTGCTCGGCGAACGCGGTGAGTTTCGGTTGGGCGAACGCGTAGGCATCGTGTTGGCAAAAATGTTTGCTCCGCTCATTCCGCGGCGCTATCGGGGCATCCAAGCGGAAAAGGTGGCGCGGGCATTGATTGCCAGAGCGAACGATGGTGGGGTGGGCATGGAAATATTGGAATCGGAGGCATTGCATGGGTTTTGATGCAGACAGCTGCCCTTGTTGGAGGGACACCCACATCAGCACCTTACTTCAATGTCGCGCCCGGCACATCAACAAATCGCGCAACCGTCAATCCCCTCCCTCACCGCACCACCGCCAGCCCCCGCACCACCGCCTCGCCAGTGGCCGTTCGGATGTGCAGAAAATAGATGCCCGGCACATAGCGCGACACGTCGAGCTCGGTGCCGACACGCTCGGGCGCGAGCGCGAGGTCTTCCACCCAGCGGCCCATGGCATCGAACACCCGCAGCGAGCCGCCCTCGCAGTCGGGCAGCTCGATTTGGGCGAGGCGCTGCGCCGGGTTGGGGTAGATGCGGATGTTGCCGGCGCACTGGGGCGGTGGCGGCGTGGTGTCCTCCGGCGGTGGCGGGCCGTTGATGCCGAGCGTGTCGCAGGGGCTGCCCTCCGCGTCGAACAGGCGAAAATGGGGGAAGTTGGGGGGGGAGAAGCCATGGTATGTTGGGATTGGGTAATGCTGCTCCAAATTACAATCTAATCCCTTATTATCTGGCGTGTGGATTATATGCCAGTATTTCACGCCAAAGGTACATGTCATATATATCTTATTATCGGGAGCAAGTTGCATTTGATAGAAAGTAGTAGGCAGAGCATCCTCAAAACCATCGTAAACCCCAACCACTTGTCTGCTTTTGGATATGTTGACAGACTGTAGGTCAAACTGGTATAGTTTTAACGTGTTTGATGCGTACAAAAATCTTGAGGTTGAAGAAAACGCTACTCCGCAACCCCCAATTGTATCATTTGGAAAGGTGATGCGTACAGGATTGGATAACAATCCAGCACATCGGTCGAAGTTAAAAATTTGAAGTCCCCCAAGAGGGGTGTGATTGACATATTTGGCGCCATTTGGAGAGAATGCAGCTTGGACCCCCCATCTAAAATTCTTTATTGGTTCGCCTATCTTTTGAATAATAGGTTTGCCTATGCCCTCTGGAGATAGTAAGAAAGTATAGTATTCAGCGGTATTATATCGTGGTATCAAAATCCACCAATCCCTGCCATTGCCATGTCGTACAGCCGTCAGCATATCGCAAAAAGTATCGTGATAAACAAAGTTATTCTTTGATAGTACTGCCCCAAACCCATCATCCCCAGAAATATCAACAATTGAGTAAAGTAAATCTAATATGTATTCGCGTGAGATAGTATCTGATTTTCTTAAATGCAATAAAACATACTGATTGGGCATATCAGGAAAAGGAAGAATCAAGACACCCTGATGCGTTGAGTATCCGTATGGATATATGTTTGATTTGCATTCCTGTTGAAATGATAATCCACCAGCATTTATATCATCTCCGTTAATCATTTTTTTGTGATTTTTATTTATTATTTCACATCCATTTGTATAAAACAACAATTTACCCGTGCTATCGGAAATAGCTGCGTTAGCATTTAACTTAACACCGATATCAAAATAATAGTATTCCGTGGGTTCTGTATTAAAATCAACCAAAGTGCCATTGTATTTAGGATTAGGGAAATTTATATCGGCAGGATAGCCTAATACCCAATTATAGTCAAATTTTATTTGCGCGGTAGCCATATTTTGGCCTATCACTAACAGTAAACAAAAAAGTTTTTCAAGTTTCATTGTCTTTAAATTAAAAGGAACCCACTAGTCATAGCCTGTCTCATCGGACATGCTATGACTAGTGGGTTCAGTTAAACTTAGTGAGCGATGCTGATTTTGGTGGTCGAAAAATCGCCGGACGAAAATTGGCAGTTGAGAAGGTACAGGCCCTGCGAGAGCGTGCCCGTGCCAATCCGCAAAGAAGAGCTGCTTATGTTGCCCTCTCGGACGATTCGCCCCGACATGTCCCTCAATTGCCAGCGCCCCGTCGTGTTGGCGGGGAACAGCACCTCTACCTGCCCGTCGGCAGGATTGGGCATCACCCTGATTCCAACAGGCGTTTTCGTCTCCGATGCCGCGAGCGGGCGGATGCCGCAGTTCTCATCCCAGTCCTTGTCCAAGTAGTCCACGCCCTCCCCGTGCGCCAGCCACAGCGGGGCGCGACGGACGCTGATGCCGCCGATTGCCGGGCACTGCGCCGCAATGTCGCGCAGCGTACCGTAATCGCTTTCCTCGAGAGAATCTCCCCGAGCGTGACGAATCGCGATGACAAGGATGTCTTTGAGGTTCTTTTCATAGTCTTGCGTGTCGGGCAGGCTTTGTGCATAAGTGAGGGCTGACTGAAGGGCGGGCAACACGGTCGAGTATGCTTGTTCGCGCAATTGCTGCAAACTGTCGGCAGCCACCGCGAGCAGGTCAAAAACATCGGCACGCTGTTGAGCGATCTGGGTGTCGAAAGTGGTGGTGTCCTGCGCCTGCAACTCGTCGAGGATTGCAATGCTGTCGAGCAATGCCTGAAAATGATTCCCGGTGTTGGCAAACGCGGCATTGAGGCTGTTGGAGAGCGAGTATGCCTGGTCAAACAGGTTTTCGGCATACGCAAACCGCCACGGCGAGGTTTCGGCGGTTTCGTTCGCGCTCAGGTAGTTGGCCGCAGTCGGCTCTTCCGAAACGATTTCGGCGTGGCGCATCAGCTTGTAAAGCAGCAACCTGCGGGTGTCCCAGTTGTCGGTCTCCGCGTTCGGAAACGAGGTGCTGTCCAAAAACGCCCACTCCTTTTCTGTGATGACCACACCACCTACGCCACAAACGTTATTAGAACCTTCGAGTGAGAAGAACCATCCACTAGTAGGAAGGACAGTAATAGGTTTGTCATCTGGAATAGTATTGTCATCGTCATAAAAGAAGAGAAAACCGGGACTCCCGCCTTGATATTCCGCGCCACGGTTGACATAAGTGGAGCCAACCCACCTGTTCTCGAAGCGGTCTTGGTCGGGCAGGGAGGCATCCGACCTGCAATACAGCCCATAGCCCGCATCGCCAATCAGGTTCCTCACAAGGCGTGTGTTGCCCAGGCTGCCCCCACAAAAAAGGTTGTGATGGTTTTCCTCAAGGCGGTTTTCGCAAACCCAGAGCGAAAACGGGTTGTTTGACAGTTGAATGCCCGCCTTTAAGTAAGACTTGCCGTTGCTATCGTCCAACTTCGACCAAATATCATTGTCAATGATAAAATTGTTCGAGCCCATCAGGTCTTGAGCGATGATGCCGAGGGAGCGCAATGCCGCGATAGTCGCCGTAGGAGGTGCGGAGGGCTTCCAAGAGAGGAGGTTTTTGTCAATCACGTTGTAGTTGTTGCCTTTTCCCGCGATGCGGATACCATGTATGCGCGGCCAGGTTCGAGTTACCTCGATGGAATTGGCGCTGATTTCCGCAGCATCGAAAGCGTCCACCTTGCCCAACACGTCTATGACTAGCATGGAGTCTTTTGGGTGCCCGCCATCAACGACAAACGAGTTTTGACGTATCAGGGTGTTGGTCGTTTCGGGCCCGCTCGGCGGTCGTTCCACAAAAATCCCGCTGATGGTCTTCGCGCCATTCAAATGAAAAATGTTGTTGGTCACCCGAATCGGGCTGGTCAGGTTGATGCTCTTGATGCAATTGATGCCGTAGCGTTGAGGGCTGTTGAACCTAGCCCCGCTCACCGAAAGGCCGCGCGTGCTTCTCGAAAGAATAGAAGAAGTGTAAGCATTGAAAAACACGCAGTTTTGATTGCCAGCCCCTCCTACCGCCACGGTTGAGTTGTTGGTAAAAATATCAGTGCCGCTATATGCATCGCCAGCTGTGGCATCGTAAGCATTGTTGTTGAAGCTACAATTGGCAATCGTCATGGTCGCGTTGTTGACGTAAATCCCGCGCCGATAGCCGGATATTTCATTGCGAGCGCTGGCGTTGGAAGCTATATCTACTTTGGCCACTCCGAACACCATGCCCATCCACAACAGGGAGCCATCGTAAGTGACGCCGGGTGGCGGAGGCAGAATAGGCCCGATGTCCCGCTTTATCACATTGCCCGCAAAAACGGCAGGGCGAAATAGTCCCGGGCCTATGAAGTAAATGCCTATCATGTTGTCGTAAAGGAAATTGCCCGAGAGGATGGAACCGGCAATATTCGCGTTGCTCGTGAAATGAAGAGCTATCCAAGCATCCTCTATTCTTGCGCCGACCATCTCAATGCTCGCCCCATTCTGTATTCTTATGCCGCCCCACATCGAAAGAGCCGAGCAGCCCAGCATTTGTGTGCCGCTCCCAATGGAAGCGACCACGCCGCTTCCCTGCGCGACAATCCTTGCCCCGGGACTCATAAGGAAAGTCAGCCCGTTCAGCGTGATGGACTGGTCAATGGTGAGCACCCCGGTCACGTTGAGTATCGTCCCAGAGGGCCAAGTGCCGCCTCCGGGAAAAATGTCGGATACGTTTTCACTGCCGATAGTGACATCTATGGCGTAACCGCAGAATGTGCCTTGTGCCGCCAAATCTTGACGCAGACTCGGCAAGAGAAACATTATGGCAGCCATCAGAAAATAATTTGAAAATAGCGGGGCAAAAATTTGCCCGTGTGTGTGTGTGTAGATGGGCGGGTTTGAAATAGACTGTTCATTTTTTTTGACTGTTTTTGATGAAAGAATGAGAGCGAGGTTCATCGCGTGTGCGATGAGGGGGTATATTCACAACAACACAGTAAGGAATACGGGAAGGATTAAAAAGGAGGGAGCAGGCCTGCCCGGCATCGCGCCCGTGCGCACTTTCGAAGACGCAACACCCTTGCAAATGTCGGCAAGCCGACGGTGAGAGGCAAGGGGAGGCGGAAAAACTTAACATTGGGGAGAATGGCGGCATGGCACACTTGCCGCCGCTTGCTTGCCAATCGGTGCCGGAGAATCTTGAAACGCCGCCGTTGGTTGGGTTTGCGCCAGAAATGGCAGGGTGAAATATTTTCGTGGGGGCCCAGAAAAATCTCCAAGCATAGCCTGTTTCGCCCCTTCGGGGTAATCTGCAATCGAAAAATGCCAAGCGGCTGCCGCACTTGCTTGCGCGACAGCCGCTTGGCATTTTCAAAAAGATTTTTGTACTTACTTTTCGTCGTAGTTGTACGGCAGAATCTTCGAGTCTTTCACGGTGGAAAGCGTCATCAGTGTTTTGAGGCGCTCGATTTCTTCGATTTGGCTAATGGTTTTGAAGAGGAGCTGCTCATATGTGGGGATGTCTTTGCAAATGATTTTCATCAAGAAGTCAGCCTCGCCAGTGATGATGTAGCACTCGGTCACCTCGTCAATCTCTGAGATTTTTTCAAGGAAGTTGTTCAGGGCATTTTCTTTCTTCCATGCCAGCGATACCAGCACAAAGGTTTTCACGTTCAGACCCATCTGTTGGGGGTTCACCTGCGCGTGGTAGCTTTGGATGATGTCGCTCTGCTCGAGCTTTTTCACGCGCTCCAAGGTGGGGGCAGGGGATAGGCCGATTTTTTTGGAAAGGTCGAGGTTCGTGATTTTGCTGTTTTCCTGAAGGATTTTCAGGATTTTAAGGTCTATTTTATCCAGTTTCTCTGACATGGCGAGTCGTGTTGTGAAATTTTATTTCGGTGTTCAAAATTTGCCCAAAGGTAGGACAGGGAAAAATTATGTGCAAGTGAATTGCCAAGAAACCTTTGTAAATTTTGTTAACAAAGCGTTTTTGTCTTTTTGCGCCCCAAAGATTTGGCTTTCAGGCGACAGTTTTTATGATTTCACCAAAAATTATTTGTTAAAAATAAGGCGAAACACCCTTAAAAATGAAAAAAGGCCGAATCAGCGGTTGTTGGAACGTTGGCACCAAACAAAACCTGCTGATTCGACCTTTTCCTCGTTGGGGATTTCGCACAAGGCAGCCTTTTGCAAGGGCATAAGCCAATAGGGCGAGCTTTTTTTATCCCATTTTTGCAAAAACTTAGGTGCGGGGAGGGAGGTGCAGGGTTGTTTCATTTTCTTTGAAAAAGTATGCACCTCAAAAGCAAGTTTCACAGTCTTCTACCCTCCACCGTCTGCCTTCTACCCTTCACCCTCCTTCTACCTTTTTGTCAAGCCATTTCTTTCTCTGAGGCAAATACCGCCGCGAGGTACTCTCGATTCATGCGAGCGATGTTTTCCACCGAGATTTCCTTTGGGCATTCGGCTTCGCAGGCCGTTACGTTGGAACACTTGCCAAAGCCTTCTTTGTCCATTTGAGCCACCATGGCCAACACGCGCTTTTGGCGCTCCACCTGACCTTGTGGCAAGAGCGCGAGATGGCTGATTTTGGCGGAGGTGAAAAGCATGGCGGAAGCATTGGGGCAAGCCGCCACGCAAGCGCCACATCCAATGCAGGCTGCTGCGTCGAACGCCCGCGAGGCCGTCTCTTTCTCGATGGGGATGGCATTGGCATCTTGCGCCTGACCGGTGTTGACACTGACGTATCCTCCGGCCTGAATGATGCGGTCGAAGGCGGAGCGGTCCACCACCAAATCCTTCACCACCGGGAACGCCTGCGCGCGGAATGGTTCTATCACGATGGTGTCGCCGTCGTGATAGTGGCGCATGTGCACTTGGCAGGTGGTGGTGCCTTTCATCGGGCCGTGTGGGCGCCCGTTGATGACGAGGGAGCAAGTGCCGCAGATGCCTTCCCGGCAGTCGTGCTCGAAGGCTACAGGGTCCTCGCGTTGGCTGATGAGCTGTTCGTTGAGCACGTCGAGCATTTCGAGGAATGACATGTCAGGGTTCACGTCGGGCAGTTGGTAGGTGACGTATTCGCCTTTGTATTGGCCGCCTTGGCGCCAGATTTTGAGCGTTAAGCGCATATTTCGCAATGGTTGATTTACTGATGATTGGATGTTTGCCTTTATTTTGGTTCGGTTATTCTCACGACGGGCGAGCAGTTGTCGAGCAGCAGGTTGCCATTTTGTTGCTCGAAGCCCTCCGCGTAGTAGGCCATTAGGTTTATCTCATCAAAATCGGCCACCGTGGGGCGCAAGGTAAAAGTGTAAAGCGTCCATTGAGAATGTCCCACGGGAACACTTTGTGCCAGCAGTTCCTCTTGTTGCGTCTCTGCATTCACGCCCCAGATTTTGAGCACCGTCGGGCTGTTGTAACGGGCTTCTTTTCCCGTCAATTTTGAAATAGAGATGAACCCATTGGAACGCGCCAGCCAGACGCTGAACGTGTAAGCCGAATCTTTTTTCAAAAAACCGCTGAGCCGCTGCCCCACCCCTTCCCATGTGCCCACGTCGCGCACTACCAACCCCAAATACACCTTGCCATGCTGAGCGGGCAACTCGACACCGAAGTGTCCGGGCTGAATGTCGGGGGGCGTTTCAGTGGGAGCGCCCATGTCGAGCCAATCCGTTGGCACCACCCCTGCTCTTGGCCTGTCCTTCTCAAAGGATGGGTTTTTGAGTCGCAAGGTGTCTTGTCCGCTTGCCTTGCCCCAAAAAAAGAGCAGTATTGTGAGCAAAAGACAGTTTTTCATGGCGCCTGCTAAAAGTTCCTGCGAATGTCCGTGTCTATTTGTAAGACCGTTGGGTCACTTTCACCTCTTCGTACTCCAAAGGCTCCTTGTGCAATGCTGCTTGTTCACCCTCGCCTTTCCACTCCCAAGCCGCCACATACATATAGTTCACGTCGTCGCGCTTGGCTTCCCCATCTTCGGTTTGGTATTCCTCGCGGAAGTGGCCGCCGCAGCTCTCGTTGCGGTGCAGGGCATCTTGGCACATGAGTTCGCCAAGTTCCATGAAATCAGCCACGCGCCAGGCCTTTTCCAGTTCGGGATTGTACTCGGCATCGCTGCCCGGCACAAAAACGTCGCGCCAAAACTCAGCCCTCAAATCGCGTATCTCTTTGATGGCTTGCTCCAGCCCTTTGGCATTGCGGGCCATGCCACACTTGTCCCACATGATTTTGCCCAAACGACGATGAAAACTCTCCGCGCTCTGTTTGCCGCCAATGCCGCGCAGTCGCGCGATGCGCTCGCGCACTTCTTTTTCCGCAGCGTCGAATTCGGGCGTGTTGGTAGGTATCTCGCCAGTGCGTATTTCCCTTGAAAGGTAGGCTCCTATGGTGTATGGCAACACAAAGTAGCCATCGGCCAAACCCTGCATGAGCGCCGAAGCGCCCAAGCGGTTGGCGCCGTGGTCGCTAAAATTAGCCTCGCCACAAGCGTAGAGACCCGGAACGGTCGTCATCAGTTCGTAATCCACCCACAAGCCGCCCATCGTGTAGTGCACGGCTGGATAGATGCGCATGGGCATTTCGTAAGGGTTTTCACCCGTGATTTTTTCGTACATCTCGAAAAGGTTGCCATACGCGGCTTCCACGGTCGCCCGCCCCTTGCGCTTGATGGCGTCGGCAAAATCGAGATACACGGCAAGGCCGCTTTTGCCGACCCCCAAGCCTTCATCGCAGGCAACTTTGGCGGCGCGGCTGGCGATGTCGCGCGGCACGAGGTTGCCAAAAGCCGGATAGCGGCGCTCGAGGTAGTAGTCGCGGTCGGCCTCGGCGATTTCGCGCGGGTCTTTCAAGCGGTCGGCGGGATTTTTTGGCACCCAACAGCGGCCGTCGTTGCGCAGCGATTCGGACATTAGGGTGAGTTTCGATTGATATTCGCCCGACACAGGGATGCAAGTCGGGTGAATTTGGGTGAAACACGGATTGCCAAAAAACGCGCCGCGCCGATGCGCCCGCCATGCCGCCGTCGTGTTGCTCAACATGGCATTCGTACTAAGGTAGAAAACGTTGCCATAGCCGCCCGTGCAAAGCACCACCGCGTGGGCGGAGTGACGCTCCAGCTCGCCGGTGAGCAGGTTGCGAGCGATGATGCCTCGACATTGGCCATCTACCAAGACCACATCGAGCATCTCGTGGCGATTGTACATTTTCACCGTGCCGAGTTTGACTTGGCGACTTAGTGCCTGATAAGCACCGATAAGCAATTGTTGACCCGTCTGTCCACGCGCATAAAAAGTGCGAGAGACCTGTGTGCCACCAAAAGAGCGATTGTCGAGCAAGCCACCATATTCGCGGGCAAAAGGAACGCCCTGCGCCACGCACTGGTCTATAATGTGGGCAGAGACTTCGGCCAAGCGATGTACGTTGGCTTCGCGAGCGCGATAGTCGCCACCTTTGATGGTATCGTAGAAAAGGCGATAGACCGAGTCACCGTCGTTGCGGTAGTTTTTGGCGGCATTGATGCCCCCTTGTGCCGCGATGGAGTGTGCGCGGCGCGGGCTATCGTGAAATGTAAAGCACTTCACGTTGTATCCCAACTCGCCCAACGAGGCGGCGGCGGAAGCGCCAGCCAAGCCACTGCCGATGATGATGACATCAATGCGGCGTTTGTTGTTGGGGGCCACGAGCGGGACGTGGCCTTTGTAATCCTCCCACTTTTCCGACATGGTGCCAGATGGAATTTTGGAATCGAGGGCAGCTGATTTTGCCATATTATTTTCGTGTACTGATTTGACAAAGTATTGGTTCGAGCAAGCGGCGCGGCACTAAGGCAATCGAATGACCGCCCCAGAAACGTGCTCCTCGAATTGTTCAGATTTTTGAAAAATACATCCAAAGCGGGATGAGCGCAAACCCCGCCGGAATGGCGACGCTGTAGAGGTAACCCACCGTTTTGATGAGCGGCGTGTAGCGGCGATGGTTCAGGCCCAAGGTCTGGAAAGATGACCAGAAGCCATGCCACAGGTGGAACCCCACTACCACCATACACAACACATAAAAAATCACATAGAAGGGGTTGCTAAATGCCTCTGCCACCGGGATGTATAGGTTTTGTACAGGATGGTCGTAAGCGGCCACATCCACGGGCGGCAGCTTGCCCAATTTCATTTGCAGCCAGAATTGGTACAAGTGGAGCACGAGAAACACCAAAATGACGATGCCCAACCATGCCATGTTGCGCGAGGGACGCTCCTCCGGTCGGCTGTATTGCACCGCGTAGCGGTTGTTGCCCCGTGCCGATTTGTTGCTAAGCCACAACAGAATGCCCTGCACCGCGTGCCATATGATAAAGGCGTAGAGGGTGTAAGATATGAACATGATGAGCGGATTGTGGGTCATGAAAAAGGCGTAGGTATTGAACGCTTCGCCGCCATCGTCTTTCAGCAATTGGAGGTTGCCGAGCAGATGGATGACCAAAAAAAGCATCAAGAACAGCCCGGTCAGCGCCATCACGAATTTTTGACCAAGAGAAGAAGATAGGAATCTGGTGAACCAACTCATTCGGAGTAACAAATTCTTGTCCCGATACCTCGGGGATGAACAATGAAATGCAAGCGCGCAAAGAAAAGAACTTGTCAGGAGTTTACCCCAGCGCCTTTTGCATTTTCGCGGAACAAAACTACTTGCAGGAACGGGGTTGCCGAATTTTCGTTTGAAGAAGAAGGCAATATTTGGGTTATTTAGAAGGGGTAAAAATTCAGGCAATGTGAAGCACAAAAAAAAAGAGCCACCACGACCACTCGCGATGACTCTCTTTTTTTGACGAACAACGGCCTCATCGCTCACTCAACACCTCTAAGCCAAGCCGCTCGATGAGCTCGACCACTTTTTCATCCCACTCGGGATTGGTGCTGTAGCCCGGCTCGTGGGCTGTTTTTTTCAGGCCATCCACCACGCACACATAGTCGTAGCGCGAGCAACTGCGGGCATCGTCGTACCAGCGGCGGGCTTGGATGAAGCGGCCAAAATCAAGCACCGCCTCCTCCGCGCTGCCATACCTACGAAAAGGCGTGTACGTACCATCGTCTCTATGATAAACGACGAGACCGCCCCAATCTTTGCCCGCCTTGATACCAAAAGGGTTGCCGGATTCTTCGAAGAGCTGGCTTTTGAAGCTCGATTCATAGACGGCGATGCTGACGACCACCGTGGCGGGGATGCCGATTTGCGCCTCGTGGTTGACGGCGGCCTGCACATAAGACTCCACTCTGGAGTAGTCTGCCCCATACAACACGGAAATCGTGGACGAAACGGCTTGCACATCGTGCTGAAGCGAGGAGTATTGGCCGAGAGAGGCACTATCGGTGGTTTGCCCGTTCATTTTTCTTTGGGTGAAAGAGGTGCCGACCCAAAAAATGAAGGTAGCAAGAGCGAGATAACACGGGTTGTTTTTCATGGCGTTAGCATTTTAAAAATGAGCAAAGCATGAGCTGGGCACCCATTGCGCGAATGGGCACAAAGTGTTCCGCTATGGGAACGAGGCAGCATCAGCCACCCAGCACATCAGAGCATTTTGGATAAAATCAGCAGGAGCACTAATGCCCTCGAACGGGCTTGTGGAAGCGAGGTTTTGCGTAGAGTTGGCTTTCGGTCTCCTGCACCGCCGGCGGAAAGAAGCGAGATTCTCAATCTTCGATGTTGGGCATAACGAGCATATTTAATGGTAAGTTTCCCGACGCGACGTATTTGTTTTGTTAAAACAGCGATTGCAGCGTATGAACAACTGCTGGCACAAAGGTCGGGGCAGCCCCCTCCGGCCAAAACCCTGCAAATGGTGAATTGCAAAAAATCGGCCCATTGCCCTGAAAACAGGGAAATCCTTCACGGAAATGGGGGGGGATGCATCACCTCTGCCAACCTTGTCGCCCCGCTCTTTTTAAGACATAAGCCAATGAGAAAACCGCTGACTTTTGTTACTGCCCAACCCGCACCCATTCCTTCGCGGGATTTCGCAAACAACCTTTATCTTTGTCAGAAAATCACTTTCAACAAAAAATGAAAAACGGAGCAGCCGACTTCATCGAAATCAACCCCAAAGCGATGCTGGGCAAACCCGTCGTTCGCGGCACGCGCATCACGGTCGAACTGATCTTGGAAAAGCTCTCCAAGGGAGAATCGTTCGAGGAAATTCTGGCCGAACACCCTCGCCTGAAACGCGAGCACATCTTGGCGGCGTTGGCATTTGCAGCCAGTTCTTTACGCGGTGAGATGTTCGTTCAAACCCCCGCCGCAGCATGAAATTCGTAGCGGACGAAGGCGTGGATGGCACGTTGGTCGCCCTGCTCCGCACAGCCGGGCATGACGTGATTTATTTTGCCGAAACCGATAGAAGCACCGACGACGCAACGATTTTGGAAATCGCCAACTCCGACAACCGCATCCTCATCACCCGCGACTTGGATTTTGGCGAATTGGTGTGGCGCATGAAAATGGTACACACCGGCATCATACCCGTTCGCACCGAAGAATTGCGTTCAGTTTCCCGCTCAAAACTTGTCGCTGATTTCATCGAAGCCAATCAAAATTTGCTTTCCGACCATTTCATCGTCATTCAGCCCGGCGCCGCCCGCATCCGAAAGATGCAAGCCTGAATAAATGATTCTCAACAACTTAAAACTCGCCAACTACAAACAATACGCGACCCTCTCGCTCGACTTCCGCGAGGGGCTGGTCGGCATTATCGGCAAAAACGGCGCGGGCAAATCCACCATTTTCGAGGCCATTTTGTACTGTCTGTTCGGGCGCGACGAGAGCAACAAAAACCTCGTGCGCTCCTCTTTCGCCGACCCGAAAGCGACCGTGGAATTGGCGCTGGAATTCACGCTCGGCGAGAGCCGCTACCGCGTGCGGCGCGAGTTTCGGGGCAAGGCGTTGGCCGTCGGCGCCGAACTTTTCAAAAACGACCAACTCGTCGCCAAAGGCGTCTCCGCCGTCAACGACGAGCTCGTGAAGGTGCTCCATATCGAGCGCGACGCCTTCAAACGCTCCGTCTTTTCGGGCCAAAAAGAACTCGACGAACTAACCCACGCCAGCAAGGAGGAGCGCCGCAAAATCGTGCGCCGAATGCTCGGCCTCGACCGTCTCGACGACATTCAGGCACAAGTCAACGGCGACATCCGCGACCTGAAAATTCGCATCGCGGGCCAAGAGCAAAACCTACTCGACGACCTGCTTGTGGAGACGCTCACAGCCGAAATCACCGACGCGGAACAGGCGTTGGAAAAAAACAAATCCGAGTGGGCAACCGAGCACAAAAAACTCAAAGCAGTCGAGGAGAAATACCGAGCAGAACAGCAAAAATTCGACGAGGAGGAAGGGCGCCTGAGGCAGTTCAATGCCCTCAATAGCGAGCTCGGCCAATTGGCTGAAAGACTCGCGGGATTGAAGTCGCAGCGTGAAAATTTGACACAAAAAAGCCGAGAATTGCAACAGCAAAAGGAAAAACTCGACGGCGAGCGTGGCATGTTCACGCAATTTTTGGAAGAAAAAAAACGGCTCGACCTGCTTGAAAAAGAACATCAGCGTTTTGTCAATCGCTCGGCGCGGCTCGACAAAATCGCCGAGACGCACGAACTCCTGAAAAACATTCAGGCGAAAATCGGCGACTACACGAAGCAGTTGGCCGGAAAAGCCGAGGTCGAATCGGCATTGGCCGAAAAACAAGGACTTGTGGCAACGCTGGAAGAAGAAATCAAGGCCAAACTGACAGCGCACGGCACCGTCGAAGGCAAAATCGGCGGCATTCAGGCGGGGCTGCGCGAGCGTTCGGACAAGTTGGAAAGCCTGCGCCAGCTCGGTCGGGAAGGCACTTGCCCCACCTGTCTCCAGCCTTTGCTCGATGGCTACGAACGGGCATTGGCAGCACTCGAACAGGAAATCAACGCCCTGCAAACCAAGCAATTGCTGGCGCTGGAGCAAGAAAAAAACATCATCGTCGAGGCCGGAAAAAACCTGCGAAAACGTCAGGACGCGGTTCGTTTGGAGGTCGAGAAACTGGGCAAAGAACAGGCACGTTTGGCCGAAATCGCGCGTTCAAAAACTTCCGAGGAGAGTCAGCGAGCACTTTTGGAAAAACGCCTCGCAGCCGACGAAGCTATTTTGCGAGAAATCGGCGCGGTTCATTTCGATGAGGGCGCATATTCGAGTTTGAAAGAAAAAATCACCGCGACGGAACCCCGCTATCTCGAATTTTCAAAAAACGAAAACTACGTCGCCCGCGAATTGCCGACAACGCTGGCTGTCTTAAAAACGACTGAAGCCTCCATAGTGGGAACCGAAAAGAACATGGCCGCCAAGTCTGCGGCGCTCGCCCAAGTCGGCTACGACGCGGCCCGCTACGAACACGCCAAACAAGCCATCACGGGTTTTGCCGATGCCCTCAACGCCCAATCCGAAACGGTACGCACGTTGGAAAAGACAGGCATCGAGCTCCAAAACGGCATTGCTCGAAATCAGGAAAAACTCCGCGCCAACGACCGCATCAAAACCCAAATCAGCGACAAACTCGACGAAATCGAACTGCTGCGCAAACTCGCCGAAATGCTCGGACTGTTCAAAACCGAAATCCTCGAAAAAGTCAGCCCCGGCATCTCACGCGAGGCCAGCGACCTGTTCAGCCGCATCACCAAGGGCAAATACGAGCAAATAAGGGTGGACGAAAATTTTGAGTTCACTATCGCCGATGGGGGCGTTTTCTACCCCATCGAGCGTTTTAGCGGCGGCGAGATTGACCTCGCCAACTTTTGCCTGCGCATCGCCATCACCAAAGCCATCACAGACCTCAGCGGTGCGGAACAAGGCATCGGCTTTCTTGCCTTCGACGAGATTTTTGGCAGTCAGGACGAGGAGCGACGGCTGGAGATGATGCTGGCGCTCAACTACCTACAAGAGCAGTTTCGCCAGATTTACATCGTGTCGCACATCGAAAGTTTGAAGGATTATTTCCCGCATATTTTGGAAGTGCAGGGCGGCGAGTCTGGCAGCGTGGCCGTGTGGCGCTAAGAAGATTGATGCAGCACGTCGCCAAGTTTTCGGCATGACTTGAATTTCCAACCCGCTCAAAATCATGGTTGTCAATCATAGTGAGGTGATAAACCTTGGCGCGTCAAGGCGTACTTTTGCAGAAAAATAGAGCGTGTTCAGAAAACTGTGTCATCCCAATGGAGACGATAAGAAAACACAGAGGCACGAAGGGCACAGAGTTTTGGTTTTCAATAATTTACATTCCTTTAAGCGCGGCGTGTATTGCGTAAAAAGAAAACACCCGGTATGGTTTGACACACTTTTCTGAACACTCTCGAAAAATACGCTTGTATGGAGCCACATCAACTCGCCGCGCTTCGACGCAACTACGCCCGCCAGTCGCTTTCCGAAACCGACGTGCTGGCCAATCCTTTTTCACAATTTGGCGTGTGGTTCGAGGAGGCCATCAGCAGCGAGCTGACTGAGCCTAACGCCATGACCCTCGCCACCGCCGACAGCCACGGTCGCCCGAGCGCCCGCACGGTCTTGCTCAAAGGCTTTGACCGGAACGGCTTTGTTTTTTACACCAACTACGAAAGTCGAAAAGGGCAGGAATTGGCTGAAAACCCACAAGCGGCCCTGCTTTTTACTTGGCTGGAGCTCGAACGACAAATCCGCATAGAGGGCACAGTGGGAAAGGTGTCGCGCGAAGAGGCGCTTGCCTATTTTCAAAGCCGCCCGAAAGGCAGCCAAATCGGCGCATGGGCCAGCCCCCAAAGCCGCGTCGTGTCGGGCCGCATGGCGTTGGAACAACGCGCCTTGGAACTCAAAGAACAATATCACGACGAAACCGCACTGCCGCTGCCGCCTTTTTGGGGCGGTTTCAGGTTGGAGCCGGATGTGTTCGAGTTTTGGCAAGGCCGGGAAAGCCGCTTGCACGACCGAATATGCTATACCAAGACGGCTGACGGCTGGAAGATAGAGCGATTGGCCCCCTGACAAACACGAGCGGCTGCTTCGGTGTCCCGTAGCAGCCGCTTGTGATGGTGGTTGGCGCAAGGCACCGGCTCGTTTATGGATTCGGAATGCGCAGCACCTGCCCGATTTCGATAAGGTCGGGGTTTTTGAGTTGGTCGCGGTTTGCCTCAAAAATCTGCTTGTACTTCATCATGTCGTCGTAGTAGTGCTGGGCGATTTTGCTGAGGCTCTCGCCTTTTTTCACCGTGTGCATGGCATACACGTCGGGGTTGGCCACCCTGATGTCCGCCACGATATCGGTCGGCGCGGCGCCGCCCACTGCTTTGATGGCATCCCACAATTGGTCTTTGTGCTGGCCATATTGGACGGTGCCCCACACACGGAGCACGCCGTTTCCTTCCTCGACGCGACCGTCGGTGACGCCGAGCTGCTCACCGAGCGCGAGCACGCTTGCATACTTGTCTTTTACTGCCATAGTTGGTTTGAAAGTTTTTGGTTGTGAGAAAATGCTTTGTCAGAAAAAAGGATTTGATGGCAAAGGTAGGCCAAGTGCCTTCAAAATTTAAAAAATCGTCGCAAGGTTTCATAAAAAATTCAATTCCCTCATCACTTCGCCCGCTTAGGGTTGTCCTTCAAAAACGCTTTCCAGCCAGTGTATGATTTGGCACCTTTGAGCGCGGCGTTTGAGGATTGGTACCAGTGGCACACAGCCGCTGCCAAAGCATCTGTGGCATCGAAGTATTGTTCGGAAAATTTTGTTTTCAGGATGTTCTCCAACATTCCCGCCACCTGCTCCTTGGAAGCGTTTCCATTGCCCGTCACGGCGCTTTTGATTTTTTTGGGCATATATTCTGTTGTGGCGAGGTTGTTCACCATGCCAGCAGCGATGGCGACCCCCTGGGCGCGACCCAACTTGAGCATGGACTGCACGTTTTTGGCGTAGAAAGGTTGCTCTATCGCCATCTCCGTGGGGCGATATTGGTGAATCAAATCCTGCACTTGCTCGAAGATGTAGCGCAACTTCACCGTCTGTTCGGCACCGAGATGCGCAAACGTGACCACGCCTATTTCAATCACCTTTATTTCCTTTTTGCTCGCATCAATAATGGCATAACCCAGCACATTGGTGCCGGGGTCAATGCCGAGGATGCGCGTTTTTTGTTCTTCCATTGCAGCAAAGGTAGGGAAAAGGAGGGCGGGCTTGAGGATTTCTACCCGTCCGGATGAATATATGTTCGGGAGGGATTGCTGATTTGGAGGTTGATGTGACCAGAATGCCGAGAGTGTCCACAAAGCTGTGCCACCCCAGTTCGGGCAATGAGAAAACACAGAGACGCGGAGGCACAGAGTTTTGGTTTTCGAAGACTCACGCTCTTTTGAGTGCGGCGTTCGACATGTAAAAAAACATATAGGAAGGTTTGACACGCTTTTCTGAACATTCCCAGAATGTCGGCTCCGAAGGTTTCTTTAATTTTGGCAAAAACAGGTTTTAGGTTTCATGTAAGTTTGTGCCCTCAAAAAACCATAAACCCCGCCTGCTCCGCTTGGCCGAGCAAACCAACAAGCCTCAAACCCCCAAACCAGAAACCTTCTAACCCTCCAACCTTTCTCATGGACACAATAGGCATACTTGGCGCAGGAGCAATGGGCAGCGGCATCGCCCAAGTCGCCGCTGCTGCCGGACATCAAGTGGTGATATGCGACAATCTTACCATTGCCTTGGCCAAGGCTGGCAAGGGCATGCAGGCATCCTTGAAATTAGGCGTCGAAAAAGGAAAAATCACAGATGCCGAGGCATATTCCCTATTCAGCCGCGTCCGCTTCACCGACCACATGAGCGAATTCCGCGATTGCGCCATCATCATCGAGGCCATTGTGGAAGACATCGAACAGAAACAAATCGCTTTCAAGAGCATGGAGGCCATCGTGGACGAAAATACCATTCTGGCCAGCAACACCTCCTCGCTTTCCATATCGGCTATGGGTGCCCAACTCAAACACCCAGAGCGCATACTCGGTGTCCACTTCTTCAATCCTGCCCCGCTGATGCGGCTGGTGGAAATCATCCCCGGCCTTCAGACCCGCCCAGATGTGGTGGAGCGCGGCAAAAAACTCATTGACAGCTGGGGCAAGACGACCGTCATCGCCAAAGACACACCAGGCTTCATCGTCAATCGCGTGGCAAGGCCCTATTATGGGGAAGCCCTGCGCATTTTCGACGAAGGCATCGCGGATGTCGCCACCATTGACTGGGCCATGCGCGACCTCTGCGGCTTCCGCATGGGGCCTTTTGAACTGATGGACTTCATCGGCAATGACATCAACTACGCCGTGACGGAAGTGATTTTCTCCAATTTTTTCTACGACCCTCGCTACAAACCCTCTTTCACCCAAAAACGCCTCGTGGATGCACACCTGTTTGGCAAAAAAACAGGGCGCGGATTCTACGACTATCGAGAAGGCGCCGTGAAACCCGAACCTACCCGCGACGAAAACCTCGGACGCGAAATCGCCAGCCGCATCCTCGCCATGCTTATCAACGAAGCCGCCGACGCACTCTACCTGCGCGTCGCCAGCCGCGACGACATTGACCTCGCCATGACGCAAGGGGTCAACTATCCCAAAGGGTTGCTCGCTTGGGCCGACGAAATCGGCATCGAAAAAATCGTGGAAAAACTGGATTCGCTCTATGTCGAATATCTGGAAGACCGCTACCGATGCAGCCCGCTGTTGCGGAAAATGGCAAGGGAAAATCAGGGGTTTTATTGATTGCTCGTTGTTGGTTGTTCGAGGTTTTGGATGATGCCATTACCGCCAAAGATGAAGGATACATAACACAGGAAGAACTTCAAACAGGAAGAACGAAATTTGAAACGACAATAAAATCGGTCAACGGCTACATCAAGTACCTGAACTCTAGCTTTAATCAATCAATAAACAACGCACAACCAGCAATCCCGTGCTCCCTCTTGAGATTTTCCACAAAATGTACGACAACGACCCGTTCAGCCAATGGATGGGCATGGAGCTCGTGTCGGTGGGGGAAGGCACCTGCACCTTGCGCATGAAGGTGCGGGCCGAGATGCTCAACGGCTTTGGCGTGGCGCACGGGGGCATCACATTTTCGCTGGCCGACAGCGCCTTCGCATTTGCCTGCAACTCAAGCGGGCGGCACACGGTCTCGATTCACTGCACGGTGGAACACATCGCACCAGTTTTTGAAAACGACGTTCTGACCGCCACCGCCACGGAGGAACATTTGGGCAACTCCATTTCAAACTATGCCATAAAAATCACCAAACAGGACGGTTCGCCAGTGGCATTTTTTCGGGGAGTGGCTTTTAGAAAGAAGCAGGCATGGCAACCCGAATAGTCAGTTTATATACTTTGCGCCGCCGGGTTTGGGGCATGCCTAAAAGCGCAGGCAGCCTGCTCAAAATCATGGAGAGCGAGCATGGTCGTCTGACAAATCCTAGCGAATCAAGGTATATTTTTGTAAAAACTTAGCCAGCCTTAAAAACGATAGTTTTCCTATCAAAAGCGTTTGTCAGGTTCTGGAACACGTTCATTGAATGTTTGCGTAGAGTTGAGGTAAATGATTGTATGCGTGCATAGTGCTGCGCCCCTTTAAAGGTTTGGAAATTGGTGGCGACCTTTTGTTTGGTCTTCAGGCAACGGATGTCGCGCTCGGCTTGGTTGTTGGTGAACGGCACGTTTTGCTCAAAGGCAAAGGCAAGCCACTCGTCCCGGTGCTTGACCAGGCGATTGAGCAGGTTGCGTCCCTTCGAGTTTTTGGGCTTTCCTCTTTTGCCCTGTTTGGGGGGCGGCTCTTCCCTGTCGGCCGATTGGCAGATTTGCTCGAAGTGGTGCCGCCAGGTTTGAGGGTCGGCCACCGACCCGGTGCCCTTTTGGCTGGCTTGGTAGAGTTGCAGGACAAACTGGTGCATTTGGGAGGCCCATTTTGAGCCGTTTTCCGCCAGATTGGTCAGTTCCCGGAGCAGGTGCGCGCCACAGAGGGCGTGCTTGCACTGTTGAAAGTCAAAATAACTGGCCCAGCAGTCGTGCACGGCCCGCTTGGTGAAGTCCTTGAGCAGCGAGGCTTCGGATTCGAGCGCCTCCTTGCCCCGTTTTTTGTGGACGAACAGGTGGGTGAACAGCGCGGTCGAGGCGACGTGGAACCAGTGGAGTTTTTTCTCCACCCGCATGCCCGTTTCATCAAAATGAACCACAT
Organism: Saprospiraceae bacterium; assembly: GCA_026129545.1. Lineage (NCBI taxonomy): Bacteria > Pseudomonadati > Bacteroidota > Saprospiria > Saprospirales > Saprospiraceae > Saprospiraceae bacterium. The sequence continues at coordinate 222,893 of JAHCHX010000003.1, forward strand.
CGGAGGCCAAAACCGCCGTTTTGATTTGTTCCTCAATCGGCTCAAGGGCTTGGTACATGCCAGCGTTGGCCGTCAGGGCGGTGCTTTCGTTGAACGAACAGCCCCACAGGTCGCCCATGAGTTGCTCGATTTTCTCCAGCGGCAGTTTGTAGTCGTTGTTCAACAGGACGCTCAGCGCCTTGATCCGGGAACCGTACTGCACAGGCTGGCCTACCTCGGGCGGAAAACAGCCCCAATGCTGCCTGCCACAACAGACCGCCACGCCCAACTGGTGCTCCGTGACCTCCATGCGGGGTGCGGGAATATCGAACACCTGGCGCTTTTGGGCCACTTCAACCACGTCGGCAGTGGAAAAATCCTTCGAACAGCAGGAGCAGGATGTGGCATGGTGCACCACAACGTGGTCCACCGTGTCCACCATCTTGAGCGTCTTGCCTTTGTGGCCCAACTGGCCGCCGCTCTTTTTGGGCGGCTCTTTGGGAAGGCCCGGTTTCTTGGACAAACCATCTGACGACGGCGGCTTGTGACTGTTCTTGCTGTTCATCTTTAGGCGCGAACGCAATTCGGCAACTTCCGCCCGAAGGGCAGCATTCTCGGATTCCAGTGCCTCAACCTTGGCAAGCAAGACCATGACCAAATCCTTCAATACCGATATGTCATTCGATAACTCCATGAACCAGATGTATTCGCTAAAACAATTTTACATTGACTTGGGTTGGATGCCTAAGTTTTTACATATTTTTTTCAAAATCTCCGACGCACAGGGGAGATTGTTTTCGGGGAAAATCGTGAGCGCGGAATAACAAACAACCTCGCCCAAACGGACACGCCCAAAACCGTACCTTCGCGCTATGAAAAGGTACGGTTTTTTCATCTTTTGGGCATTTTTCATTTTAAAAACGGCCGCCCAGCCCGGCACCCGCACCGTCACGCTCGGTGAAAGCCTCGATTTGGCGCTCGCGCACAGCCCACAACTCAAGAAAGCACAACTCGAACGCGAGGGATTCGAGCTTCGGCTGAAAGAAGCCCGCAGCGCCGCCTATCCGCAAATAGCGGGCGGCATCACCTACGAATATGCGCCCGTGCTGCCCACTCAGCTGCTGCCGGGCACACTCTTTGGCCTCGCCGAGGGCAGCATCGTGCCGGCCCAATTCGGTCGTCCGTGGCAAATGCTCACCTCTGTGACCATCACACAACGGATATACGACGAGTCCTTGTTTCGTGGAATCCCCGCCATCACCGCCGGACGCGCCGTGTCCGACCTGCTGGTGGCACGCTCTGAGGAGGAAATTATCTTCAACACCGCCACCGTTTTTTATCAAACATTCCAAACCGAGCAACTACTCCGCTCCCTCAATGCCAACGCTGAAAAATTGGATGCCCTCCAACGCATGGCCGAACTCCAGTTGGCCAACGACTACGCCATCCCGACCGACGTGAAACGCATCCGAGTGGCACGCACCAACCTGGAAACCCAACGCCAAAAACTGCTCACGGGCATCTCCGTGCTGCATCAGACACTGCAATACCTCTGCGGTGTGCCGTTCGAGGAACGCCTCCAACTCATGGAGGACATGAGCAATCCAGCCGCCGATTCGCTCCGTTGGCTATCGCTCCCTTTCGAACCCGAAAGCACCACCGAACATCTGCTCATTCTGCGCAGCCTCGAGCTCAATCGCATCCAGACGCGCAGCAAATGGGCCGAGCGCCTGCCCAGCCTAAGCGCCTACGCCACCGCCTTTTACCAAACATGGCGCAATGATGGCAACGTGTTCGACCCCGAAAACACATGGTATGGGGCCACCGTGTTCGGTTTGAAAATTGATGTGCCGATATTCGACGGATTCAGCCGCAACAGGAAGGTGAACGTATTGCAATTGGAGGCCAAAAAACTGCACGAAGACCGCCACCAGTTGGAAGGCATCAAGGCACTCGAATTCCGCCAAGCACGCGAAGAGCTCCAAAATGCCATCCGGGTGTTGGAATATCAATCGGACAACGTGGCATTGGCCCGCGAAATCACCGACAAACTGCTGCTGCAATATCGGGAAGGAGTGGTGCCGCTCACCGACCTGCTCAACGCACAAACGGCGCTTTCCGAAGCCGAGACGAACTACTGGCAGCAAGTGTTCGGCTACAAACTCGCGGTGCTGAAATTGCTAAAGGCATCAGGAAGACTTGAGGACTTGAAGACACGGTAGAAAAACAAAAACCTCCGAAGCGCCGAAACGCCCGGAGGTCTTGCATTTTTCTGTGACCACGACTGGAGTCGAACCAGCACATCCGTAAGGACACCACCCCCTCAAAGTGGCGCGTCTACCAATTCCGCCACGTGGCCGTTAGTAGGGTCATTAAGTGCAATCGAGGGTTATTAGGAGCCATTTTTAAGAGCTATCGTCAAAATGGAGTGCAAAGGTAAAGTCGTTTCGGAAAAAAAGAAGATGCCGTTCAAAAATTTCTCTCAAACATCCTCATCCCTGCCTCACACCCCACACTATTGGACATTATTTTTGTGCTGCGAAGGCACAATGGCACAAAATGCGGCAAGTCTACCCAGATTGAAGAGGATTTGAACCTGCCCGTTGGCAAGGCAGGGATTCCCTTGATTGATTTGTGTGATTTTCAAAGGATTACGAGCAACGTCCGTTCAAGGCCACCTTGTCAGACCCTGTACTCAGGGGCTTGCCCGGCCAAGTGAAGCGGACGGGACTGATTTGCGTTGACTATCAATGCGTATTTTGCTTTGCGTCTTTGTGACTTCGTGGCAAATTTGAAAATGTCCAGTCGTGTGCTCGCACCCTCTCTACGATGCTCAGCTAAACACATCTTTCACCCGCTCAAAGAAACTTTTGTCTTCCTTTGCCGGAGCGGGTGTGAAATTGGGCATCTCGCGCAGTTTTTCCAGCAAACGACGCTCCTCGTCGGTCAGCTTTTTGGGCGTCCACACATTGACATGAATCAGCTGGTCGCCACGCTGATAGCTCTGGAGCGCCGGCAGCCCTTTGTCTTTCAGGCGAAAAACTTTCCCGGACTGAGTGCCTGCCGGCACCGTGATGCGTGCCCTGCCATCCAAAGTGGGCACTTCCAATTTGGAGCCAAGCGCCGCATCGGCGATATTGAGGAAGAGTTCGTAGTGTATGTTGTTGCCTTCTCGGGTGAATTCGTCGTGCGGAATCTCTTCGATGGTGATGACCAAATCCCCCGGCGGGCCGCCTTTGGCTCCGGCATTGCCTTTGCCCGACATGGAAAGTTGGATGCCCTCGTGCACGCCAGCAGGTATATCCACATCAATCGTCTCCTCGCCAAACACGCGCCCGTCACCTCTGCATACGTTGCATGGTGACTTGATGGTCTGCCCCGAACCATTGCAAGTAGGGCACTGAGCGGCAGTCTGCATCATGCCAAAAGGTGTCTGTGTGACGCGGTTGACCATGCCCGACCCTCGGCAAGTGCTACAAGTCTCCACAGAGTTGGCATCGCGGGCGCCGGAGCCACCACAAGTGCCGCAAGTGACTTGCTTCCTGACCTTTATCTTCTTATTGACCCCACTGGCGATTTCTTCCAAAGTCATTTTTACTTTGATGCGCAGGTTGGTGCCGCGCTCGCCGCGAGGCCGCGCGCCGCCGCCACCGCGTCGTCTGCCACCGCCAAAAAACTCGCCGAAAATATCATCGGTATCGAAGCCAAAGCGACGCAGGATTTCGTCCATGTCCATCCCTTGGAATCCGCCCCCGGGCCCGCCGCCCATACCTTCCACGCCAGCATGGCCGTAGCGGTCGTAACGCGCTTTTTTGTCGGCATCGCTCAACACATCATACGCCTCTGCTGCCTCCTTGAATTTTTCTTCCGCCGACTTGTCGCCGGGGTTGCGGTCGGGGTGATATTCCAAAGCCTTTTTGCGGTAGGCTTTTTTTATGTCGTCGGCGCTGGCGTTTTTCGCTACGCCCAACACCTCGTAATAGTCTCTTTTTGTCATTGTGCTGATTGGTTATTCGGTTATTTGTTGACTTGGTTATTTGATTATCGAACAACCAGACACTCAACTAACCCAAACCCCACTTATTTCCCCACCACCACCTTGGCAAAGCGAATGATGCGCTCGCCAAGCGTGTAGCCGGGTTCGAGAATGTCGATGATTTTGCCTTTTAATTCGTCGGATGCGGCAGGCACTTCCGCCACAGCCTCATGCACGTCAGCATTGAACTCGTCGCCGGGTTGGGTGTCAATGACCACAAGCCCGCGGCTTTTTAGCGTGTTGACAAGTTTTTGGTGTATGAGGGAGGTGCCTTCCGTCAGTGCGTCGCTTTTTTCCGCCCTGTCAAAATCGTCCAAAATAGGCAAAAGGGCTGTCAGGATGTCACGTCCGGCAGTCTGGATTAGGTCCATTCTTTCGCGGGCGGTGTTGCGCTTGAAGTTTTCAAAATCCGAATAGAGATAAAGATACTTGTTGCGGCTTTCGTCCAATTGTTCTTGCAACTCGCGCAATTTTTCGTCAGTTGATGGGGATTCGGGCGGTTCGGCCGCCATCACCTCCTGTTCTTCCGTTGCTTCCATTTCGGGCGCGTGGCTCTCTTTTTCCATCATATCGAATATCTTTTTGAGTGTTTTTTTCATAAAAAGTTGGTCTTCAAACACAGGTGAGTTTGGGCACAAGGGCAATGCACAATTTTTATGCCCTGCCCCCAGACGCGCCATTTTGTCAGCGAGCGGCCAAACGTTCGGCGAGCATTTTTTCGATTTGCGCAGGCTGCCAATTCACGCCCATGATGTCGCCATCGGGGTTGAGCAAAAAAGTGGCGGGAATGGCTTTGATGTTGTAAAGCCGGGAGGCGCTGCCGCCAAAATCCGCCGATTCCATGGCGTGATGGCGCCACGTCAATCCGTCGCGCTCAATGGCGCGTTGCCACGCCAGCTCGGTCTTTTCAATGCCCACACTGAACACCTCAAAGCCTTGGCCATTGTATTTTTGGTAAATAGCGGCCAGTTTGGGGTTCTCGGCCCGGCAGGGACCGCACCAACTTCCCCAGAAGTGGAGCAACACATATTTCCCTTTCAAATCGTGGAGTCGCGCTTTCTGACCATCGGCCAAAGTGACTTCAAAATCGGGTGCCATATCGCCCGCCCTGAACCGGGGTTGGCGGTATTGGTACCATGCAAACACCAAAGCGGCTAACAATGCGAACGCGCCAATGCGCATAAGAGAGGACTTATCCATGTTTGATTTTGTTTTTCTCGAAAAACGAAGCACAAATATCCGACGTGCTGCATCGGCAAGGCGCTACTTTTGTCGCCGTTTTCAAAAGATTTTCAATTTGTGTTACCATGTTAAGGATTGACCCGCTTGAAATCGCCACCAAAGACTTGCACCAATTTATTCTGGGTGCGGTGGCACCTCGTCCGATTGCCTTTGCCAGCACATTGAGCACCGATGGGGTGCCCAATCTGGCACCGTATAGTTTTTTCAACGCCTTCAGCAGCAACCCGCCTATTCTAATTTTTTCCAGCAATCGCCGCGTGTCCAACAACACGACGAAAGACACTTTGAAAAATGTGGAAGAAACGGGCGAGGTAGTCATCAATGTCGTGCCGCACCGCATCGTTCGTCAGATGGCGCTATGCAGCGTCGAATATCCCGCCGAGGTGAATGAGTTTGAAAAAGCGGGATTCACGCCGCTGCCATCCGAAAAAGTCAAACCCTTTCGGGTGGCCGAAAGCCCCGTGCACATGGAATGCAGGGTGGACAAGATACTCCCGCTTGGCGACAAGGGAGGAGCAGGCAACTTAATCATCTGCAACATCGTGCTGATGCACATCGCGGAGGAGGTGCTGACCGAAAATGGCCGCATTGACCCACACAAAATTGATTTGGTGGCTCGCATGGGGCGCTTCTACTACGCTCGCGCCAGCGGCGATGCCATTTTTGAGGTGGTGCAGCAGGTGACAGCGCTCGGCATTGGCTTCGATGGGTTGCCCGCGGGCATTCGCTACAGCAACGTCCTGACGGGCAACAACTTGGGGCAATTGGCGGCGCTCACCGTGCTGCCTTCAAGAGAAGAGGCGATGACCTTGGCCGCCACCGACGGGCGGGTGCGAGCGGCGCTTGCGGACACATCGGCTCCTGCCGCGTTGTTTGCATACGCCAAAGAGGCGCTCGATAAAAACGACGTGGAATTGGGCGCAAAACTAGCGGTGTTGGCCGATTCGCTTTTAAAAGGCTGATATATACGCCAAGAAACTGTTTCAAAACCCAGCGTTGGGCAGGTGTGGCATGACCGCTTTGAGAGCAATGATAAAGTATGATTCCCACGAGTGGTCATGCCACACCTATTCAACCCTGGGTTTCGGATGGTTTTAAAAGAGTTCACAAACAAAAAAAGCCACCCCGTCCGAGGTGGCTCTGTGGGCGCAGAAGGATTCGAACCTCCGACCCCCTGCTTGTAAGGCAGGTGCTCTGAACCAGCTGAGCTATGCGCCCAAATCGCAAAAGCGGCGGCAAATGTACGCGCAAGCCTTTTTGAAAACCAAACTGTTTTTCAAGAAAAAAAACCGCGCTTCAAAATCCTGTTACCTTTGAGCGTGTTATCGAATACGTTACGTTAACTATTGACTCAATGAAGCACCTTTCGCTTGGCGGCCTGACTTTAGTATCGCTCATCATTGGCTGTACTTCCCCACCCTATCTTTCGCCTGAGGAAACCGCGCAAACATGGCAAGCATGTATTGACAAAAATCGGTTCGACTGCGCACGCGAGCTCAGCACGGGCGAGGCGCTGCTCTATGTGGATGAACTGGCCAGCTACAACAAGGGTACCGACACGTTGGATTGGGAAAACAATGTGCTGCTCAACCTGCAGTGCCAAATCACGGGCGACTCCGCTATTTGCAGCTACCACTTTGAAGACGAATTGGGCGAGCCGCTGCCCGGTTATTTGGGATTGTTGCGGGTCAAAGGCTATTGGTTGGTGAACCGTGTCAATTTTGATGAGTTGATGCCTGTTGACACCTTCCGACCCGGCGACGAAAACCTTGTCTTCCCGCCAGATTCGCTCGAGGGGGAATTGGAATGAAGCGACAGCCTAATCATCCGCATCACTTCTTTTTCCAAAAGGTATGGCGCCAAACCACGCAAGGCATCCCAACAGCATAAGCGTTTTGTGAGTGTCGAGCGTGATGCTTCCTTCAAATACAAGTATGGAGGGCAGCAAGGTCAGCACTAAACCAAGTGCTCGCAACAAGTGGAAAATACCTTTTTTCATGCCGTCTTTTTTTGAAAAAAATAACTCAGCAGCGCATACACGGCGACTGCCACAAACCACCCCGGCAAACCAAGGAAGAATATCTCCACCCCGAAGGCACGATTGATGAAGACACAGGCCCCAAGCGTCAAGAACCAAGTAAGCGCCGCAGCCCAGTTCCAGTGCAGATGCCGCAGCGCCGCCAAATTGCTTTGAAGCCCCCATTTCGGGAATATCCAAACATCCATGAAAATGATGGCCCCCATCGGCATCAGCAAAAGGCCGTAGAGCGCCACAAAATCGAGCAGGCGCATGACCAATGCGGGAAAACAAGCCGCCACGGTGGTTATCAATCCTACAATTAAAGTCACTTTCCATGTTTTTGAAGCAGGCATCACAGCCTGCACCGCCAGTCCCGCGCGGTAGATGGTCGGGTTGGCGGTGGTCCAGCCTGCCACGATGACGCACACCGCGCCCGCCACGCCAGCGGCATAGTAGGCGATGGGGCCGGGAGCAAATTCTTGCGCGTTTTGGCTTTTTTGCAAAAAAACAGCGTACAGAATGCCCGATGCCAACCATGCCAAGTAATGCCCGACAAACATTCCGCCTGCGGAGGCAAAGCCCGCGTGCCACGACTTGGCATAGCGCAACACCGACAAATCCGCCATGCCGATGTGCATAGCCATGTTGCAAAACCACGCAAAAAACAAAACGTGCCAAAAGCCGAATTTCGATTGCCCTTCTATCGGCACACCTGTCCAAATTTTACTTTCGGCAACCGACCAAAAATCGCCCGCGTCGCTGACACCCAACTCCGGCAACACAGCAATGGCTGCCGCAAGAAAGACCAGAATCATCCACGGGGCAGCCAAGTTGGAAAAGCGCGACACTTGGTCGTAGCCAAGCATGGCCACCAGCGTCGTCGCCACCCCAACAACCAACACCGTGACAACCCAGCCCACGCCCGAGGGTAGCCAATCAGACAGCTTGGCCATCGGCAAATCGAAAGGGATACCCACCGCCGTGGCCGACACAGCTATCATGGAGCCTGCGAGAAAACAAAACATCAGCGCATTGACGAGATTGTAGAGCGTGACCAACCGTTTCCCGCAAATTTTTTCCAGCTTGAAATACAGGGTGATGCGCTCCCGCACCGCGATGGGCGCACAAAGGAACGCCCAGCTCAACACAGCCAACAAGTTGCCCACCAACAACCCTAGCACCAAGTCGCCCGCCGCAACCCCGTGCGCCACGAACAACGGGCCGATGACGAACTCCGTGCCAGCGGTATGTTCGCCCGCGTACATTCCAAGAAAGCTGCGCCAACTTTTCCATCGCGTGGCTGGCACAGGCGCTTTTTCAAATTCCTGCACGCTTTCGAGGCGGGCGCCGAGTTTTGAAAACATTTTGCCGATGTTGATGAATTTTTTCCGAGCGCCAAGGTGAGCATTTTACAGAAAAAAAAACACGCAAAACGAAAAAAAGCAACCAGCCAAACTCGCCCCGCACAACCTAACTTTACGCCCCACATTTCACCCCCACAAACCCTTGCGGGAGCCCCCCCTTTTTGCGTCAATATATTTTTTCAAACAAAATTCCATGACCGTGCCTGCTGCGTTCAATCACGTCAAGTATCTCTGGGACGAACAAAAAGCCGCCGAATTGGCGGGCGACGAAATCGCGCTCTTTCTCTACCGCTCCAACATTTTGGGGGCAGACCTGCGCATCACCAATTATGGCGGCGGCAACACATCCTGCAAAACCATCGAACGCGACCCGCTCACTGGCGCGGCAGTAGAGGTGCTGTGGGTGAAAGGCTCTGGCGGCGACATCGGAACCCTCACGCGCAGGGGCATCGCAGGCCTGTATGTGGAAAAACTGCACCAACTGAAAAACCGATACCGAGGCATCGAATGGGAGGACGAAATCGTGGAACTACAACGCCATTGCCTTTTCGACCTCGATAGTGCCGCGCCGAGCATTGACACACCCCTTCACGGCCTGCTCCCCTTCCGACACATTGACCACCTCCACCCCGATGCCGTCATCGCGGTGGCCGCAGCCAAAGAAAGCCGCGCCACCACCCGCGATATTTGGGGCGACGCTATGGGGTGGGTGCCTTGGCAACGCCCCGGCTTCGACTTGGCGCTGCAGATGGAAAAATGCCTGCAAGAAAACCCCGACATTCGAGGCATCGTGCTGGGCGGGCACGGCCTTTTCACTTGGGGCGACACCTCTCACGCTTGCTACATCAACAGCCTCGAAGTCATCGAAATGGCATCCGCGCACATCGAGCGGCATCTGGGCAAAAAACGCCCGGTGTTCGGAGGCTCAAAAGTCAAAAGCCTCCAAGCGGAAGCCCGCCAGTCACAAGCAGCCCGCATCGCCCCAGTATTGCGCGGGTTGTGCTCGAGCCACCGCCGAATGATTGGCCACTTCACCGACGACGAACGGGTGCTTGAGTTCATCAACTCGCACGATTTGGGACAACTGGCCCCGCTTGGCACCAGCTGTCCCGACCACTTTTTGCGCACCAAAATCCAGCCTTTGGTCTTGCCAATCGCTCCCGATGCGGACACGTCCGACCTCCGTGCCATCCAGTCAGCCTTATCACCCGCATTCGAGAGCTACCGGCGCGAATATGCCGCCTACTATGAGGCATGCAAGCACCCCGATAGCCCTCGAATGCGCGACCCCAACCCGGTCGTGTTGCTCTATCCGGGCGTGGGGATGTTCACTTTTGCAAAAGACAAACAGACGGCACGGGTGTCCAGCGAATTTTATCTCAACGCCATCAACGTGATGCGCGGCGCGGAGGCCATTTCCGAATACACTGCCCTACCCCGTCAGGAAGCCTTCAATATTGAGTATTGGCTGTTGGAGGAAGCCAAATTGCAGCGTATGCCAAAAGAAAAACCGCTATCCCGCCGCGTGGCATTGGTGACGGGGGCTGGCGGTGGCATCGGCAAGGCCATCGCAGACAAACTGGCTACCGAAGGTGCCAACGTGATGCTTGCCGACATTGTGGAAGAACGCCTCGTCGAGGCCGCGAAATCATATTCCCGCGATGCCGCAGCCTACACCGTTTGCGATGTGACGAACGCCGAATCCGTGCAACAAGCCTTCGCTCGCACCTGCCTGATGTTCGGGGGCGTTGACATCGTGGTGCACAGCGCGGGTTTGGCCATTTCAAAACCCCTGCTCGACACCACCCTCGACGATTGGAACCTCTTGCAAGACGTGCTCGTGAAAGGACAATTTCTCTTGGATAAAAATGCCGTAGCCATCATGCGAGCGCAGGGATTGGGAGGCGACATCGTGCATATCGCCAGTAAAAACGGCCTCGTGGCTGGCCCCAACAACATCGCCTATGGCGCAGCCAAGGCCGCCCAGCAACATATCACGCGACTGTTGGCCGCCGAGGTGGCGCAGGATAAAATTCGGGTGAACACGGTGAACCCGGACGGTGTCATCATAGGCAGCAAAATATGGGAGGGAGCGTGGGCCGAAGGCAGAGCCAAAGCCTACGGCATCTCCGTGGAGGAGTTGCCGCAATACTATGCCCAACGCAACCTGATGCACGAAATCATTCGCCCGGAAGACATTGCCAATGCCGTGTTCGCGTTCGTCGCCCTCCTCGACAAAAGCACGGGCAGCATGCTGAATGTGGACGGCGGCATGGCGGCGGCTTTTGTGCGGTGAGCGCGTGATGGGAAGCCTCGTTCGCAAGGGCCTTTCTTTTTCATCTTTCTAAAAAAGGCAAAACTTACCCATGATGTCTTTCGCTGGAATCCGATTTTTGCCGAAGTCGTCTGTCTTCTAAAGACGGTTTGTCAAAATCAATAAAACCAACCCAACGTGACGATTCATACCTCTCACATCGAAGCACACAACGACAAACGCATCGGCGAACATCGAGCGCAATATGCTTTTTTGGAGCAGCAACTCGATAAAAAAGGACTTCGCGCCGACGACATAGCGAAACGTGTCGCCGCCTTTCAGGTAGCCGTGCCGAGCTGGGCATTGGGAGCGGGCGGCACGCGATTTGGGCGTTTCCCTATCGGAGGAGAGCCGGGCAATTTGACACAAAAACTCGACGACGCGGGGCTTTTGCACGCGCTCACCCGCTCCGCAGGCGCTATTTCACTGCATATTCCCTGGGACGTGCCCACTGACCCGGCTGCCACCCGTGAGCAGGCCGATGCGCTCGGCATCCGCTTCGACGCTGTCAATTCCAACACCTTCCAAGACCAGCCGGGGCAGCACCTCTCCTACAAATTTGGCTCCCTGTGCAACGTGACCCCCGCGGTGCGCCAGCAAGCCATCGAGCACAATCTGGAAGTCATCGAAATAGGGCGGCAACTCGGCTCGAAAGCCATCACCGTGTGGCTGGCCGACGGCTCATCTTTCCCGGGACAATTGGACTTTCGCCGAGCCTTGCTACACACACAGGAAGCCTTGCAAGAAATCTATCGCCATTTGCCGGATGATTGGCGAATGTTCATAGAGTACAAGCCTTATGAGCCTAATTTTTACTCAATGGTCGTGCAAGATTGGGGCACCTCATATTTTCTGGCGCAATGCTGCGGGGAAAAAGCCTTTTGCTTGGTGGACCTCGGCCATCATCTGCCAAACACCAACATTGAACAAATCGTGGCGACGCTCCTCATGCTTCGCAAACTCGGCGGCTTTCATTTCAACGACAGCAAATACGGCGACGACGACCTCACTACTGGCAGCATCAGGCCATATCAACTTTTTCTCATTTTCAATGAATTGGTGGATGGAATGGAGGCGAACGAATTGGCATGGATGATTGATGCCAGCCACAACCTCAAGGACCCGCTCGAAGACCTCATGCAAAGCTTGGAGGCCATCCGATTGGCATTCGCACAGGCGCTGCTGGTGGATAGGGATGCGCTTCGGGAAGCACAAGCCGACAACGATGTGACACGCGCCCAGACACTGTTGCAGGATGCGTTTCGCACCGACGTGCGGCCTTTGCTGCGAGAGGCCCGGCGGCGCAGCGGGGCAGCCTTGGAGCCGCTTGAACTCTACCGCGACCTCAATGTGCGCGGTCGGCTTATCGCCGAGCGGGGCACCAAAACAGTGGCTACCGGGCTTTGACGAAACGCTTTCGGGTCTGGCACGAACGATAGGGGCCCGTCAATCAATACCTTGATTCACCAAGTTTTTGGGCAATCACCCCACTCCCAAATAAGCACAACCTGTCCCAAAACATCGAGATTGGCACACTGCCAAATTGCGCTCAATCCTTGTACGGGTCGTACATATCCGGCGCGGCCATCGCCACGCCGATGGGCTTGAGGCGGTGGCATATTTCGATGGTGCCCTCGTGGAAGGCCAGCACTTGATAAAGTTTTTTGTAGCACTCTGGTGCCTCGTCGGCACCGCCGCCGCGCAGTGTGATGCCTTTTTTCTTTATCTCTTTTTTCACTTTTGGCCAGTCCACCTCCCCTTTTGTCAGGTATTCCACCTTGCCGTTTTTCCAGCGCTTTTTCCCGGCGGCTTTGTTGCGGCTCATGGCGCGGCCCGCGCCGTGCACCGTTGAGTACAAGCCTTTTTTGCTCAAATCTGAATCCACTCCTCTCACAATTACCGAAATGTCGGACATGTTCGCCCCGATGAAACCATATTGGCCCGGAAAAGCAGGAGTGGCCCCTTTTCGCACGACGTAGTATTTCTCGCCGAAATGCGCCTCTTCCCACAGGAAGTTGTGGTGGTTGTGGACTTCGAAGACGGACTCCGCACCGAGGATTTCCAGCACTTTGGCTACCACCACATCGCGGCCAGCGTAAGCATACTCGCCAGCGAGGCGCATGGCAGCGAGATAGTCCTGACCAAGTTCTGAGTTTGCGTCGAAGAGGATGGGTGGTGCGTCCATGCCGCCTTCGTTCACATGGTCGTCGAAGGTTTTGCCTTTGGAAAGGGCGATAAAGCCCGTGGTGGTCTTGTGGCCGAAACCGCGCGACCCGAAGTGAACACCCACCCATACCCAGCCTTCTTCGTCCTCAAACAAATCCACGAAGTGATTGCCGGAGCCAACCGTGCCGAGTTGGTTCATGGCGGCTTGAATCATTTTGCGCTGAGGCTTGAACTCGGCCTTGGCGATGAGGTCGAATACCGGGTGGTCAATGGGCTTGGGGTTGGGGCGACCGATGCCGAAGCCAATTTGCTTGAAAATTTCGTCCATCGCCTTCTCGGTGTCGAGGTCGGCGGCGCGAATGTTTGTTTGGCAGGCTTTGTTCCCGCAGGCGATATCGAAGCCCACGCCGGAAAGGCTGATTTTGTCTTTGTACGCCATCACGCCACCGATGGGGTGGCCGTAGCCATAGTGCGCGTCGGCGGTCAAGGTGCCGAGGTCGTCGGGCGAAGAGGCGCATCGGCGGATTTGCTCGATGGCTTTCTCGTCAATGATGGGTTCGCCGAAAATTTGCAGGTGTGTCATTAGAGTCAGTTTGCAGTCGGGGGCGACGCGAGTTGGGGGTTGCAGGAAAAAAATCGGCGTGAAAACATGAGGGGCACGGCTGAAAGTTCCGACTTGGCTGACGTGGGGGGGGGGGATGTTGATATGCACACGTCATTGCTCTCCCCCGCTCTCCCGCCGCTCGCGCTCCCAGTCCGTTCGCGCCAACACGATGACGACGAAGCCCGCGATGACCATGATGATTTTCACCACGAAGGCGAACAGTCGCCCCATTTTTTCCAAAAAGGAAAGAAACACCCATTGCACGCCCACCAATTGAAGGATAAGCGCCGAAAATCCAATGATGATGAGCGCAAAGCCAAGCAGCGTCAGCAATCCTTTATTTTTCATGCTTTGTTGATTTGCCCACCCGAAAGAGCTGGTCGGGCGGGTTGATTGGTTGATTTGTTGAACGGAACACCACTAACTTTGGCCATCCAAATTTGTTTAGCCTGACCAACATAAATCGTAGGAACTTGCCCTACCACAAAACTTCACCACCTTGCCGCAATCCACTATCAAACTCATCGAATGCCCCCGCGATGCCATGCAGGGGCTGAACGACTTTATCGAAACCGACGTGAAAGCCGCCTACATCAACCAGCTGTTGCGCGTGGGTTTCGACACGATTGATTTTGGGTCGTTTGTCAGCCCCAAAGCGATTCCGCAGATGCGCGACACTGCCGAGGTGCTGGCAAAGTTAGACCTTTCCAACACGGCGACGAAATTGCTTGCCATTGTGGCCAATGAGCGCGGGGCGCAGGATGCCTGTCGTTTCCCCGAAATCCAGTATCTGGGCTACCCGTTCAGCATCAGCGAGACGTTTCAGTTGCGCAACACGAACGCCACCATCGCCGAAAGCGTGGAACGCACGAAGGCGATTCAGGAACTCTGCGAACAGCACAACAAACAGTTGGTGCTTTATATTTCGATGGGTTTTGGCAATCCTTACGGCGACCCGTGGAATGTGGAGATTGTGCACAAATGGGTGGATGCGCTGGTGCCTTTTGGCATCAAAATTTTCTCGTTGTCGGATACGATTGGTTGCTCCAACCCGCAAAATATCTCCTATTTGTTCGGAAATTTGATTCCTGCTTACCCGGATATCGAATTCGGCGCGCACCTGCACACGCTGCCGCACAACTGGCGCGAAAAAATAGATGCCGCTTGGCGCAACGGTTGCCGCCGCTACGACGGCGCCATGCGCGGCTTCGGCGGCTGCCCGATGGCGAAAGATGACCTGACGGGCAACATGGCGACGGAAAATTTGGTGGCTTTTTTCGACGATGTGCAGGCTGAGTTGGGTATGAATCGTGCAGCGTTTGGGGAGGGTTTGCGGATGGCGGGGGAGGTGTTTCCGCATTGAAAAAGGCGAAATTCTCCTCAATGCTTGTCTTTAGCTATGTCTTTGTCTTCCAACCGGTTCTCCTTTCGGCGAACGTAGTAAGTCTTCGAAGAGGCGATGAGAAGTTGCGACAACTTGATGTTGTCGTAGTCATAATGAGGGTCTGAGATATTCTGCCCGTTTTGGAAGTAAACGTGGTTCCGGTAGAGCAGGTAGGCCATTGTGTTGGAAAAATGAAGCGTAAAGGTTTCGTTCGCAAACTTGTCCATTTGAGACTTGGACACCTTTATCACGCCATTTTTGTCTGACTTTAAGACTGTTCCATCGCTGCCTTTCAGATAAAAATCAACGCCATAATTGTCGGGGTCGAGCAGTTGGCACGAGTATTCTTTTCCTTGAGCCGCCACATTCGAAAAGGAAATCGCCGCCAAGAGAGTGATGAGAAGTTGCAACTGTTTCATTGTTTTGTCTTTTTGATTGGAGGAAGAAAAATCATGTACACCAAGATGAAAAGAAGCCACAAGAGCAAGAGTGCGAGGTTGATACTGGCCTGATTTTTCAGAAGAAATACTTCTAAACCGGGGCCTACCAGACGAACATTATCAGATGATTTCAAGTACAATTTGGGGTGTTCCTTGATGTCGGGATGATGCTGGACGGTCAATGTCAAAATATATCTCGTGTTGGGCTGTATCACCGGGATGTGGTATTCGTTCATGAGGTCATACGAAGACCGTCTCAAAGAGTCGGGCAAAATCTCGGATGGCGCTACGGCCACAATGTCAGGGTTCATTACTTTTTTTGGAGACGGCAAAACGCTCCGATAAGTCACATTAAACGTCAAATCGCGCAGGGCGGTTTTCCGGCTTAGGTTTAATAACTCACATTCCAAGTTTTTTTCGATGCCTCCCTCCACTGCTTTCTGGCTCACGGCTACGAATCGGCAGGTCAGTGTTGGCGAGTCCGATTGGAGTTGTATAAGGTTGTTCAACTGGTACGCTGCCAAACCTATCAGCACGGTGAGCAAGTAAGGTATTTTGTCTGAAAACAGTATCGAGCTCATGTAAAGTTTGGGTTGTCAATTAATTGCAGGTTTCGCCGACATGGGTGCCATTTTGCCAGCAGCCGGACTGAATGACCGTAGAGCCTTGATACAAAACGCCTTGGCCGTGCCGTTTATCGTCTTTCCAAAGACCTTGAAAAATACGTCCATCGGTGTAGTAGAGAGTGCCGTAGCCGTTCATGTTGTCGTTTGCCCATTCACCTACATATTTGTTGCCACTAGGCCAATAGTAAGTGCCGTAGCCGTTTTTTTGACTGTCTTTGAATTCACCTTCGTATTTATCGCCACTAAGCCAATATTTTGCTCCTTTTCCATTTATTCTGTCATTGCTCCATTTCCCAAAGAATATACTCGAAAAATCGCTTGCACCGTCCTTGTATAGATAAAGTCCATAACCAGATTTTGAACCGTCTTTTTTGTTACCCATGTAAATATCGCCATCCGTGTAAGTGGTCATCCCGATTCCATTCATGTCAGTATTTGAATATTCTCCCCAGACTCTATCGCCATCTGATTCGAGTTTATTCTTGTAGGTCACTCCACCAATAACCTTAGTCCCGCCATCGCTCACATTCTCCATTTTCGCTTGCAGCCATCCTCCCTTGGCAGCCATAATCCTGTATCGGCGCGAAGGGTGCGTGCTGGTATGCGAAGTGTAGGAGAGTATTTTGGGCAAATAGGTGTCGAAAAAGTCAATGCTAATGTTGGTGGCTTTTCCTACTGCATATCCTGCCCGTTGGTCGGCCAATATTTCTTTAATCAGGTTTTTGCCCTCTATTTTGTCGTCAAAACCGATGTCGCCATGTGTGTGGTGGGAGGCTTCGTGCGCCAAAATCCATATCAGCAAAGCCTCCCGATCGGTGGCGTTGTCGGCCAGGTTTTCGTAGTACGATTTACTGATGGTGATAACTCGAAGGGTTTCAGCGCCAAAACGTTGGTAATGAGAGGCGGCCTTATCAGGCTCCGCAATGTTCCTGATAATGTACTTCGCGTAGGGCGTGTTAAGGGCGGTATTAATTTTGGCGAGGTAGGTGTACAGGACATCGCTCGAAGAAACAGAAGTATTCTTGGATTCCAATTCTTGAAGGTCGGCAGGCTCGTCGAGGCTGCACACCTTTTTGGGGTAACGCTGCTCAAAAATTGGCAGAAGAAGGAAGCAATAAATAACTACGGAGGAGGTTTTCAGCAGTGCCATAGGCTGAATTTTGGTACAAACATAATGGGGAATTTTTCAATTTGTCAAGAGCGTTTTGAAAATGCCGTGTTAACTCTCGTTCTCCAGCAGCCAATTTTTACTTTTGCCCCCGTTTTTTGAGTTTGCCACAGCATCGTGTTCCACTTCGACCTCGCCAAAATTCTCGCTCAGTTTGTCTATCACCCGGAGTCGCCGCTGATATTTAGCAGCGGCCTTTTTTTATTTTTCTTTCTGGGGTTCATGCTGATTTACAAATTGTTGCAGCCGCGCGATAGGCTGCGCATTTTGTGGGGCATCGTGTTCTCCATTTTTTTCTATTACAAAAGCAGCGGCATCTACTTCTTGCTGTTGGTGGCAAGCGTAGTGGTGGATTTTAATCTCGCCAAATGGATAGAGCAGGCCGACACGAAACAAAAGAAAAAGTGGCTGTTGGTGCTAAGCCTTGTGGCCAATTTGGGGATGTTGGGCTATTTCAAATACACCAACTTTTTGGCCGGATGGTGGAACGGGCTGACTGGCGCAAGCATCGGGCCATTCGACATTTTCCTGCCAGTGGGCATCTCGTTCTTCACTTTTCAGTCGCTTAGCTACACGATTGATGTGTATCGGGGCCAGTTGAAGGCGCTCGACGATATTTGGGACTATACTTTTTTCGTCACGTTTTTCCCCCAAATGGTGGCTGGGCCGATAGTGCGGGCTGCCGACTTTTTGCCCCAGATTCGCCAGCCGCTTTTTGTTTCAAGGGAAGATTTCGGGCGGGGCGTGTTTTTGTTTTGCATTGGATTGTTCAAAAAGGCTGTCATTTCGGACTATATCAGCATCAACTTCGTGGACCGAGTGTTCGACTCTCCTTTGCAATACACCGGGCTGGAAAATCTCTTCGGGGTGTATGGGTATGCCTTGCAGATTTATTGCGACTTCAGCGGCTACACCGACATGGCGATTGCCATCGGACTCATGTTGGGATACAAGTTTCCCATCAACTTCGACTCGCCTTATCAGTCGCGGAGCATCACAGAATTTTGGCGGCGCTGGCACATCTCGCTCTCTTCTTGGCTGCGCGACTATCTCTACATCGCCATCGGGGGCAATCGCGGCAGCGGTGTGGGCACATGGCTTTTTCCGGGGTTGTTTTTGTTCTTTGCGTTGGGCGCGGCAGTGTCGAAGGGTTGGCTGGCAGGCGAATGGGGTTGGCTGGGGCTGTGGTGGGTGGCGGTTGCCATCCTGACGTTGCCTCCCTTGCTTCGGAACGACCGCAGGGGGCTGACGACGAATCTGAATCTTTTCACCACGATGCTGCTTGGCGGTCTTTGGCATGGCGCGGCTACTCGGTTCATTCTTTGGGGCGCGCTGCATGGGCTGGCTTTGGCAGCGGAGCGTTGGGTGCGGCAGATTTTCCCCCGTTCGCCGGGTGGCTTTCGCCAAGCGGTGGGCGGACTGTGGACTTTTCACTTTGTGTGCTTCTGCTGGATTTTTTTTCGCGCGGAAAACATGGAGAGCGCCCAAGCCATGCTGCATCAGATTGCGTTTGATTTTCGCGCGGGCATTTTCCCTGAGTTCATGGAAGGCTACGCAGAGGTAGTCTTCTGGATGGCGCTCGGCTATGGGCTGCATTTGTTGCCCAAGGCGTGGGAAACGAAAGCACAAGACACGGTGACGGCTCTTCCTCTGCTTGGCAAGGCCATTTTGCTGACGCTTGTCGTTGTTTTGGTGATGCAGGTGAAGTCGTCAGAAGTGCAGCCGTTCATCTATTTTCAGTTTTGAGGCTTGAGTAGGGGGGCATTTTAAATTTTCACAAGCAGGTTTTTTTTCGGCTTAGCTGACTGCCACACCCATGTTTTCATGCGTTTGCTTGACAAGCAGCGATTCTCGTTTTATCGGGTTATGAGGTGTCGTCCCGGAAGGATGGAGGGGTGACATCTCAAAAACAGGCCGAGGTGTCACCTTTTTCGTTCCTCAAAAGATGGCACCTCTTATACTTAGCGCCGTTAGGTTTTGGGCATGGCTGCAATCGCAATCTGCTAAAAATCAAGAACATCAATCATGTTCATCTAACAAATCCTAGCGAATCAAGGTATACAAACCGAGAATAGCTGCCTGATGAGGGGGAGCTTCATCGTGCGTAAGGCGCCACATCTTGGCCGCAAAATTCGCCAGCGAGGTACTTGTAATAACCCGCCACGCCTATCATGCCCGCGTTGTCAGTGCAATACTGGAAGGCAGGTATGTAGGTCGCCCAACCCTCTTGTTGTCCCATTTCCTCGAAGGCTTGCCGCAGGGCCGAGTTGGCGCTCACGCCGCCAGCGATAGCGACTTCCCGGATGCCCGTTTGGCGTGCGGCCTTGCGGAGTTTTTTGAGCAGGATGGTGACGATGCTCGTTTGGATGGAGGCGCAGATGTCGTGCAGGTTTTCCTCAATGAAGAGGGGGTTTGCCGCGACTTCTTTTTTCAAAAAATACAAAATCGAGGTTTTCAGGCCGCTGAAACTAAAATTCAGACCCGGCACGGCTGGTTCGGGGAAAGGGAAACGCGGCTGCCCTTCGCGGGCGAGTTTGTCAATGAGCGGCCCGGCGGGGTAGCCGAGGCCAAGCAGTTTGCCAGCCTTGTCAAATGCTTCGCCTGCTGCGTCGTCGAGCGTTTCGCCGATGATTTCCATGTCGAGAAAATCGCGCACCCACACGATTTGGGTGTGGCCGCCGCTCACCGTGAGGCAGAGAAACGGGAAGCGAGGCTTGGGCGTTTCGGCAAAATGTGCCAGCACGTGTGCCTGCAGGTGGTTGACCTCCATCAATGGCAGATTGCGGCTCAGCGCGAAGGCTTTGGCAAAGGAGGTGCCGACCAAGAGCGAACCCATCAGCCCTGGCCCCCGGGTGAAAGCGACCGCGTTGATGTCTTCTTTGGCGACGCCCGCTTTTTTGAGCGCCCAGTCCACCACCGGGATGATGTTCGCCTGATGCGCCCGCGAAGCCACTTCCGGCACCACCCCGCCATATTGCCGATGGGCTTCCTGATTGGCGATACAATTGGACAGCACCGCCCCATCGCGCACGATGGCGGCGGAGGTGTCGTCGCAAGACGATTCGATGGCTAAAATTGTGACATTCATAGTGTGCTGGCTTACATCTAAAAAAGCCATTTTTTTCAAAAATTACGGAGCAAAGTTACGACATTTGCAAGCATCCTTTGTTCCGCGGCACGGCGCTGACTTTGGCATGATTCTTAGTCGGTAAATGCCGCCTGAAACAAGGGTGTGTCATCGAACCGATTTCATCATTAACCACGTTTCTCTTTATGTTTGGAAGCAGTACAAAAGAAAAAAACACGGCTGCCGCAACTGTCGGCACCACCAGCGACAGCGCCACCACCACCGTGATTGCCAAAGGAACCGTCATTGAGGGCAAGTTTGTTTGCTCCGAAAACGTGCGTCTCGATGGGGCCATTCACGGCGAGGTGAAGGTGGACAAGCGATTCGTGATGGGCGACACCAGCTATGTGCAGGGCAACATTGACGCACGCGACGCAGCCATCAAAGGAAAGATAAAAGGCGATGTGCTGGTGAAAGAAGCGCTCCACCTCATGGACACGGCAGTGATAGAAGGCAACATCACGGCCAAGACGATGGTGGTGGAAGAAGGTGCCCGCTACAACGGCTCTTGCCGGATTGGTCAGGGTGCGTCTGCCGCGCCTGTCGCGGCGAAGTGAGCGGCGAGCCACAACGAATGAGGCCGGGAAAAGGAAACTGTGCATATTTGCGCCAGTTTTTGTTTCCCGGCCTCCTTATTTTCAGCATGGAAAAACTCATTTTTGATTTCAAAGACCCAAGGCTCGACGCAGGCTCGGCGGCGCGTTGTGTCTTGAACGTGGTGATTGGAATGGAAAGTGTTTCCCTGCTGGCCACCGAAAAAAGCGGAGAGGTGCGTGCCCTGCAAACCAGACATTTCGCGCACACCGGGCGCGACTTCGACGATGCGGAGACCGCGATTCGCACGGTTTTTGGCGGCGAGCCTCTTTTTTCCTTGCCTTTTGCAACGGTCAATTGTGCCTTTTTCAACCTCAACGCCACCCTTGTGCCACGCCGGTTGTTGTTGACCGAAGATTTGGGAGCCTACTTCCAACTTTTGCTGCGTCCAGCCAATTACACCTACCATCATGACCCTTTGCCCGAATTTGACTGTCACTTGGTCTATGCGGTAGAACCTTGGGTGGCGCGACTGTGCGAGCAGTATTTTCCCGCTGCCAACACGGTACACCTCTCGACCGCCATGTTGAAATGCTGGCAACATCGGGCATCGCCCAGCGGCTACGAGGTGATGCTCAACGTGCGCAACCAAGCGGCGCAAATCGCCGTGTTCGACCGCCAGAACCTGCTGCTCTACAATGCGTTCCAATTCCAGAAAAGCAGCGACCTGCTTTATTTTACCTTGCTGGCCTACGACCAGTTTCGCCTCTCCCCAGAGGAAATTGCCCTGACGGTATCGGGCAATCTGGCAGAACACACGGAGGACTACAAAACGCTCTTTCGGTATGTGCACACGATACGTTCGGGGCATTTGCCGCTCAGCGCCGTGTTGCCAGTGGAAGCCGACGGCTGGCCCGAACACTTTTGGCTCGACCTGTTTTCCATTCCTCCATCAGTCATCCTCACCACTTAAGCCGCACGTTATGAGAATTATCGGAGGAAAATTCAAAGGCCGTCGCTTCAACCCGCCAGCCGACCATTGGCCAACACGACCCACGACGGATTACGCCAAAGAGGCGCTATTCAATATATTGAACAACCAACTGGACTTTGAGGCATCGAAGGTGCTCGACTTGTTTGGAGGCACAGGCAGCCACAGTTACGAGTTTATCTCGCGGGGTTGTGAGGACGTGACCTATGTGGACAAATTCGCCGATGCCGTGCGGTTCGTGCGCAAAACAGCAGCCCAGTTAAGCATCGAGCCTTACCTGAAAATATACCAAATGGATGTGTTTCGCTTTATCGAGCATGCGACGCAGCAGTGGGACTACATCTTCGCCGGGCCGCCCTACGCGCTGCCGACCATTGACACGATTCCCGACTTGATTTTTGAAAAAAACTTGTTGCTGCCCGACGGGCTTTTTGTGCTGGAACACAACCCGCACCACGATTTTTTGCAGCACCCGCATTTGACCGACGTGCGCAATTACGGGAAGACGATTTTTAGTTTTTTCAAATAAAAAATCGCTGAGCGGAAGGAATGTCATTTGCAAATCAGCACGATGGGCGGCGTGGTTATTTTGTTGCTGACATTGCCCGCGCGGTCTTTGATGGATATGAGATAGGTGAGCGTATCGAACGCGACGGGCACCGTTTCGCAAGAAAACTTGAACCCATTCTCATCGGTGTATATGCAGCAGGTGGTAGGGAGCGCGACGGTGATGGTGCCAGAAATGCCGTTGCCCGCGCCTTGAGGCTCTATGTAAGGAATCGCGTAAGGCTCTTGGGGAAAACTGTCGCGCCCATCCTCGATAAAAATGCTTGGCTCATTGTCCACAGAGCCGAGGTCGCCGTTGCCGTCGGTGAAAGAGAACGTGACGAGCACCGTGTCGAGTCCCAACTTCGATTGGCGCATGATGTTTTTGGAGAGGCTCACGAACTCAATGACCGGCTCTTTCGGATAATCCGGCGGTTTCACGCAGAACTGGAAAAAACAAATGGAAACAGCGGCAAGCAGCAACGCAACAAGTGAAACGGTTTTCTTCATAGCGCGAATTTGTACCTTTATTCGCCCAGATTCTTCGACACGCCGTGTTCGATGTCCTTGACTTTGAAAGGCTCGAAATTTCAATCATGCCGAAAACTTGACGACGCGAAGTGTAGGTTGTATTTTATGCTCAAAATTGCAGTATTTTCAGGCTATGCAAACACCCAAACGGGCGGAATTATTGCCACTCTTGGCGAATTTGGACAACAGGCGCTTCGACGAGCTCGCACTGGCCGTGTTTCATTATCAGGCCACGCACAACCCGCTTTACACCCAATACCTGACACTGCTCAAACGCCACCCCGCTCACCTTCCACCCTCCACCCTCTACCCTACCCTCCCCATCCAATTCTTCAAAACAAAAGAGGTCAAGACGGGTTCATGGGCGCCCCAGACGGTATTCACCAGCAGCGCCACCACTGGGCAAACGCCCTCCCGACATCTCGTGCGCGATGCACAATTTTATCTCGAAAACACCCGGCGCGGCTTTTCACAATGGTATGGCGACCCGTCGGAATGGCGCGTGTTGGCGCTGCTACCATCCTATCTGGAGCGCGAAGGCTCCTCCCTCGTGGCAATGGCCGATTATTTCATCCAATTATCCAAGCATCCCGAAAGCGGTTTTTTTCTTCACGATTTGGAACGCCTCCGCGACGTGCTGGCCATCTGCCGCGCAAACCGATACAAGACTTTGCTGTTGGGGGTTAGCTTTGCCCTGCTCGACTTTGCCGAACGGTACCCGATGAATCTATCGGGCATTACCATCATGGAAACGGGCGGCATGAAAGGTCGGCGACGCGAGATGACCCGCTCGGAGCTGCACGAAACACTCCGCGAGGCTTTTCATGTGGATGCCATTCATTCGGAATATGGAATGACGGAACTGTTTTCGCAAGCGTACACATTGGGCGGCCTCCTTTTTGCGCCCGCAGCCACCATGCGCGTGTTTGCCACCGAAATCAACGACCCGTTCTGCGTCATGCCTCCCGGACGAACAGGCGTGCTGAACATCATTGACTTAGCCAACTTGGACACTTGCAGCTTCATCCAGACCGAGGATGTGGGCAAGGTCTATGCCGACGGGCGATTCGAGGTACTGGGGCGGCTGGATGCCGCAGAGATGCGCGGCTGCAACCTGATGGTAGAATGAAAGCGCCAAGAAATGAGGGTATAGGTGTTTTTTTTGAACGTTCAAATTTTGGCAATGCCCTTCTAAGGCCTCAAATGACCCTTTGAATGACCTTAATGACCCTAATGCCCCTAATGACCTTAATGACCCTAACGACCTTTAATGGCCTTAATTCATGAAACGAATCGGCTTGATGTCCGACACACACTCGCACCTTGACCAAAAGGTGTTTGAACACTTCGCCGAATGTGACGAAATATGGCACGCTGGCGATTTTGGAAACATGGAACTTGTGCGCCAATTGGAAGCGTTCAAGCCGCTCCGTGGGGTGTATGGCAACATTGACGGAGCCGACATACGAGCCGCCATGCCGCTCGACCTGCGGTTCGAGTGCGAGGGCGTGGCGGTCTTCATGACGCACATTGGCGGCTATCCGGGCCGCTATGAGCCGCGTGTCAGGAAAATTTTGCAGACAGACCCACCTCGCAACGGCCTGTTCATCACCGGCCATTCACATATTCTGAAAATAATGCCCGACCCTCAACTCGGATTCCTTCACATCAACCCCGGTGCCTGCGGCCATGAGGGCTGGCACAAAGTGAAAACACTCGTGCGTTTCACGCTCGAAGAGGGGCTTATTCGTGACTTGCAAATAATCGAAATCGGGAGTCGCGGCATACAAGGTGGAAAAGAAAAAATGGGCTAATTTTGCCCAGCGAAAATCAAAGGGGCGTTGGGAGCAATGCCCACCCTGTTCGGTCTCATAGTTCAACGGATAGAATAGAAGTTTCCTAAACTTTTGATGTGGGTTCGATTCCCGCTGAGACCACAAAAAGAGAGACTGTCCAACAAGTCTTGTTGGGCAGTCTCTCCCCGTTTTTATACCTTGATTCGCTAGGATTTGTCGGACGAGCATGATTGACACCCCTGATTTTGAGCAGATTGAGATTGCAGCCATGCCCAAAACATGGTGACGCGAGGCATATCAATAGCGCCTTTTGAGCAGGTAGCGCCGATTGTTGCCGACGAGCGTGATGTGCGCCACTTCCCAGCCCTCAGCATAAAAAACATTCAGGCCGTCCACGAGGCTATTGAAATCAAGGCGTTTGCCATCTGCCTCGCTCACATAATCCTGTTTGGGATTGGGTTGGCCGTAGTCCGCTATGAACGAGCAGCGCCCGTCAGGGCGAAATTGTGGGTCGAGTTCGACATACTGACCCGTGTTGTCGGGTGTCAGCCTAACTCCTTTCACATAGATTTGCGCAAGGGCTGCGACATGGCTGAACGCCAACAAAAGAGTGATGATAATTGCCTTTTTCATGGTTAGAACTGTTTTTTGGACAAAGAAAAAGGCGAATAATGACTTGAAGAGAGCCTTAACCCGGAATTAACGGTGCGAATGATTTTAACATTTTGCCTTAGCGTTCGTTGCCAAACATCCGCAGCGCATTGGCGGTTGTCGCCTGCGCCACCTCTTCGAGCGAGAGCACCTTCACCTCAGCCAGTTTTTCGGCGACATGGAGGATATAGGCACTTTCGTTGCGCTTGCCCCGATGCGGCACGGGCGGCAGATATGGTGAGTCGGTCTCCAATACGATATGTTCCAAAGGTATTTCTTCCAAAATGGCGGGCAATTCCGATTTGGGGTATGTGAGCACGCCGCCAATTCCGAGCATGAAACCCAACCCTATCATTTCTTTGGCTTCTGCCAGCGTGCCGGAAAAACAATGAAAAATCCCACGCAATCGGCCATCCTGCGCCGTGCGCACCACTTCAATCGCCTCCCGGTTGGCCTCCCTGCTGTGAATGACAATCGGCAACCGCAGTTCTTTCGCCCATTCGCACTGGCGGGCAAAAGCAGCCTGCTGTATCGCCAGGGTTGATTTATCCCAATATAGGTCAATTCCCGTCTCGCCCACTCCCGCCCAGCGGCGTTCGCCAAGCCATTTTTCCACCAGCGCCAGTTCTTGTTGGTAAGTGTCGGGTTGCACATGGCTGGGATGCAGCCCCATCATGGCAAAACAACTGTTGGGGAACGCGGCCTCCAAATCCAACATCGGCTGGATGGATTCGGAGTCAATGTTGGGCAGATAAATGCGCTCCACCCCGGCGGCCACCGCACGGCGCACCATGTCCGACCGGTCGTGGTCGAACTTTTGGGAGTACAAGTGCGCGTGCGTGTCTATGAGTTTCAGCATAAATTAAAAAACGCCATAAGTTTGTTGACTTACAGCGTTTTAGTCGGGATGACTGGATTCGAACCAGCGACCTCTTCGTCCCGAACGAAGCGCGCTACCGGGCTGCGCTACATCCCGCTCATTGATTTTGAGGGCTTGCTTGAGCCGGACACGGGATTTGAACCCGCGACCTGCTGATTACGAATCAGCTGCTCTACCGCTGAGCTAATCCGGCTGATTTTCAAAAAGAGGCGGCAAAGATACACGCACGCGCCCAAAACAGACAAGAAGTATTCCGAATTTTCGGAAAATTATAGTCAACACAAATCAGACCCGTCCGCTTCGCTTGGCCGGGCAAGCCCTCAAGCAAGAGTTCTGACAAGATGGTTTTGGACGAACAACGCTTGCAATCCTTTGAAAATCATGCAAATCAATCAAGGGCATCCCCGCCTTGCCAACGGGCAGGTTCAAATCCTCTTTAATCTGAGCCTATTCGGCTTACATGATTTCACTAACTTTGCTGAATAAGCCGCGATGCCATCCTTCATTTCACTTGCATCCATAACATTTACCCACATGAAGAAAATGTACATTTTTGGGCTGTTGCTTTCCTTGTCAACAGCTGCGCAGGCCCAGTTGAAATTTGAAAAAATCATTGGCGAAACCGATGGAGAAGACGTGGGCAGAAGCGTCATCAAGACGAACGACGGTCACTATGTGATGGCTGGAAAAAAAGAAGCCAACAACAACATTGACATCTTTTTGCTCAAAACCAGCACAGACGGAACGACCGTGTGGGAAAAAACTTTTGGCAGCTCGGAAGAGGAAGACGCCTATGCCGTGCTTGAGCTGGCTGACGGCGGATTCATGGTGTTGGGCTATGACTATGGCGCGGGCACCATGTTTTATCGAACAGATGCGTCGGGCAATTTGCTATGGTCCAAAACAGTGACCTCGCCCGTTAAATGCTTCGATTTTGTGAGAACGCCCGACAATGGGTTTGCCTTGATTGGCGAGCACACCGGATTTTTTGCCGACTATCTTATCTACCTCATTCGCACCAACAGCGACGGCGACACCCTCTGGACTCGCCAATTCGGTCAGGGTAACAACGTGAACACCCCCTATTCGCTCGCCCTCACTACCGACGGTGGCTTCGTGCTTACGGGCGAAACAACTAGCCCTCCCACCGCAGGCGAAAACGATATATTTCTCATCAGAACCGATGCCAATGGCAACCAACTCTGGGACAAGCGTTTTGGAACGCCCGCTCTTATCGAACAGGGCTACTCGGTGCTGCCGACAAGCGATGGCGGGTTTCTGGTTGGCGGAACGACAATTGATGTGCTATTCAGCAGCAGCAGCGGTTTTTTGATAAAAACAGACGCAAATGGCGACACCCTTTGGACCAGAACCTATGACTTTTCGAAGGACTATCTTTTCAACCAAATCGAGGACGTGGTGCTCACGGCTGATGGCGGTTACGCGCTGTGCGGTTGGGCTGGCGACTTTTCCGGCGATATCTTCGGCTTCATCCATCGAACGGATACGTTGGGCGCAGTCGTTCAAACCCGCCAGTATTACGGCGCGGGCATTTGCACGTTGAGGTCGGTTGCACTGTCTGACGACGGAGAACTGGTGGCAACGGGTTTCACGCAAGGCTCCTTGCTCGGGTTGCCCGACATATATCTTTTGAAGACCAATGACGTCGTGTTGTCAACAACAAAGCCCATCGAGCCGTTTGCGTCCATTTCCCCCAATCCAGCCAAGAGGGGACATCATTGGCAAATAACGTTGGCCGAAACCCCAAGCCTTGCCGAGCGCCGCTGGACGCTGACAGACTTGAACGGAAAAACCGTCTGGCAACTGAACACCACGGCAACCCAAGTCAACATTCCCGTGCCACAAGCAGGCAATACATTCGTCCTCACCCTGATTTCACACACGGGAAAGACCGTGAGCAGAAAATTGCTGTCAGTAGATTGAAGTCGGTCACGTCTTTTTCCAGATTTTGTAATCCCCCTGCATTTCCTTGCGGTTCGTGGGCAACACCCGGAGTGGCTCGCAGGGGCGGAGCGACTCGTAACATTGTGCAGGCAGCTGCTGATAAAGCCGGGTCCCTTCCGTTTTCCAAGCCAGCATCTCGTCGCTGACCGCTTTGACGACTTTGCCGGGGTTGCCCACGACCATGCTGCGCGGGGGAATTTTTTCCCCGCTTTTCAAAAAACACAGCGCACCGATGATACATTCTTCGCCGATTTCAACCTCATCCATCAGCACGGCGTTCATGCCCACAAGACTGTTGCGCCCAACAGTGGCGCCGTGAATGATAGCCCCGTGCCCGATATGTGCTGCAGCCTTCAACAGGACGGTGATGCCGGGAAACATGTGCACCGTGCAATTCTCCTGCACGTTGCACCCGTCTTCGATGATGATTTTCCCCCAATCGCCGCGAATCGCCGCGCCGGGTCCAACATACACATCCCGCCCAATGATGACATTGCCCGTGACGGCTGCCTGCGGGTGAATGAACGCGCTTTCATGAATGACGGGGCGATAGCCGTTGAATTCATACACCATAACCATGTCTCTTTTAAAAAAACGAAGGAACACAAAAGTCTGAAAAGCCAACCAATAACAGTATCGAAGCCCCGACGCGACTCGTCTCTTTTTTTTACCACAAATCACTTTGCGCTGCCACCCAAGCGGCAAAAAACACGTCACTTTCCTGTCACGAATATCTGCTTCAACCTCAGCCCTCTTTTCGCTTTTTACTTTTGCCGCCTTAAATTTCGTTCCATGAACCCAGTCCATCCGAAATCCTCCCCCCACCTTTTTCTCCGTGCCGCCGCCGGAGAAGCCACCGAGCGCGCCCCTGTGTGGCTGATGCGGCAAGCAGGACGCATTTTGCCCCAATACCGAACCTTGCGCTCCCGATTTCCCGATTTCAAGGCTTTCGTCAAGACTCCCGAAGCAGCCGCCGAAGCCACCATCCAGCCAGTGGACGAACTCGACGTGGACGCGGCCATCATTTTCAGCGACATTCTCGTGGTGCCAGAAGCGATGGGGCTGGACTATGAAATGGTAGAGGCAAAAGGCCCGCGTTTCCCAAAAATAATTGAAACCCGGCACGACATCACGGCACTATCATCGGGCACCGCGGCGGCTGAGCGACTTGATTATGTGTACGAAGCCCTGAAAATCACCAAACGCGAGCTCAACGGCCGCGTCCCGCTCATCGGTTTCGCAGGCGCCCCATGGACGATTTTGGCCTACATGACGGAAGGTGGCGGCAGCAAGACTTTTTCCAAAGCCCGCCGAATGCTCTATGCCGAGCCGGAACTGGCCCACTCGCTTTTGCATAAAATCACCGACACGACGATTTGTTATTTGAAAAATCAAGTCGCGGCAGGTGCGGATTTGCTCCAACTTTTCGACTCATGGGCAGGCGAGCTGCCGCCCGCGCACTACCGCGCCTTTGCGGTGCCTTATCTGCGCCAAATCTGCGAAGCCCTGCCCGAAGTACCCAAAACAGTCTTTGCAAAAGGCGCTTGGTTTGCGCTGGAAGACTTGGCCGATTTGCCCTGCCAGGTCATTGGGCTGGATTGGAGCACCACGCCGGAGTTTGCCCAAACAGCCACTCGCGGCAGCAAAGTCCTGCAAGGCAACCTCGACCCTTGCGCCTTGTACGCCGATACCAAAACCATTGAAAAGGAAACATTTGCCATGCTCCGCGCCTTTGGCGGACGACATATCGCCAACCTCGGCCATGGGGTCTATCCAGACACGCCATTGGATGGGGTGCGGGCTTTTGTCGAAACGGTCAAAAGTGCTGCATGGCGTACAGCATAAAAAAAAACCGCCTCGCCCCTAAACGGGGGCTGAGCGGTTTTAAAAATGTGTCCGATGGAAAAAACGCATCAGCGCACAGGGAAACCTTCCTGCTCCCAAGCAACCATGCCGCCTTCAAGAATGGCCACATCATGGTAGCCATGGCTAAGCAAAAACTTGGCGGCCTCCATGCCCCTACTGCCTTTGCCAGAAACGATTACCACAGGCCGGTCGGGAGGCAATTCGCCAAACCGTTGGTTGAGCTCGCTGAAAGGCAGCCTGACAATCTGTTTCACGTCAACGTCTTTTTTCTTCGTGCTCATGCCGTCGCGCACATCCACCAATACACTACCGAGCATATAGGCGGCATACGCTTCACGCGGAGAATAACTCTTTAAATTAGTCATGTTTGAAAAAGTTTTAGATTAACAAATAAATGCACCAATTTTCACTTGCAAAGATATATTAAATTTCACGAAAACTACAAACAGCCAAACGAGTGTTTTTCTCGTTTTTTAAATTCAGAAGCAGAAAAAAGGAAAAAAGAGGTTTGGCGAATAAATGAAAGGCGCAACCTTGTTTCGCCAAATTTGGTTTTGAAATACGAATGGCAAAAAATGCGCGTAGTTTTGCGGCGCTATTTGCTCTAACTAAATCTCCACCATGAAAGAAGTATTCATCGTCTCCGCCGTGCGCACCCCGATTGGGAGTTTTGGCGGCGTTTTGGCGGGCATTTCCGCCACCCAACTCGGCGCTGCGGCCATCAAAGGCGCCTTGGAAAAAGCGGGTGTCGCAACCAACGAAGTGAACGAAGTCTTGATGGGCAACGTCGTGAGCGCCAACCTCGGCCAAGCCCCGGCTCGTCAAGCAGCGCGTTTCGCAGGTTTGCCCGACAATGTTCCTTGCACCACGATTAACAAAGTCTGCGCCTCTGGCATGAAGGCCATTACCATTGGCGCACAGAGCATTATGCTCGGCATCAACGACATCGTCGTGGCTGGCGGCATGGAAAACATGTCGCAAATCCCCTACTACCTGCCCAACGCTCGCTGGGGCCTCAAGTACGGCAACGGCGAACTCGTGGACGGCCTCGCTAAAGACGGCCTCACCGATGTCTATAACCAAAAGGCGATGGGCGTGTGCGGCGACGCAACGGCTGCGAAATACAACATCAGCCGCGAAGAACAGGACGCTTTTGCCATTGACTCCTACAAACGCGCAGCCGCCGCGACCGAAGCAGGTTTTTTCAAATCGGAAATCGTGCCTGTCACCATTCCGCAGAAAAAAGGCGACCCGCTGCAAATCGTCGAGGACGAGGAATATAAAAAGGTAATGTTCGACAAAATACCCGGCCTGCGCCCCGCTTTCACGCCCGACGGAACGGTGACGGCTGCCAACGCTTCCACCATCAACGACGGCGCGACGGCGCTCATCCTCGCCAGCGAAGAAGCCGTGAAACGCCTCGGTCTCAAGCCTATTGCCAAGATTCGCGGCTTCGCCGATGCCGAGCAGGAGCCAGAGTGGTTCACCACTGCGCCGACTGTCGCCGCGCCGAAAGCCTTGAAAATGGCGGGCGTTTCAAAAAACGACATTGACTTTTTTGAAGTGAACGAGGCCTTTTCCGTCGTCGCGCTGGCATTTGAAAAAGTGATGGAAGTGCCGCACAACCAGACGAATGTGTTTGGCGGCGCGGTATCGCTCGGCCACCCGCTCGGCGCTTCGGGCGCACGCATCGTGACGACGTTGAACAACGTGTTACAGCAGAAAAACGGGAAACTCGGCCTCGCGGCGATTTGCAACGGCGGCGGTGGGGCTACGGCGATTGTGATTGAGAGAGTGTATTTTTAAACACAGAGAGCACAGAGCCGCAGAGGGAAAAATCTCTGTGGCTCTGTGCTCTCTGTGTTTTCGCCCTGCTTGGTGTTCTCACCAAGCAGAAGCGGCGGGGTGAGGGGTTTGCGCTTGGAATCTCGCGCAGGTGCGCTTGGTGAGAACACCAAGCGCGGCGGGAAAAAAATCTACTCCCTTGATTTTTATGCCCAAATGGTTTGAACAGCCGCCGAATTTTGAATTGCCGGGTCATTGGTGAGCAATGGAATCTTCAACCAATGCGCCGTCGCTGCTATCAAGCGATCATGCAATTCTGGAATGTCGGGAATTTGAAAGGCGAGCGACACGATGTCGGCGCTAAGTTCTTGAAAATGAAAATTTTGGTTTGTGGAAACCAACTTGGAAACATCGGCGACAGTGGCAGAAATTCGTTTCCGTTCAGCCAAATAACCCACTTCCGCCAAGACCATTGCCGGAATCCAAATCTCATT
Source organism: Saprospiraceae bacterium (assembly GCA_026129545.1). Classification (NCBI taxonomy): domain Bacteria; kingdom Pseudomonadati; phylum Bacteroidota; class Saprospiria; order Saprospirales; family Saprospiraceae; species Saprospiraceae bacterium. The sequence goes on from JAHCHX010000003.1 coordinate 255,402, forward strand.
CGACCCAGCCATCGTTGCTTGAAAAATGCCCTTGATTTGCTGCGGCATTTTGCGTTTTTCCAAGAAGAGAACGAGCGCCATCGTGTCGGTGACGAACTTACTCAACGGGGTATTTTTTTTGGTAACCTACGAATTCCTCCTCAACGTGCGACAACTCTGCTTCGCGCAAAGCGCTCAATTCTCGTTGAATGTAATCAGCCAAACCTATTTCGGAAAAAGCCACTTTGCTGACTTTTTTCGCACGAAGAAAGAGAATGAAATCGGCGATTTCTTGCAGGCTTTCTTCCGGCAAATCGCTGATTCCGCGAGCGATGACTTGTTTGAGTGTTGCGGCGTTCATGCTGAAAATTTTATGCAATAATACTCACTTTTTCCCCAACAACGCAAACATATTCTTCTTGTACGCCTCCACGCCCGGCTGGTCGAATGGGTTGACGCCCAAGAGATAACCGCTCATGGCACAGGCTTTTTCAAAGAAAAAGAAAAGTTGGCCGAGGTAGTAAGGCGTCGCTTCGGGGACGCGAATCACAAGGTTCGGCACGCCGCCGTCCGTGTGCGCCATGCGGGTTCCTTCGGCGGCTTTTTTGTTGATAAAATCGAGCGTTTTTCCGGCCAGATAATTCAGCCCGTCGAGGTCATCGGCAGTTTTGAACATCGGGAGGTCGGCTTCGGGTTTTTCAATTTCCAAAACTGTCTCGAACAAGGAGCGCCGACCGTCCTGAATGTACTGTCCCATCGAGTGCAAATCGCTCGTGAAATCCACCGAAGCCGGGAAAATCCCCTTGCCGTCCTTACCCTCGCTTTCTCCGTAAAGTTGTTTCCACCACTCGGCGATGTAGTGGCAGCGCGGCTCGTAGTTCACCAGCAGTTCGATGTCTTTACCCTTGCGGTGCAGGATGTTGCGCGCGGCGGCGTAGCGGTAGCAGTCGTTTTCGGCGAACGGTTTTTTATACAGTTTCACGCCTTCGGCAGCGCCGCGCAGGAGCGCGTCAATGTCAATTCCGGCGACGGCGATTGGCAAAAGACCGACAGCCGTCAGCACCGAAAATCGCCCGCCCACATCGTCAGGCACCACAAAAGTTTCGTAGCCTTCCTGCGATGCCAGCGTTTTCAGGGCACCGCGCGATTTGTCCGTCGTAGCGTAAATGCGCTCTTTCGCGCCCACTTTGCCGTATTTTTCTTCCAGTTTTTGCCTGAAAATGCGGAACGCAATGGCGGGTTCGGTCGTGGTGCCGGATTTGGAAATGACGTTCACGGAAAAGTCGCGCTCGCCGATAACTTCCAGCAAATGAGTGAGGTAAGTCCCTGAAATGTTCGTTCCGGCAAAATACACCTCAGGAGTGCGCCGCTTCTTTTTGGGCAAATTGTTGTAAAAACTGTGCTGGCAAAATTCAATCGCCGCCTTCGCGCCCAAGTACGAGCCGCCGATGCCGACGACGACCAACACCTCGCTTTGCTTCTGAATTTTCTTCGCGGCAGATTTGATACGCTTGAACTCCGCACGGTCGTATTTCAACGGCAAATCGAGCCAGCCGAGAAAGTCGTTGCCGGGACCGGTACGGCTTTCCAGCAATTTGGCGGCAGCGGCGACTTGCGGCTCGATGGCCGAGAGTTCGTGTGCGGAAATGAATTTTTCGGAGGCGGAGATATCGAGTTGTATCATTTCACAAGGTTTTAAATTCATAAATGTGAACGGTCAGACAACCCAAAGTCGTCAAACCGCGTATCGTGCGCCGTGCAGCATCAACCGTGCGCCGTCTTCACACCTTCGCCAATTCTCCTTTCAAATAGTCAATCACTTTGATTTCCACGGGGTCCACGTCGCGGAGTTCGGCGAGGTAGTAGGAAACCCAGTCGCCGAGGTGCGTGAGGTAAAACGCTTTCTCGACGAGCGATTTGCCTTTCGACCAGACCTCAATAGAGGTGGCGGTGAAGTGCTCTACGATTTCCTTGTTGATGTCAATGCGGGTGGCCGTGCGTGCGAAATCGTCGCGGTTGCGAAGCCACACGACAGCGATGTCGGGGCGGTTGTGGCGCCAGCCGACGAGCTCGTTGTGGTTCATTTCCGGCACGACGTGGTGCCAGCAAAGCATCTTGGCATTCTCGTTTATTTGCTGCCGCCAGCGCACGGCGATTGATTCGATGTGGTCGGGGGCATAGATGACGGGCGTTTTGTCAACAAGGAACCCGGCGATTTTTTTTGCCTTTTTCTGAATATCCACGTCGTCTTTCACGAGCAGTTTTCGGGCGGCTTTCACGGAAGTCAACAATTTGCCGGGAATCAACTTCGCCGCCCGCAACACGCCCAACTGCGCCACCACCGAGTAGCCGAGGCAGGCACGCGGGCTGCTCCAGCCGCCCGGAAGTTGCACATAATCAAGGCTGTGCTGCTTCGCCAGTTCGAGCAATTTGCCACCCGAAGCGATGCAGACGATTTTTGCACCTGTGCCGAGCAGTTGGTCGAAGGTGCTTAAAGTCTCCTCCGTGTTGCCACTATAAGAAGAGCAAATCGCCAATGTGTGCTTGTTCACCCAAGCAGGGGCATGGTAGCCTTTGCTGACGACGATGGGAAGTTTGCAAGTGGTGCGGGCAAAATCCTGCACGAAACCGCCGCCGATACCACTGCCGCCCAGGCCTGAGATAAAGACCGTGCGGAACGGCGCGTTGTGTTTGTTTAAAGCAATTTTTTCGGTCAATGCAAGCGCCTCGCCCAGTTGGTCGGGGAAGCGGGCAATCATTTTATTCATTGCGGAAGGAATGTTTGAGAAAGATAAGGTGGTCAGAGGGGCTTTGTTGGGCGGCAAAAGTAAGCTGAAAGCCCAACAGGGGAGGCTAAGTTTTTGCAAACTGTGCGTCCCCTGTTGGAGCGTTTATTCGGCGAGTTTCAATATCTTGATTTCCACGCGCTGGTTCGTCCGGCGGCCTTCTGCGGAAGTGTTGGGCACCAGCGGATAACGTTTGCCGTAGCCTTTGTAAACCACGCGCTTGGGGTCAATCCCTTTTTCGGTAAGATAATCAAACACGGCTTTGGCGCGGTTGGTGGAAAGCTCGTCCGCGAAAGCATCGGAAGGTTGGTTATTGGTGTGACCCGCGATTTCTATTGCCACGGTGCCATGTTCCATCATAAAATCGTACAACTCATCGAGCATCGGCAACGACGATTCTTTGATGATGTAACTGTCCGTATCAAAGTTGAGCAGGCGCATCCGAATCGTCTGGCCACTTTCCAGCTTGCCAGTGAGCTCTGGCAATATGCGTTTTTCAGTCTGAAAATCAACCTGCTGTGAGCAGCCGTTTGCATCTGTCACCGTCACGCTATGCGGGCCAAGCGGCAGCTTCGATGCGGCAAGACCAGTTTGTTTGGTGTCCCAGGCGATGCTGTACTTGGGCGTGCCACCTTTCACCGCGACTTGAGCCTTGCCGTCGTTGCTGCGCTCGGTGGTCGCGCCGATGTTGCGCGTCAATTCGACCACTAATGGCTCCACCTCTTTTACTTGCAGTGCAGCCGTCTGAGAAGTGCCCAAAGCGTCGGTCACTGTCACCGTGTATTCACCCGCGCCGACACCGTCTTGCTGGTCGCCTCTCAACGAGGGGTTGTTCCATACATAATTGTAAGGTGGTTTTCCACCACTCACCTGCACAGCAAAAGTCGCCTTGTCGCCCGCGCAGTTGATTTTGTTTTTCTCCGAAATGCTCACCGCGAGCGGCAGGATGTTCTCCGATATGGGCACCGTCGCCGTCGCGGTGCAGCCGTTCGCGTCGGTGACGGTGACGCTCCGCTGACCGGGGGCGAGTTTGAGGGCGGCGGCGGCGGCCTCGCCGTTGTCCCATTTGAACGTGTAGTTGCCCGCGCCGCCGGTGGCTTGGGCGGTGGCCTTGCCGTCAGAGTTGCCTGTGGAGGCGGGGGCGGTGACAACGATAGAGGCGGCGATGGGGGTGGGTTCCAAGATGGCGAAGGTGACGGTGCTTGAGCCTCCGGTGATGTCGGTCACGGTGAGGGCGTAGTCTCCTGCGGGGAGGTTGTCGGGCTGACCACCTACTGCTGCGGGGTTGTTCCAGTTATATTGGAAGGGGGCTTTTCCGCCTGTGGTTTCGACCACTAAGGAGGCTTTTTCGCCTGCGCATTTGATGATTTTTTTCACTGAAATGGAAACTTCCAATGGGGTTATTTTTTCGGAAATGCTCACAGTTGCGGTGGCAGAACAGCCGTTTGCGTCGGTGACGGTGACGCTCCGCTGGCCGGGGGCAAGCTTGGTGGCGGTGTAGGCGGTCTCGCCGTTGTCCCATTTGAAGGCATAGATGCCTGTGCCTCCTTTTGCCTGCGCCAATGCCTTGCCGTCGGCGTTGCTGAGGGTGGCGGGTGATTGCACTTGCACATTGACGGTGAGGGCTTCGGGTTGTTTCACGCTGACGGTGGCGGTGGCGGTGATGCCTGTGGCATCTGTCACAGTAAGTTGATATTCACCGGGCTGAAGGCCTGTCGGCTGTTCGCCGCTGAGTGCTGGATTGCTCCAAGCGTATTTGTAGGGGCCTTTGCCGCCAGTAATTTGAACGGCGAGCGAGGCATTTTTATCGCCTGCGCACCTGACGGGTTCTTTTTCCGAAATGGCAGCCACCATTGGCGGGGCTTTTTCGGTGATGACGACGGTAGCGACGGCGCTGCATCCTTTGGGGTCGGTGACGGTGACGCTGTGCGGACCTGAGGGGAGTTTGGTCGCGACGGCCATCGTCTCGCCGTTGCTCCAGCGTATTTGCAGGCCGGAGGCGTTGGTTTCCATATCCACCTCTGCTGAGCCGTCGCTTTGTCCGGTTGCGGAAACTGGCTTTTTCTGTCGCGCTTTGATGCGTAGGCGCGCGTCTGGCACGGGTACTTCGGCACTGCGCGTTTTGCCTTTGCTATCTGTCACGGTGACGAGATAGTTGCCGGCTCCGACCCCTTTGGGATTGTCGCCGCTCAATCCGCCACTCCATGCGTAGGTATAGGGCGGCACACCGCCCGTGACTTTGGCGACGAGGACGGCATCTTTTCCATCGCCTGCACAGCTGATGGGTTTGTCCACATAGGCGTTGAGGGTCATGGAGGATGCCTTGTCCACTTGGTAGAGACCTTTGTCGGAGGTGCCCACCCAAGCGGCACCGTCGAAATCAACGGCCACGCAGGTGCCGTATTCGCTGGTGTAATACTCTGGGCCGCTAAATACGTCGTAGGTATCGCCGAGCAAATCGTAGCGTGTGAGCACGCCAGAAACGAGCCACATTTTTCCGCCCATGTCTATGTCGAAATCGGCGATTTGGCCTTCCAATTTCTTTTTGTTCAATTTCAAATCCGACCATTTGTCGCCGTTGGGTGCGAGGGAGATTTCGCCGTCGGCCAAGACGTAGATGACGTTGCCATATTCTCGAATGCGCTGCACTTCGTAGCCGGAGAAGTCGCCTTTCCAGCGACCGGGTGGGCCGTACATAAGCCCGTCGTCGGTGCCGACCCAAAGGCGGTTGGACTTGTCCTGAAAGATGATGGTGATGTTTTTTGACCTCAATTTTGAATTGGAATTGGTGTATTGCTGCACCAATTGAAGTTGAGGGGTGGTTTTGAACTGAAACAATCCTGCCTCGTCGGTGCCAAGCCAAAGGGTGGTTGTTTTCTCGTCGTACCACGCGGAGGTGACCGTGCACTCGGCTTTGACTTGGCTTTTGAAGGCTTCTTCCGACCAGGTAAAATCGGCGTTGCCTCCTTTGAAGGAGAGTACGTTTTTGTGGCCGGCGGGGACGGACAGCGGCGTGCCAAAATCGCTGGCTTTGATTTGATAAACCCCCTTTGCGTTGGAGGCCCATTTGCGCCCGCCGGCATCCACCGTAACGTTGAGCACTGGCAAGGTGCGGTCAATGGCGCTGGTGCGATTGACTTCGAGATTTGCTTTTGGTTGGGCAACGAGTGAGGGGAGCGACAAGAATACGAGGCTGAAAATCAGCGCCGACGTTGGGCTGGTATATGCTTTCGACATTGTGTGAAACAGAGGGATTGAATTTGATAATTTGAAAATGGCTTTGTTCGATAATCGGCATCCGTGATTTTGTCAAGAATATAATTACCTCATTATCAAGTTATGGCATTGTCAAATTATGTTTGGTTGAACCTGCAAAGGTAGGAGGAGGTTCGTGCTTGAAACCCGTGATTAACGAAAAACGGCGGGTTTAAGTGTTTGTCACGTGGTTTTGATAAAAAAACTGCCCGGCACCGCAAAAGCGGCACCGGACAGTTTTTTTATTGAGAATCACGACGGCCACAATAGCCAGTGCTCCCTCTTACGGGTTTTGCACACAAGCTTTGTTGGCGGCCAGTTCAGCCGTTGGAATGGGCCAGATGTAGGCCGAGACGCTGGGCAGGGTAGCGGCGACGTTGACCTTGCCGGGAATTGGCTGGAGCAGGCGCTGAACGTCGAAAGCACGGAAGCCTTCTCCGAGCAATTCGATGCGACGCTCAATCATGATAGCATCAATCAGTTCGTCGGCAGTAGCAAAATCGGCCAAGTCAAACACCACGGTGGCATCCGAACGACCGCGCACGGCATTGAGCAGAGCCACGGAGCGTGGGTTCAGGCCATTGACGCGTGCTTCTGCCTCTGCCAGATTGAGCAACACCTCTGCATAGCGCAGCACTGGTGCATAGTCGGTGTGCTGCGGGCCAGTTGGAAATTTGTTCATGTAGGGCTTGTTGTTGCCCGGATTGACAAATATGAACTGCCGACGCGCATCGGTAGCAGGGAAGTGGTCCATATCGCCGATGATGCCTGCAGGGTTGAGCGAATAGTCGCCAATGCCGCGCGGTCCGGGGTTGTAGTAGCTGCCCAAGCCGTTTTGAACACCCGGCAGGTCGTTGGGCGTGAACGGCATGGAGAAGATGCTTTCCAAAGTCGTGTAAGGTGAGGCGTACACGGTTTTCACATCAGCCTGAAGTGCGTGTGCCACGCCAGAGGGTGCCACGAACGGAGCTGTTGCGGGCACGAGTTTGTTAGCCTCTGTGATGGCATCCGCGTAGCGTTGCATTCCTAGCAAAACGCGCACTTTCAGAGCAATAGCCGTGTTTTTGTGCGCACGGATGACGTTGTTGGCGGCCGAGCCGTTGTTGGCGGCCAAGTCAGCTTCAGCCTTGTTCAGGTCGTCGAGAATCTGGTTGTACACCTCGGCTACTGTGCTACGCGCCAAGTCGTTGTTGGCGGGGCCAGTTTCTGCCCGGAGCCGCAAAGGCACGCCCAACTGGGAGCCATTGCCATCGGCATAGGGGCGGGCATAGTAGCGCAACAGACTGTGATAGCTTAAGGCGCGGATGAAGCGAGCTTCGGCGATGTAGCGATTGACAAGCGCATCGTCGCCCAAGATAGCGCGATTGGCATCAGCACCTTCAATGAAAATGTTGGCGCTATTGATGGTGCGATAGGCTTCAATCCAGAGGTTGGTGACGTCGTTGATGGAGGATTCGGTGACGTTGTTGTTCCACACGCCAAAGCCCGTCACACCATTTGTCGTTTCGTTGAGGAATTCCTCTGCGCGGATGTCGCCATAAACAATGATTCGGCTACCGTAGAACGCGCCATTTTTCAGCCTGCTATACACCCCGTTCAGCACCTTTTCAAAGCGGTCGGGAGTGGCAAAAATGGCGGCATCGCCAAGTAAGTTTTGGGGAAGGGGGTCCAATAAGTCTTTCTGGCAGGCATTGGGCAAGAGCATTGTTGCCAAAGCCAGAAGCAGGACCATTTTAGACTTGAATGTCTGCTTGATATTTTTCATGATGAAATTCGCTTTTTAAGTGGTGGTGAATTAGAAACCGAGGTTCAGGCCAACCGTGAAGGTTTGGGCCATCGGGACACTGTTGCGGTCAACCCCCGGTGTAGCGTTTGTATTGCCGTTCGAGGAAACTTCCGGGTCAGTACCTGTGTAACCCGTAAACAGGAATGCGTTATTCACGCTGCCATAAATGCGCAGGTTGGAAATGTTGGCACGACGGAGCAAATCCGAAGGCAAACGGTATCCCAACGTAATGTTGCGGATGCGGAGGAAGTCGCCTTTTTCCACGTTTTCCGAAATAGCCAATGCGGAGCCGTTGGAAACGTTGTCGCCCAACACGACGCGCGGGATTTTGCCGTTAGGGTTGCTTTCCGTCCAGCGGTCGAGCACATCGGTGTGGTTGTTCCAGAAACGCATATCGCGCAGACCAGCCTGGCTACCATTGTAGATATAGTAGCCACCTGCATAGTTCATCTGCACATTCAGGTCAAATGCGCCATAGGTAAAGGTGTTGTCCCATCCGCCAAACCATGTCGGGATAGCAGGGCCATATACTTTACCATCAGCGATGAGACCCGGGGCACGAGAGGCCGAGCCGTCCAGCTTGGTCCACGGGCTTTGTCCGGCGGGCACAACGTGGCTATATTGTACCACTGTGCCATCGTTCAATACAAACAGGCGACGACCATTGGCCGGATTGACACCTTGTGTCTCTACAGCATAGATGCTGCCCACCGACTCTCCCACGCGGATGATGTTGGTGTTTTCAAGACCCGACGTTTGAGAGACGATGTCGCTGTTTTCGTACAGAGATGTCACTTCGTTTTTCATCAATGTAAGGTTGGCAGCAGAAGTCCAAGAGAATTTGCCACGACGCAACACGGTAGCCGAAAGGCTAAACTCATGCCCTGTGTTCTCCATCGAGCCAACGTTGATAGCGATTATATTGCCGGGAATCCCCTTCGAGGGAGACTGGGGCGCATTCTGAATCAAACCATCAATTTTGTTTTTGAAGTAGGTGTACTCACCTTGCAGCCTGTCGTTGAAAAGACCGAATACGACACCGATATCCGTTTTCTCGCTGGTTTCCCATGTCAGCTCTGGGTTGCCTGCTTGTGAGAAAAAGAAGTTCGGCGAGGTACCATAAAGGCCGGAGTTGAACAAGCTCTGCGAAGCGAAGTCGCCAATGCCTACGCTGTTGCCCACTGTACCGTAGCTCCCCCGAATTTTGAAGAAGTTGACTTTTTCGCCAAAGGCACCGAGTGAGCGCCAGAAATTTTCTTCGGAGAGGGTCCAACCTGCAGAAGCACCCCAGAAGGTGCCCTTCTTGTTGCCGCGGGCATAGGCAGAGTACTCGTCCTGACGTACGTTTATGGTGGCGTAGTAGCGGCGATTGAACTCGTAGTTGAGACGGCCAAAATAGGACAACAAGTAGTTCTCCCCTTGGAAGTTGAAGGCTGGGTTGATGGTGGTAAAGTTGCCTTGGAAGGTAGTGAAGAATGGGTCGGCAATTTGCGAACGCTGTGCGCCCCAGCCTTCGGAAGTGGTGCGCTGCTGTTCGTTACCAGCCAAGAAGCCCAAAGTGTGGTTGCCGCCCAAGGTGACATCGTAGCTCAGGATGTTCTGCCAGTTCCAACGTTTGTTGCGGATGCTCAAGTTTTCGGCAAAACCGTTCTGGCCGAAACCATCGCCGTGGATAGGTGTCCAGAAGGTGATGTTTTCCACCGCTATGTTGTCAATACCGTATTGTGTCTTGATGGAAAGGCCATTGATGATTTCCCATTGAGCATAGGCAGAGGACTGAATCTGGGCAGCCTCGGAAGTGTGGCGGTTCAGGTCCGTGATGACCACTGGGTTGTAAAAGCCCGTTTGTTGGAGGTTTTTGCCGCGGCCAAGTTGGTTGTTCGACGCGATGTTGTAGCCTGCGACGCCCGGAAGACGATTGCCGCGCTCATCGTACCTAAATGGGTCAACAATCGGAGCGGTCACAAAAGCCAGACGACCGATACCAGCCGTGCTAAATGCCTGACCTGTCAGCGAGCCAGTGTTGGGGGCGTTGTTCTCGTTCGTGGAGTAGCCGATGATACCACCGATTTTCACGCGTTTCGAGAGATTGTGGTCAAGATTCAGACGACCCGAAAGACGCTGAAAGTCGTTTGCTATAATCATCCCCTCTTGGTTGGTGTAGCCAAGTGAAAGATAATAGGTGGTTTGGTCAGTACCGCCAGAGAAGCTCAAGGCATGGTTGTGCGAGAACCCATTGCGATACACATAGTCAGACCAACGGGTATCAATCAGTTGACCATTGATGGAATCAAGGAAAAACTGCGGCCCGGCAAAATTGGCATTGGCCGCTGCTTCGTTTTTGATTTCGACATACTGCTGCGCGTTGAGCACTTCGGGTACCCGGACAGCTCTTGTCCAACCAGCCCATGCGTCGTAGCTCACGCGAGTTTTGCCTTTTTTGCCGCGCTTAGTGGTCACGAGTACCACACCAGCGCTAGCACGCGAACCATAGATCGCCGCGGCCGAGGCATCTTTCAAAATGTCAATGCTCTCGATGTCGTTCGGATTCAGGTTCGACAGCGCGTTGTTCGAGGCGCTGTTGTTGCCGTTGCGCAGGTTGTCGGTGAAGGTCGGAATCCCGTCAATCACCACGAGCGGGAACGAGCTCAGGTTGATTGAGTTGATGCCGCGCACGCGAAACACCGGAGGGTTGTTCAACACACCGTTCGGAATACTGACGTTCACCCCAGCAGCACGACCCTGCAACAATTGGTCAAAACTTTGTGCTGGCAACGAGGCAATTTCCTCCCCTTTAATGGAAGAAATGGTACCCGTGATGGCACGCTTTTGCTGGGTGCCATAGCCGACCACGATGACTTCTTGCAGACTGGAGGGATTGACCGCCATTTCAATGCGATAATCACTCTCGGCAGTCAAAAGCACCTCTTTGTCGAGAAAACCCGTGTATGTAACGCGCAACGCGGAAGCATTGTCGGGTACATTGAGTCGGAAAGAACCATTGACATCAGTAACTGCGCCGGCTGAAGTGCCGGGGGCTGTGATAGTGGCGCCTATCAGCGGCTCGCCTTGATCATCGGTGACCGTGCCGGTCACTGTGCGCTGAGCCAACGCCAGCGTGGCGCTCATCAAGAGGAGCGCCAGCCCAAGTAGGACTTGCTTCATACAAATAAAGTTGATTTGGTTAAAGAAAAATTGTTTGTGCCTGAAAATGGATTATCTCACTCGGCACTCGGGGACAATGCGGAAGAAAATCATCACTTGGAATCAGTGAGTTATGCAGCGGATTATGCTTTACGAAGTGGCAAATTAACGTAACTTTTGTTGATTCTCCATACATTTCAGAAATTATTGCACAGCAATGTAAAATTTTAACGCTCAGAAATGACGTGCATCTTTACCGCGATTGCTGACCGAACGATTCGGCACCCAACGCCTGATTCCACCTTTCAGCCAGCCTAATTTCTCCGACCAAGCATGAAGCTATCGGATAAACATTCACGATTCCTGATTTCAATAGCCAACGCAAATCCCCCCCCCAATACGGGAGCAGACAAGGTGGCTTTGAATGCGTGGCACCGGCGGCTCCAAATTTCAAGCGCAATGCTCTCAGCACGTCCATCAAAGCCAAAAGGCAAATGACCACCCACAAATCCTCACGAAATCGGCAAATGGCACCTTCGAGGTTAGGTCAAGCGAGCGTGTTGGATTTGTGGGTAATCATTAGCCTCATAATCAGAACATCCCCTACTTTTGCCCCCCGAAAAAAGTCCGCTCAATGAAAAAACACAACTTCTCCGCCGGGCCAGCCGTGCTGCCCGCGTCCGTCCTCAAAGAAGCCTCCAAAGCAGCCCTCAACTATCACGGCATCGGCCTCAGCCTGCTCGAGCTCTCGCACCGGGGGCCGGAATTTACCGCCATCATCGAAGAAGCCAACACGCTGATGCGCGAAATCATCGGTTTGCCCGAAAATTATCACGTCTTGTGGCTCACCGGTGGTGCCAGCACGCAGTTTTTCATGGCTCCCTTCAACCTACTCAACGAAGACGAAACCGCCGCATACGTCAACACGGGCGTGTGGGCCGATAAGGCCATCAAAGAAGCCAAAGCCTTTGGCCATGTGAACGTTATCGCGTCATCGAAAGAACAGAATTACACTTTTATCCCCAAAGGTTACAAAATCCCGAAGGACGCGAAATACCTGCACCTGACGAGCAACAACACGATATACGGCACGCAACAGCACCGTTTTCCCAAATCGCCCGTGCCCATCGTGTGCGACATGTCGTCCGATTTTCTCAGCCGCCCCTTCGACCCCACACCCTTTGGCCTCATCTACGCCGGGGCGCAAAAAAACCTCGGCCCGGCTGGCACCACGGTCGTCATCGTTCGAGAGGATATGCTCGGCACGGTGAAGCGCCACCTGCCTTCCATGCTCGACTATCGCACGTTTATCAAGGAAAATTCGCTTTACAACACCCCGCCTGTGTTCCCGATTTACGTCTCCATGCTCACGCTGCGCTGGATAAAGAAAAATGGCGGCCTGAAAGGAATGCAGCGCAAAAACAAGACTAAGGCTGCCATTCTGTACAGTGAAATTGACCGCAATCCGCTGTTCAAGGGCACAGTGGCTAAGGAAGACCGCTCGCTGATGAACATCTGCTTTGTGATGGAGGAAAAATACGCGGCGCTGGAAAAAGAATTTTTGAAAGAAACCGAATCCAACGGCATGGTCGGCCTCAAAGGCCACCGCTCGGTTGGCGGGTTCCGCGCCAGCACCTACAACGCCCTGCCCAAGAAAAGCGTGGAGGCGCTGGTGGCTCTGATGCAGGATTTTGCGAAACGCAAAGGGTAAAATCGTCGTCCGTCAATGAAAAAATTCCACACGCTCATCACCGTTTCAGGGTTGGAACTCCCCGTTGAAATCACGCTGGAACGGCGGCGCGACACCCGTTTTGGCATTACCGGCAAGCGGGTGACGCTGCGCCTGCCAGTAGGCGTGCCACCGGATTTTATTCAAAAACAAATGCTTCAGTTGCAGGCATGGGTACAGGAATCATTTCTGAAAAAACCCGCTTTGCGCGAGCCATTTTTGGGCAAAACCTATCAAACAGGCGATATCCTTGAGGTAGGCCAGCGCCGCTACATTCTGGATGTCAGCATCGAGGAGCGCGGCTCCCACGCTGGCAAACTCATTGGCGACACCATCCAACTGCGCATCAGCAGCCAGTCCTCGCCGATGCATCGCACCAAGGCCATCAAGACCTTGCTCAGCCGCGTGGTGGCCGGCGATTTTTATCCCGAAATCCACCGCCGCGTGTTGGACTGGAACGACCGCACCTTCCGCCAACACATCAAAAGCATCAATCTGAAATACAACCACACGAACTGGGGCAGCTGCTCGGCCCACAGCAACGTGAATCTTTCCACTCGTCTCCTTTTCGCCCCGTCAGACGTGCAAGACTATGTGATACTGCACGAACTCGCCCATCTGGTCGAACTGAACCATTCCGACCGTTTTTGGGCGCTCGTGGCGCACTATATGCCCAACTACGAGGAGAAAGAGCAGTGGCTCAAGAGCAACCGCGCGAGATGCGATTTTTGAAATGTCTTGTGAAAAATTGGCAGAAGGTAGAGGGCGCAGCCAAAAAATCAATCAGAAAGTGCTTTGGACTGAACGTCTGTCTGCTCTGTGGGGACTAAATGCGCTTCTTCTTGCGCCACAGCGGAGGGGCAGGTCTTCCACCACACCAACGCGAGCAGACCTGCCACAAAACCCACCACCAACAGCAAAGGCAACGGTGACCTCCGAGGAGGCGCTTCCGTGTGTTGCGGAACTTTAAACTGGGAAAGTGCCGCCTCTGCATTGAGGCGACGAGCGGCGGCTTCCACCAGCGCGGGGTCGCGTGTCATCTGCCTTTCAAAGGCGACTTCATCCTCCGGGCTGAGGCTGCCATAGAGATAGGGCTCTATCATGTTGTGATAATTCATGGAAAAGGCGGATTAGCGATTACGGGGTTTTTCACACTGGCTTTCAGTGCTTTGAACCCTTAAAAAAAGAGGAATGTTGCAAACATCCGCACATTTTTTAGAATATCAACGCAATCGGCGTGATTTAATTTTCCAAAGGAAAAAACGACGTGAAAATCGTGTTGAGAAGCGCGGTCGCAGAGAGGGTCAAAGTCCCAGAAGGTGGCCCATCAACTCCTGTTTGGTTTTGAGATAATGGCGGCTGTCGTCGTGCGGCGGGATGACGAGCGGAATGCGCCCTACCACTCGGATAGGAGAGCGACGCAGAGCCTCCACTTTGGCTGGATTGTTCGTGATGAGTTCCACGGCCTCTATACCGAGGTCTTGCAGGATGAATATCGCGGCGTCGTACTGTCGAGCATCCACGTCGAAGCCAAGATGCGTGTTGGCTTCAGCCGTGTTGAGGCCAAGGTCTTGCAGGTTGTAAGCTTTGAGCTTGTTGATGAGGCCAATGCCGCGGCCTTCTTGGCGGAGGTAGATGACCACGCCTCCGCGTTCCGCTGCAATGTGGAGCGAGGTTTCCAGTTGTTCTCCGCAATCGCAGCGCCGGGAACCAAACACATCGCCGGTCATGCACTCGGAGTGGATGCGCACGGGCACGGGGCGCGTGGGGTCGAAGCCCTCGGCGATGAACGCTATGTGTGGCATCCGCTCCGTGTTTTTTTCAGCGTATGCCACCATGCTGAAATGACCGTGACGAGTGGGAATCGGCGCTTCTGCTTGTCGTTGCATAGTCGGTGATGCCGGGAGGCGGGATTGGGGCAAAAGTAAATTGAATTTTGAGTAAACACGACATTAAACATCGCGGCACCCGTTCAGTTGTCCCATGCAGGACAAAGTTTTTCAAAACTCCGCGTCGTCGCGCACAAGTGTTGAGGATGAACACGCTCCGATGTGCGCTCATCGAACGAATGGAATCTCCACCTGAACTGTCGGTCGCTCGCCGCGCACCCACTCCCAGTTTTTTATCAGCCGGACGGCTTCTTGGTCGCAACCGTAGCCGAGGGAGCGCCGCACCACAAACCCCTGTGGTTCGCCGTTGGCATTGACGCTGAATTCCACGAGCACCGCGCCACTCACGTTGTTGTTGCGAGCCTCAGCGGTAAGTCGGGCATTTTGACGCAGATATTCCCGGAAGGCTTCCCAACCGCCCGCAGGCTCGCTCTCACGCGGCAGCTGTGTGGCGGCAGCCTTTTTTTCGGCATCCATGTCGGGTTTTTTATCCGTTTCGTGCCAAGTCTTGTCGTCGGCACGGGCAGCAGGAGCAGGCGCTTCCGATTTTTTTAATTTGGGGGTATCCATGACGCGACCGGGGGCCGCACCACCTGATGGAGAGTCGTTCCCAAGAGATGGATTAGCTTTGTTGACCGATTCAGAGCGCGTCGCTGGTATATTGGTCACTGGTGGGGGCGCAGCCATAGGGCTGGGCTGTAGGGCTTCTTCACTCAATTCTTGTGTTTCTTTTGCAACAGCCGCATCGGCTACTACTGCACCGGCACCGGAGGGGGCTGCTGCCCGGTCGCGGTAGGCACGTTCGCTTGGCCCACTAATGGATGGAGCGGGCTTCGCAGAGGGGAGCGTAGCCGCGATGTCTTCGCCACTGGGGGCTTCGAGAACGAGCGCATCGGATTCGGACGCGGGGCGCTCGTTTTCCGCTTTTGTTTGGGCAATGGTTTCACCCTTGCCGTTGGTGTTCCATTTGGGGAAAAATATGATGGCTACGAGCAAAATAATCAATGCGGCAGCAGCGGCCAATACTTGCGGCAAAGCGATGACCTGGCCGCCCGTGCTGCGCCCGGCACGTTCGTGCAAACGGAGTTGCAGATGCGCCAAACGCTCTTCGTGAGCGGTCTCGGATGCTGACATGAACCCTTCCATGGCCTCCCGGCGGAAGTCGTCGGTGGCGACCAGCGCGTTCAGTTCTCGTTCGTCGGCCCGGTTAAAATCACCGCTTTGCCAGCGCCGGAGCAACTCGAGAAAACGCGCGTCGTTTTGTTGCACAGAAGGGTTCACGTTGTTTGTTGTTTGTTGTTTGTTGTTTGTTGTTTGTTGTTTGTTGTTCGTTGTTTGTTGTTCGTTATTTGTTGGTGGTTGTTCGTTGTTTGTTGTTCGTTATTTGTTGGTGGTTGTTCGTTGTTTGTTGTTCGTTGTTTGTTGTTCGTTGTTTGTTGGTGGTTGTTCGTTGTTTGTTGTTTGTTGTTTGTTGTTTGTTGTTTGTTGTTCGTTGTTTGTTGTTCGTTGTTCGTTGTTTGTTGTTTGTTGTTCGTTGTTTGTTGTTCGTTGTTTGTTGTTCGTTGTTCGTTGGTGGTTGTTTGTTGTTTGTTGGTGGTTGTTCGTTGTTCGTTGTTCGTTGGTGGTTGTTTGTTGTTTGTTGGTGGTTGTTTGTTGTTCGTTGTTTGTTGTTCGTTGTTTGTTGGTGGTTGTTCGTTGTTTGTTGTTTGTTGGTGGTTGTTCGTTGTTCGTTGTTTGTTTGAGTCATTCATCACCAATTACGCCTCTGACTCCTGCTTTTTCAAGGCAAATTTTCAGGTTGCGTCGTCCATTTTGAATGTAGGAGCGCACTTTACCCACATCTTCGGCAATGATGTTGGCGATTTCCTTGTAAGATTTTTCCTCAAAATAAAACCACTCCACACTTTTGCGCTGATGGGCCGGCAGTTCATCGAGACACTTTTCCAAGGGTGTGCCGTTTTTGGGCAGCTCGTAGGTGAAGGCTTGCTCTACCGCGTCGTGGCGGCTCATGTCGTCGTGCAAATCGGTGGGTCGGCGCTGGTGTTTGCGCCATTCCATTAGGCAGTGGTTGCGTGCCAGCACATAGAGCCAGCCTCTGAACGACTCGATTTCGTGCTCCTTCGCCTTCCGCGTGAGTTCCTCGTAAATGTTCATCACAGCGTCTTCGGCCTTGCTGGGGTCTTTGAGTATTTTCAGACACACGCCATAGACCATCGGCATGTAGCGCTCATAGAGTTGGCCCAAATGCCGCGACGAGCCGTTGCGGACATACTCGGCCAGCAACTGCTCGTCGGTGTAATGTTCGGGTGTACTTGGGCGGAGAAATTTCAGCATGGGTCAGCCGGGTAACAAGCGCCGCCAAATGTATGGATAAGGATGCAAATGGGTGGGGGAATTGCATAATTCACACCACCACATTTATCATGCGCCCTGGTACGAAGACGACTTTTTTGGGCGCTTGGCCATCCAGCCATTTTTGCACCTGCTCCAGTGCGAGCGCTGCCTTTTCGGCATCTTCTTTCGACACGTCGGTGGGCAGCGTGACGGTAGCGCGCAGCTTGCCGTTGATTTGGATAGGGTACTCCTTGGTGTCCGACTTCAGGTATTCCTCGTTGTGGGTGGGCCAAGTCGCATCGCAGACGGTGGTGGCGTGGCCAAGGCGATGCCAGAGTTCCTCGGCAATGTGGGGGCCGAAGGGGGCCAGCATGACGACGAGCGGCTCTAAAATGGCGCGTTTGGTGCAGTTGAGGCGGTGCAGGTCGTTGGTAGCTATCATGAAATGACTGACACAGGTGTTCATACTCATGCGCTCCACATCGTCGGTCACTTTTTTGATGCAATGGTGCAGCGCCCGCAGTTCCTCGGCGGTAGGGGCATCTTCCGTGACACTGAATGCACCGTCTTTTCCGCTGAAGAACAGCCTCCAGAATTTTTTCAAAAAACCAGACACCCCTGTGATGCCCTGCGTGTTCCACGGCTTTGCGTCGGTGATGGGGCCGAGGAACATCTCGAACATTCGGAAGCAGTCGGCACCGTATTCAGCCACCACGTCGTCGGGGTTGACGACATTGAACTTCGACTTCGACATTTTTTCCACTTCCCATGCGCAGATGTATTTTTTGTCGGGGTCGAGTTTGAAGTTGGCCTTTTCAAACATCGGCAACCGTCGGGCCTTTTCCAAATTGAGCACGTCGGCCTCCACCACTCCCACATCCACATGGAGTTTGGTGAAGGAGTCGGGGTGGTACTTGTAGAGCAGGCTCTGCGAGACAAACAGTTGCTCGCACACCGGGCGCTCCAAGTCAGCAATGAAGTTCTCGCGGCTTTCGAGTGCCTGACGCACTTTTTCCGCTATTACTTCTGGCTCGTTGATATGGTCAATCAACGTTTCGGAGTACAGCACCATGAGTCGTTTGCCATCGCCGTGAGCCGTTTTGCGCACACGCTCTATTTTTTCCTCTTGCTTCCAAGAAGTGACTTCTATGACCAAATCGTTGGTGCCAAAGGCGTAGTCGTACTTGAAGCTGTCTTCCACTTCTGTTTTGGCGATGCGCATCGGGCCATATTCGGCAAAAAAGGGCTTGAGCACTTTCAAATTCAGGTATTGCTCAAAAAATGACTCTTTGGCGCGGAAGACAAAGTTGGAGCGCCCCTGAATCATTCCCTGATTCACCAATTTTTTGGCAAATTCGCGGTACGGCACGAGGCCGAGGTCGTGGAGAAAGTGATTCCAAAAACGGCTGTAGAGCAGGTGCCCCACCGCGTGTTCGGAGCCGCCGAGGTAAAAATCCACCTGCTGCCAATAGTCGGATGCTTCTTTGGAGCAAAAAGCATCCTCGTTGTGCGGGTCCATGTAGCGGTAGAAATACCAAGAGGAGCCTGCCCATCCGGGCATGGTGGAATGTTCGTACTCGTAACGCTCGTCTCCCTCTCCGTTGTGGGGAGTGTAGCGCCAATCTTCCGCGCGGGCCAATGGCGGCTCGCCGGTCTCGGTCGGCAGATATTTGTCAATGTTGGGCAACACTAGCGGCAAATCGCGCTCATCAATGAGATATGGCACCCCATCTTTCCAGTAGGCAGGCACCGGCTCGCCCCAATATCGCTGCCGACTGAACACGGCATCGCGCAATTTGTACTGTATTTTTCCTTTGCCCAACGCTCGTTCCTCCAACCATTGAATCAGGGTGGGCATCGCCTCGGCGTAGGTCATGCCATTGATGATGCCAGAATTGATGTAGCGCCCTTCTTTGGTCGGGTCGGCAGCGTTTTCCAAGCCCTCTTGCGCATCGAGAATGGGGATGATGGGCAGGTTGAAATGCGTGGCAAACAGCCAATCGCGCTGGTCGCCGCTGGGCACGGCCATCACGGCCCCTGTGCCATAGCCTGCGAGCACATAGTCGGCTATCCAAATCTGGATGCGTTCGCCGTTGAAGGGGTTGATGGCAAATGCGCCTGTGAACGCACCCGTCACTTTTTTGACTTCCGACATTCGCTCTACTTCGGAGCGGGATGCCGTCCATTTGATGTACGAATCTATTTCCTGACGCTGCTCGTCGGTGGTCAATCGTGACACAAGCTCGTGTTCGGGAGCCAACACCATGAAGGTAGCCCCATAGATGGTGTCCAGACGCGTGGTGAAAACCTCAATCTCGATGCCTTCGTGCCCGTCCACCGCAAACCGAACCGATGCGCCCGCCGAGCGTCCTATCCAATTGCGCTGTTGCTCTTTGATGGACTCCGGCCAATCAATAACCTCCAACCCGTCCAGCAGACGGTCTGCGTAGGCCGTGATGCGCATATTCCACTGTTTCATCAGCTTGCGTTCCACCGGATGGCCGCCGCGTTCGCTCACGCCGTCTTTTACCTCGTCGTTGGAGAGTACCGAGCCAAGGGCCGGGCACCAGTTGACGTACGCCTCACCGGGGTAGGTGAGGCGATATTTCAGCAGGAACAATTGCTGTTCGCGCTCGCTCATGGCATTCCAATCTTCGGCGCTGACGATGGGGGTGTCGTCGTCGCAGCTGGCGTTCACCGCCTTGTTTCCTTTTTTGGAAAAAATCTCCGTCAGGTGGCTGATGGGCAGCGCCTTATCCGCGTCGCGGTCGTAATAGCAGTTGAACAACTGCATGAAAATCCACTGCGTCCATTTGTAAAATCGGGGGTCGCTGGTGCGCACCTCCCGGTCCCAGTCGTAGGAGAAGCCGATGTTGTCCAATTGCTCGCGGTAGCGGGCGATGTTTTGTTCGGTGGAAGTGGCCGGGTGGATGCCCGTTTGGATAGCATATTGCTCCGCCGGCAGCCCAAAAGAGTCGAAGCCCATGGGGTGCAACACGCTGAACCCGCGCAGGCGCTTGTAGCGAGAGAGGATGTCAGTGGCTATGTAGCCCAAGGGGTGGCCGACGTGCAGCCCCGCACCCGAAGGATAGGGGAACATATCAAGCACATAGAACTTGGGTTTCCCGTTTCGGTTGTCAATTCTGTAAGTCTGATTTTCCCGCCACCATTTTCGCCATTTTGGCTCGATGTCGCTCGGCCTATACTCCATGCTGTGTTGATTGGTTGACTTATTGACTGGATTATGAAAAAAAGCAGCCGCCCTGACGTCTCTGCGGTGGCACCGGTGCGTCGCGCTGCCACACATCGTTTGCCGTCATTTGTTCTGCGAGGGGGCGAAATTAGGGGTTTTGATGGAATTAAATTTTTTCAACAACGCGAAGTCTTTGTTTCGTCAAAAAATTGGTTCTCAAAAATCGAAAGGATAGTTGGCGGCGCTATATTTGTGACCAAACAAAACATCTATGTCCTGATGAAAAACTTCCAATTATTGCTCGCCCTCCCCATTTCGCTTTTTCTTTTTTGTCAATGCGCCGCATCCAAAAAACTTGATTTGGCGCAAAAAAACGCAGAAACCGTCCGAATCTGGTTTGAGGAAGGTTGGAACAAAAAGCAAAACGAGGCGCTTATCGAGCGCGTGTTCGCTCCCGACTGGACCGACGGCAACCCCATCCGCTCCAACCAAGTGGACGGTCACGAGGGCATCCGCCAAATGGTGCACTTCTATGAGCTGGCCTTCGACGACACGCACTTCACCATCACCCACCTTTTTGCCAACGAGCGCTATGTGGCTATCCGCTACGACGTGGAGGCCAACCACGTTGGCCCTGCTTTCGGCATCTTGCCGACAGGAAAGCACTTCACCTCCTCGGGCATCGTCATCTACGAAATGGAAAAAGGAAAAATCAAACGCACTTGGCAGGAACTCGATTTGATGGGAATTATTAAGCAATTGAAGACGGAAGGAGAGTAGCGATTTTTGCGATTTGCGATTTGCGGTTTACGATTTACGGTTTACGGTTTAAGACAATGGCTCGTGAAGAATTTGAGTAGTGACAAAATGACTTAATCTTTTGAATTTCAACACCTTGAAAACACTCGCGTAAGGTAGTTGGAATGAGCGTTGGTATTTTTGCGCAGTTGAGAAATATAGGGACCTGCAAAAAAACAAGCGATCTGCGCGAATGAGGGGTCGAAATTTCTTGGCGCTTGATATTCGACCTCTTATTCAGGCACTGATTTCAAATCACCGCCCGAATGGCACCCGTTTTCAGCACTTTACCTCAACCCCACATTCGCGTGATTTAAGGATATCAATTGACTATGCGATTCAAATTCTTCGCAAACCATTCACGAATGACCATTTACGAATGACCATTTACGAATGACCGTTCAAGAATGACCGTTCAAGAGAGCCTATCCTCACCGCTGCACGGCCACCTTGCGCACCACCCTGCCCCATTCCGTGTCCATATTGAGGAAATAAACGCCCGCGGGCAAATCGGCGACCGAAACCTCAAACTCCGACACGGCGACACTTTGCTCCCACATCAATTTCCCAAACACATCAAACAAGGCAGCATGGTGCGGCAGCGCCCCTTTGAGCCGCACCAGCGCCACGTCGCGCGCGGGATTCGGCCTCACGGCGACCTCCACAAGTCGGCCCGGCTCCGCTGACGCACTGGCGCTAAAATCGGCAACCGCGCAATACTTGTCGGTGCAAGTGCCAGCGAAGTTGCTGATTTCCAGACAAATTTGATAAATGCCAGGCGCATCATACACATAATAAAGCGTGTCGAAACCGCCGCCTTGCGCGTTGCCATCGCCAAAGGTGAGGTGCCACGATTCGGCATTGTACGACGAGTCCACAAGCAACAGGGTGCGGTCGGGCAGCAGCGTTGCCGTGAAATAAGCCTTACATTCCGGGTTGACGCTGCACAAGCCCTTCTTCCAAGCAGTGACACCGTGCGCAAGCGCGTAACACTCGTTGTCGTAAGTCACATTGTCGCAGCCACATACTGGGTCGTAAATCTCGATGCAGGGGGCGAGGGTGTCAATCCATCCGGGGTGGAGGCAATCGCCGGGGCAAATGCCGGGTTTCCATGTCGTGATGCCATGATAAAACTGCGCCACACAATCGTTCGGGTAAGTGTTCCCATCGCATCCACACACGGGAGCGTACACCGCCGGACAAAGCACGGTGGGGTCTATCAGCGTGGAGTCGTAGCATAATTGCTCATTGACGTTGATTTTTTTGCAAAAACTGGCACCGCATTGGGTCCCGTCATTCGCGGTGCCCGAAACCGTCAAGCACACCGTGTATTCGCCGGTTTCCATAAAATTGAGTGTGGGGTTTTGTTCGAATGAGGTCTGACCATTGCCGAAATCCCAATACCAGCTGGTGATTTGGCCGCCATTGGCAAATGCTGATAAATCATTAAAAGTCCAAACCGTAAGCGAACCACCGGAATTAAATCCTTCAAAATCAACGAGTAAATTGTTGCAAACACTGCCGCATACCCCCGGCACCCATGACGTGATGCCCGCCCAATATTCTGCCTCGCAAGCATTGTTGTAAGTGATGCCATCGCAGCCACACACAGGCACATAGCCATCGTCGGGGCAAAGGGTGGAGTCTATTTTGGTAACATCCACGCACAAGGCACTTACCTCGAAAGCTTTGCAAACCGTGCAATGGATAGGTGCGAAATCCCCCGTCGGGTATGTTGCGCACAAGACGTGACGTCCCGGTTCGTCGAATAAATGGACAAACTCCATCCCGTTGCCCGTCACCTCGCCGCCGTCGAGCGACCAAATCACGAAAAAGAAAAAAGGCGGGTCAGGGATGGGTGGGGTAAGTTGGGCGCTAAGGGCCGTTCCGTTCAACACATAACTGACTTCATACGAGCACCCCTCTGGCGACGGCGGGCAAATACCCGGCGACCAAAGCGTGACGCCGGCGTATTTCTCTGCCACGCAGGAGTTGGGATAAGTCACGCCGTCGCAACCACACACAGGGTCGAAAACAGCTGGGCAACCAACGGAGGAGTCAATCTGCGTGGGGTTTATGCAAATGCTTTGGGCACTCAGTCGGATGCTGCCGAGCAGCAAGAGCGGGATAAAATAGCGAATCGGCAATTGGAAAATCAAATCCATGGTCGGGCGTTTTTGTCAATGATAAGTTTGTCACAGCTCAACGCCCAAGACAGGGGCTTGGTGCAAAGAGGTTGGCAAAATGGCGGCTATAAATGAAAAAAACTCCCCGCCGACCCAAAGCCGACGGGGAGTTTACATACTACCGAAATGACATTCCGGCGTACTATCCTTCGAGTGCCGCCGCGCCGCCCACAATCTCGCCCAGTTCGGTCGTGATGGCTTCCTGACGCGCTTTGTTGTAGTTGATACGCAGTGTTTTGAGCAATTCTTCCGCGTTGTCGGTCGCTTTGTCCATCGCAGTCATACGCGAGCCGTGTTCGGAGGCCTGCGTGTCCAACAAACATTTGTGGAAAGTCAGTTGGAGGATGCTCGGCACGAGGGTTTCCAGCAAAGACTGCTGGTCTGGCTCGAAGATGTAGTCGGCTTTCTTCTGTTTGCCGCCAGCCGGAACCTCCATCTTGGGTACCGGAAGCCACTGCTCGGAAGTCGGGAAAGTCGTGGCGGCGTTTTTGAAACGGCCATACACCACATCCACCGCATCGTATTTGCCGGAGGAAAACTCGTTCATAAGTTTGCGGGCGACGGCGCTCACGTTTTCATAAGCCGGGTTGTCGTACACCGGAATATAGTCGGCCACGAGGTTCAAATCGCGGAAACGGCGGCGGAACCAGTCGTAGCCTTTTTTCCCGATGAACAAAACCGTCACGTTGCCGTCGCGGCGCTGTTTGCCGTATTTTTCCGAAATGAGCGCCGAGGCTTCTTTGCAAATATTCGTGTTAAACGCTCCGCAGAGACCGCGATTGGAGGTCATCACGACGACGAGGGTGTTTTTCACCTCGCGGGCTTTCCCGAAACTCGTGGAAGCGTCGCCGTCGAGGTTGGAGAGTATGTTGGAGAGCATCCGGTTCAAGCGGTCAGCATAGGGACGCACCTGCACGATGGCGTTTTGCGCTTTTCGCAACTTCGCAGCCGACACCATTTTCATGGCTTTCGTGATTTGCTGCGTGTTGATAACCGACTTGATTCGTTCGCGTACTTCTTTTAAACCGCCAGCCATAATTCAAATGAGTGAATGTGCGATTGTGTGAATGAGTGCTAACAATTTTTGGAACGGTAAATGGGCGAAGTGGCGCTAATTTTTGAAATCGAAATCAAATCACGCATTCGCTCATTTACCCATTCACTCAATTTTTCCTGTACCCTGCCGCCAAATCGGCTGCCAGTTCGCGCACTTTGGCGAGGCTGGCATCTTCGAGTTTGCCTTTGCGGAATTCTTCCAGCACGTCGGGGAGTTTGCTCTCCATGCGTTCGAGGAAGAGATGTTCAAATTCCTGCACTTTGTCGAGCGGTACGTCGCGGAGGAGGTTGTTGGTGCCGAGGTAGATGATGGCAACCTGTTTTTCCACGGGGACCGGGCTGTATTGCGGCTGTTTCAAAATCTCCACGTTGCGCGCGCCTTTCGACAAAACGGCTTGTGTGGCAGCGTCGAGGTCGGAGCCAAATTTTGCAAAAGCCTCCAATTCGCGATACTGCGCTTGGTCGAGTTTGAGCGTGCCAGCGATTTTCTTCATGGACTTGATTTGCGCGTTACCACCCACGCGGCTCACGGAGATACCGACGTTGATGGCCGGGCGCACCCCAGAGTTGAAGAGGTTGGATTCTAGGAAGATTTGGCCGTCGGTGATGGAAATCACGTTGGTCGGGATGTAGGCCGACACGTCGCCCGCCTGCGTCTCGATGATGGGCAAGGCTGTGAGCGAACCGCCGCCTTTCACCAAACCTGCTTTCACGAGGCTGGGGGGAAGGTCGTTCATGGCCTCAGCCACTTCCTGCGTCTGGTTGATTTTAGCGGCGCGTTCGAGCAGGCGGCTGTGGAGGTAGAACACGTCGCCGGGGTAAGCCTCGCGGCCCGGGGGGCGGCGGAGCAAGAGCGATGCCTCGCGGTAAGCGACGGCTTGTTTCGACAAATCGTCGTAGATAATCAGCGCGGGACGGCCTGTGTCGCGGAAAAACTCGCCAATGGCAGCGCCGGCAAAAGGCGCGTAAAACTGCAACGGAGCCGGGTCGGAAGCCGAAGCCGACACGATAACCGTGTAAGGCATCGCGCCGTATTCTTCCAGCGTGCGGGCGACTTGCGCCACCGTCGAAGCCTTTTGGCCGCAAGCGACGTAAATGCAGTAAACCGGCTCGCCGCGGTCATAAAATTCTTTCTGGTTAATAATGGTGTCAACGGCGATGGCGGTTTTGCCCACCTGACGGTCGCCGATGATGAGTTCGCGCTGGCCACGACCGATGGGAATCATCGCGTCAATGGCTTTTACGCCGGTTTGCAGCGGCTCGTTCACTGGCTGACGATAAATCACGCCGGGTGCTTTACGCTCCAACGGCATTTCGTACTTCTTGCCACCGATGGGGCCTTTGCCGTCAATCGGCTGGCCGAGCGGGTTGACGACGCGGCCGACGAATTCTTCGCCGACTTCGATGGAGGCGATTTGGCCGGTGCGTTTCACGACCGAGCCTTCGCGCACGCCGTCGGACGAGCCCATGAGTACCACGCCCACGTTGTCTTCTTCGAGGTTGAGCACGATAGCGCGGGTGCCGTTTTCAAATTCGACCAGTTCACCGGACTGAGCGCGGTTGAGGCCATAGACGCGGGCGATACCGTCGCCCACTTGCAGCACAGTGCCGACTTCTTCGAGGTTAGTGTCGGCCCCGAAGCCGGACAGTTGCTGTTTCAATATCGCGGAGATTTCTTCCGGTCTGACGTCTGCCATTATTTATTTTGAGTGAATGAGTGAATGAGTAATTGAGTAGGGGTTGATGAAGGTTGATAAAAGTTGATGAAGGTTGATAATTTTGATAAACCCTTATCGACTTTTATCAACCTTTATCAACCCAAAGAATTTAAAACTCTTTGACGTAAAGGTTTTTCGAGAACGAAGCCCGCAGTTCGTCCAACTTGTGGGCGACGGAGGCATCGTACCGTTTATGGTCGAACTCCAGCACGAATCCGCCGATGAGTTCTGGGGCCACGGTGGTTTCTATGTCGAGATTTTCGGCGGTAGCGCCGCTTTCGAGCAGTTTCTTTTTCAAATCCGCCAGCACCGCGTCGCTCAGGGGCGAAGCAGTCGTCACTTTGACGGTGGTGATTTTTTTCAGGCTCTTGTATTGAGCGATGAAAGCCGCCGCGATTTCGGGGACGTAAGCTTCTCGACCTTTGTTGACGAGCAGGTGCAGATAGGCCAGTGTGAGGCTGTCCAATTTGTCTTTGAAAATGGCATCCAGCGCCGCGTTCTTTTTGTCGGCGTGAATGATGGGGCTTTTCAGGAACAGGTAGAGGTCGCGGCTCTTCACGGCGGCACCCAAGGTGTTCATGTCGGCGGACACTTTCTCCAGTTTGCCTTGCTCAACAGCAAGGTCGAGCAGCGACTTGGCGTAGCGGGATGCGATGCGAGTGACGGACATTTTCGTTGTTCGTTGTTGGTTGCTGGTTGTTCGTTGTTTGTTGTTCGTTGTTTGTTGTTCGTTGCTGGTTGTTTGTTGTTGGTTGCTGGTTGTTCGTTGTTTGTTGTTCGTTGCTGGTTGTTGGTTGTTTGTTGTTCGTTGCTGGTTGTTGGTTGTTTGTTGTTCGTTGCTGGTTGTTTGTTGCTGGTTGTTCGTTGTTTGTTGTTCGTTGTTCGTTGTTCGTTGTTCGTTGTTTGTTGTTGGTTGTTCGTGACGAACAACCAACAACGGTGAGCGAACAACGAAACTCAGTTCAATTTTATAGTTTCGACCAAGTTCTTCGCATAGGCTTCCTGGGCGGCTTTGTCGGCCAGCTCTTTGCGGAGCACTTTTTCGGCAATCTCGACGGCAAGTTGGCCTGCCTGGTTTTGGAGCGCGACGATGGCGGCCTGCTTTTGGTTTTCAATGTCCATCAAGGCGCTTTCCACTTTGCGCCTGTACTCTTGGTCGGCCTGCGCCTTCTTTTCCGTTCTGTATTCCTCGGCGGCCTCTTTGGCTTCCTTGAGCATCTGGGTGCGCTCTTCGCGTGCTTGCTGCAACAGCTTTTCGTTCTCTGCTTGCAAGTTGGCCATTTCTTCGCGGGCCTTTTTGGCCTCGTCGAGTGCGTTTTGGATATCGGTCTCGCGTTGTTTGAGCGCCGCACCGATAGGTTTGAACGCGAAACGGCTCATCAAGAACCAGAATATGCCGAAAATGATGAGCGTCCAAACCAAGAGACCCGGTTCGGGCTTGAGTACGTTGAAATCTGCCAGAAACAACATCGGCGTGGTGAGTTATGAGTTTATGAATGTGGTTGAGAGAGGGTTTGAAAAGTTGAGAAATTGAGAAGGTTTAGACAGATAAACCCTCCTCAACCGTACGACTTTTCTCCACTTTTACTCAGCATAATTTTTTCAAAAAATGGGTTGCAGAACGAACCAACCGTTGCTCACGCAACCCACAAGTGGTTGGCATTTCTTACTGAACACCGGGAGCGGCAACGAAGAACGACAACACCATCGCGACCAACGCAGCGCCCTCCACGAGAGCGGCTGTGAGAATCATGTTAGCGCGGATGTCGCCAGCTGCTTCGGGCTGACGGGCGATGCCCTCAACTGCTTTGCCACCGATTTGGCCGATACCGAGACCTGCGCCGATTACTGCGAGGCCTGCACCAATTGCTGCGTACATAGTGTATGAATTTGAGAATGAAACTAATTTGAGATTTGTGAAAGGGGTTTATGAAGGTTTATGAGGGTTGATAAAAGTTGATTCTGATAAACCCTTATCAACCTTCATCAACTTTTATCAACTAAAAAAACTCAATGATGGTCGTGGTGCGGTTCTTCAATCGCAGTCCCGATGTAAGTGGCGCTCAACATCGTGAAAATGAACGCTTGCAGAAACGCCACGAGCAGTTCCAGAGCCATCATGAACAGGGTCAGCGGGATGGAGGCCGCTATGCCTGCCGCCGCGCCGCCCGTGCTTTCGCCCGATTTGCCAAGAATAAAAATGAGGCTCACGAACGAGAGAATCACGATGTGGCCCGCCGTGATGTTGGCAAAAAGACGGAGCAACAACGTGAAAGGCTTGAGGAACAGGCCGAGTATCTCGATTGGGGTCAGGATTAGTATTTTGAGCGGGGCAGGCACACCGGGCATCCACAGCGTGTGTTCCCAGAAATGCTTGTTGGCGCTAAAAGTCGAAATCAGGAAAGTGATGATGGCGAGCACGATGGTGACGGAAATGTTGCCAGTCACGTTGGCGCTGCCGGGGAAGATGGGGAGTTGGCCGATCAGGTTGAGGCCGAGGATGAAGAAAAACGCCGACATCAGGTAGGGCATATATTTCTCGTATTTCGGCCCGATGCTCGGCTTCGCCACTTCATCTCTAATGAAGGTGTAGAACGGCTCGATGAAGTTCTGCAAACCTCTTGGGGCTTGGCCTCTGCGTTTCACGGCGGCTTGGGCAACCGCACGGAAAATCAGGAACAAAATCAGCGCGGTGAGCAGCATCGTGAACACGTTGCGCGTGATGCTGAAATCCATGAAACTCGTCACGCCACCGCCAAGTATGCCGCCGTCGTAAGTCGTCTTGGCTTCGAGCGGCACGCATTGGCCGCCGATGACGGCGTTGTAGCGGGTTTTCTTTTTGCCGTCTTCGCCTGCTATTTCTTCGTGGGTGTAATCGTCAATTTTGTGTTGGCCTTCCGCGAATCGCTCGTTTTTGAGCCGCATCACGCTGCCGTGTACGAGCGCATAGCCATTGTGCGAGTTTTCGCCGTTGCCGTGGTGGTGCGGGTGGAAGGCGGCTGAGGTCATGACCGTCCAACCTCTCTCATCTTTGAGGATGACCGGCAGGTGGAAGTAGAGCTCGCCGATGATGTTGATGACATTCGCGTCGGAGATGTGATGCACCGCGTTGTCGCCTGCGTTGAACGTTTTGGGAGCGTTGATGGAGTGCCCGCAGGGGCCGCCGTGGTCGGCGGGGTGGGCAGTCGTGGGCGGATGTTGCCCGGCATGCGTATGTTCGTGATGCTCGTGGCCGTCCTGCGCAAAGGCAAAAACGCTCAAACCGCTGAAAGTCAATGCAATCCAAAATCTGCGAATGGCTGCCATAAGGACAAGAGGAAAGGCTTTTTTCAAATCGGCGGCAAAGGTACAATGCGGTTTTCGTTAAAAAAAACCAGAAAAATTTTTTCTCCGAAAAAAATAGGGCGAGACGGGTATTTAGAAGCGTTATACGGAATTTAATTTGGAAGGGAGTGTTTGCCATTGCGAAATCTGCCCTTTTAGGTGTGTTTTTTCTGTAAAAAACGTGCTCGATACCCGGTGGTGCGAAGTTTGGGTCGGATTTTCTTGTCCAAATGATGGGGTGTGAACCAATGAAAAAGCCCCGACACTTTTGCCGGGGCCGATAACCAAATCAAACTTTCTGTGAAGTTTTTTCTCTATTGGGTTTTAGATGTAGGGCTTGATGCGGTGATGTTGGTGCCCTCGAGAAGTTTTTATGTTTCGGTGTGCTGTTTTTGGAGATGCCACAAAGTCACGACGACGCTAAGGGCTTGGTTTTTTGCCCTTTGCGCCTTCGTTGCATTGTGTCGGAATGCACCTCATGGTATGCGGATGTGTCTTTGTGGAGAGCAATCGGGTTGGCACGTGAATGCCGCGAGCTGCGCTGCGGAACAGCAAAATGGTAGGAATCAAGCGCATGAGCAGAGGTATCGTTTTTGTTATCACAGCCGTCAGTTGTTGCCCCGACTGGCTTGACTGCACCAAAAGACGGCTGAATAACTTGAAACGTTGCACAAGAATCGCTCTACGACCAATTTTAACACTTGAAATGCGCGCAACCATCGTCGAAAAACGAAGTCCGAAAAAAACCTGTCGCTTGGGGCGCTTGCTTTTTCAAACCAAATCGTCGAGCGCAGGCCCTTTTCCAAATCTTAGCGCTGGCTTTTCGTGTTCTTTTGTCTGCATCTCAACCAGTTGTTTGGCCCAATCATCGAGCTCATCGTTGTGGTGGTCTATAAACTGTTCGGTCATGGCTCTGAGGCGCTGGATGTTTTCCGGGGTCGCGTTGTCCATAGCACCCGTTTGAGCATCGGGAAGGATAGGCTCGAGCCGCAGATAATTGTCTTTCACGCCGAGATTGCGGAATGTGTTTTTTACGATGTAGTGGGTCGTTTCCGCCACCCCTCCCATCATGATATTGATGAGGTCAGGTATATTGAGCAAGGCGATTCTTTTCTGGAATGAACGGAGCCTAAATGTGTGGCGTACCTTGCCAGTGCCAAGCGAGAGCAGTTTCATGTTGACGGGGGTGTAGTGTTCAGCGGTTTTGCCGACCTCCGCGATGGCGCACAAGGTCGGGTTGTTGGCAAACACACCACCGTCCACACAAGCGTGCTGCACGTTAGATGCCGATAGGAAGGTGGCAGGCTTGAAATAGCTGGGGGCAGCAGAAGTGGCCCGACACACGTCGCGCACCAAAAAGTCTCGAGCAGGCTCCACGGCGTTTTCGTGGTCGTGGCGACAGAAAAAATAGGTGGCGGCCAATTCGAGATTGTAGGCCGGAATCAGGCATGGCTTGAGCAGCTGGCTCATCCGCACATCTCCTAAATGTAGTTCGAGCAGTCGTTCTAATTCATCCACCTCGTAGCGGTCAGAAGCAAGGCCTGCGCTGCCCAGAAAACGCCGCAACCACGATGACTTGAATATGTAGGGGCCTTTTTCGGTGTAAAAGTCAACGATGTCGGAGGTTGAGTAACGCGGCCGCTGCGGGTTGTGCTCATCGGGGGCAAGCAGGAGTGCCGTGATGATGCCTCCTGTGCTCGTGCCGGCAAAAAAGTCGAAACAGTCAACGATGCGCAATTCGGGATTGCTTGCATAACGTTGGGCCTTCGTTTCTAAGGAGGCCAATACCAAAGCGGGGATGATGCCGAGTATGCCTCCGCCATCAATAGTCAATACCCTTACCATATTTTGATGCAGCCAGTTGATGCAGCTCGCCGCGGTGAAAAGTAAAAGAAAAACGAGCAGCTATCGGCTTGATGTTGGCTGCAAATGTTCGCGCAGTGCATGAACACAGGATTAACCGCAGGTTAATTTTATTGGCTCTCCGTGACTTTATGCGCTCCCATGCTTGAGCCGCCTCACTCCTCTCCCAAGAACGGATACCGATAGTCCGTCGGCGGCACGAAATTCTCCTTGATGGTGCGCGGCGAGAGCCATCGGTACATATTGAGCATGGAGCCGGCTTTGTCGTTGGTGCCGGAAGCACGGGTGCCACCGAACGGCTGTTGGCCGACTACCGCGCCGGTGGGTTTGTCGTTGACGTAGTAATTGCCGGCAGCGTGGCGGAGTTTTTCGTTGGCCAAAGCGAGGGCGGCGCGGTCGTTGGCAAAAATGGCTCCTGTGAGCGCGTAAGGCGAGGTCGAGTCGAGCAGTTCGAGCGTCTTTTCGTAGTCCTTGTCCGCATAGACATAGATGGTCAACACGGGGCCAAAGATTTCCTCGCACATGGTTACATATTTCGGGTCGGACACTTCCAGCACGGTGGGCTCGATGAAGAAGCCTTTCGACTTGTCGCAGTTGCCCCCGGCGATGATGGTCACTTTGTCGGATTTTCGAGCCGCGTTGATGTAGCCGGAGATTTTGTCGAACGCCTTTTCGTCAATCACGGCGTTGATAAAGTTGGAGAAATCTTCCGTCGTACCCATTTTCATACTTTTTAAATCGGTCACGAGGTAGTCCTTCACTTTTTTCCACAAACTTTTTGGAATGTATGCCCGCGACGCGGCGGAGCATTTTTGCCCCTGATACTCAAACGCGCCGCGACCAAGCGCCACGGCCACCGCTTTCGGGTCGGCGGAATTGTGCACCATCACGAAGTCTTTGCCGCCCGTCTCGCCCACGATGCGCGGGTACGATTTGTAATTGGCAATGTTTTCTCCGATGGTTTTCCAAATCCGCTGAAAAACGCCCGTGCTGCCCGTGAAGTGAATTCCGGCAAAATCGGGGTGTCGGAACACCACATCGCCCATCGTCGGGCCGTCCACATACACGAGATTGATGACGCCTGCGGGCAAACCGGCTTCTTCGAGGATTTCCATGATGAGCGATGCCGAATAAATCTGCGACTCCGCAGGCTTCCAAACAGCGACGTTGCCGAGCATGGCAGGGGCAGAGGGCAGGTTGCCCGCGATGGCCGTGAAATTGAACGGCGTGAGGGCAAACACAAACCCTTCGAGTGGTCGCCAGTCGGTGCGGTTCCACACATTGCGGGTGCTGAGCGGCTGCTGTTTGTAGATTTCCTGCATGAAATACACGTTGTAGCGCCAGAAATCCGCCAACTCGCAGATGCAGTCAATCTCGGCCTGATACACGTTTTTGCTCTGACAGAGCATGGTGGCCGCGCTCATTTTGGCGCGATAGGGGCCGGTGAGCAGGTCGGCGGCGCGGAGGAAAATGGCCGCGCGTTCTTGCCAGGGCATGGCTTCCCAAGCTGGTTTGGCTTTCAAGGCTGCCTTGATGGCGGCTTGCACATGAGCGGCATTTCCTTTGGAATAATGGCCGAGGATGTGGGCGCGCTCGTGTGGCGGGCGCATGGCGATTTTTTCATCGGAAAAGACGTGTTCGCCACCGATGAACATGGGCACGTCCTTTTGCTGCTTTTTTGCTTCGGTGAGGGCTTTTTTCAGGGCGATTTTTTCGGGAGAGCCGGGGGCGTAGTTCCAAACGGGTTCGTTGACGGGATGGGGGACGGTGAAAATAGCGTCTGTCATGTTGTGGTGAAATCACCCGTCCCGTGACTCTTGGCCGTAGGACGAGTTTGTTTAGTTAGTGCTTTTGAGCGGCCAAAGGTATAAAAGGGGATTGCACCGAGATTTGACAACTTTTTAAAAATTTGACAAATTTCGCATCTTCAACCGAACCAGCTTACGCTATGCCAAAGCCTAACAACATCATCGTCAGCGTAGCCACCTATTCCAAAGCGGAGTACCTCGAACTGCTGGCCCTCTCCGACGACCGCGACCAGATGGACGCGACATGGGAGGAATGGACAAAAAGCAAAAACAAGACAGTGAAAAACCTGCGCAAACAAGGCCTTCGAGTGGAAGAGGTGGAGGTGCGGCTAACGGAGATGGTGCTTTTCTGCCGCGAACGGGGTTTGAAAATCAATGGCAAGAGTCGGGCGATGTTTGCGCGAAAGTTGGCTTCAGGGAAATAGGCTGCCGTTATTAGACTTGTTGCGTTCAATTTCGTACTCGGAAAGCGCAACTTCTGGCTTGGCTCAATAATTTTCTTTACAAAGATACACGGCATGGAACGATTGGGCAATTTTTTGGAACAATCAAACTCGCACTCGCCTTTCTCCACGCTCAAAACGCCTCCCCCGTGAAAATATAAAAACTCACGCCCTCCCGCGTGAAGCCGGCATCCAATCGGACAAAAATGTCTTTTTGCGGAAAAATGAAATAACGCAACCCCGCCCCGCCCGCCAAACGGAGGTTTTGGAGGGTCAGCGACGAAACGGTGGGCGCGACGGCACCCATGCCCACAAAACCCGTCGCGCCGAATCGCTTGCTGAACGGGAAGGGCAAAAAACGGTACTCGGCTTGCGCGGCGTAGTAGTGACGGTCGCGGTAGCGCCCCGTGTAGTAGCCGCGCAGGAGCGATTCGTTGCCCATCAGGCTGAGCATATTGAAAGGCGCGTCGCCGAGCACGACATTGCCCGCTGCCTGCCATGCGAACACGGCGTTTTTGTTGAGTTGGCGATAGCGACGCACCTCCGCGAAAAAGCCGTCGAAGGCATGGTCGCTCCCGATGGTTTTGCTGTAATGCAGCCATGACAGCTCCGCAAACCAGCCATCGCGGGTGTTCAGCATGTTGGGCCGCGAATCGTACACCGTGCCGATACCCACACCAAAGTTGGTGGAACCGTCGGCACCGCGCGGCAGGGGCCGAGAAGGCTGCTCGCCGCCAAAATCCACCTGACCCAAACGCTGATAATCCAACTCCATGCCCGCAAACCAGTTGCGCTTGACCCGATGCATCACGCGCTGCCTTATTAAATGGTACACGCCATTGACCACCACGGGGTCATCCTTCGGCGCTTCCGGCCCGATGCCGTAGTACAGGAGCGGGAACCGCTGGAGACGAACTTTGCCCAACAACAGCCAGCGGTCTTCGTCGGTGTAGATGGCGTTGTCGAGCCAAAGGCCATATTGGGAGCGGAGCGTGACAAAAGCAAATGCCGTGACCTCGCTCAGGCGATTTTTTTGGTAGTCATTTTTGGCGTGGAACAGCAAGGAGGAAGCCGCGCCCAACTCCCAACTGGTCTCCGGCGAATAGGCTACCGTGGGATAGGCAAGCAATCTGGGCTGGTGGGGCGGGCGGTGTTCTTGAGTGAGGCGGGTCAGTACGCGGTCGAACCAACCGCTCGAATCCGAGTGGGCGCACAGAGCTCCACTTGCCAAGCAAAAAGAAGCGAAAACGATGAGTCGGATGGACGACATGACACTGAGAGGATGATGGAAGTTTTGTCCAACGCCTTGTCCCGCATTTTGTTGGCGAATAGTTCGACAATGGGGCGGATTTGACAATTTTAGGAAAGTTCCTTACCATTGTGGGGGTCTGTTATCTCTTTCAAAAATTGACACATTATGAAACCACTCCACCTTGTTTTTTTGCTTGCCCCTACGCTCTTGTCTTCTTGCAAAGTAACGCAGGAAAAACCAGCGGCAGCTGTCACCGCCGACCGACCGATTCGCCTTGAAGAAGCCCAACCGCCAAGCATTGACCCCTGCGCTTTGTGCGTGGGTTTTTCTGCAACGAAGCCCTATACCTCAGGCAGCATCCGATGGGTCAATTGTAGGATGGGCCAAGACAAGGTGTACTTGGACCTGCGGCTCTCCAAGCGCAACAAACCGGACTTGAAGGTGCGCCTCATGCGCGATTGCGACAACCCGGCCCAACCCGGCAATATAGTTACGGTCAGCAACCACTATCTGAAATGCTCTGCCGATGATATATCGGGTTTCACGGTAGTTCATTATGAGCAAACACCTGAAGGCCATATAGTTACTTCCATCTTATTTAATTTTTCTTGGTCAAACGAACTAAATGTCTTTCAGGCTAAGCTGACTTCCAATGCTTTGGTGGACATTCAAGTAAAGGACGGCTGGCAAATGCACTACGACAATGCAAAGGGGTGCAAGGGGAAATAGGTTGTGTGCGGAGGAATCATGCGTTTGACTTATTTCCAAAAATAAACGCATACTTGGAATTATCTCCTGTTTTTGACCACTTATTTCCAAGTACTAGGTCTTAACTGTCGCCTATTCCCCCCGAATGCGTACGCACAAGAAGTGGTGGATGCGGAAATCCGCTTGGAGCAATTGTTAGCCTGAGCGCGGATGGATGACCATAAAGCCGTTAAAGGGAGTTGGCATCATCGTAGCTCGCTTTTGCAGCCTTATTGAGCAAGAAATTTTTACGGTGCATTTTTGAATAATCGGCGGGTGCGAAAATTAACCTTGGGCATTTGTGCGCTCAAATGCGACTAATAGCATTACTTTGTGTCAATTTTTTTTACACAAAGTAATGTGTCATGTATCATCGGCCTATTTTTTCAGCACTTGAAAAGCACCTTGTTGAGCCTCAAGTGACTGTCGTCACGGGGATGCGGAGGACGGGCAAAACCACAGCGTTAAAATATCTTTTGGAAAAAACAGCCCACAAAAACAAATTGTACCTTGATTTGGAGAGGCTGGAATATCGCCGAATCTTTACCCGAGGCAGTTTCAGCGAAATGCAAGCCGACCTTGAGTTTTTGGGGTATGATTTTGCTCAAAACGGAATAATTGCCATAGACGAGGTGCAGCTTATCCCTGAAGTGGTTTCGTTTATCAAATACTATCACGATAACTTCCCGGTCAAGTTCCTAATTTCAGGGTCAAGTTCCTATTATCTCAAAAACCGATTCACTGAAAGTTTATCTGGCCGAAAGCGGGTTTTTGAGATATTTCCACTCGATTTTTGGGAATTCTTGAGTTTCAAACAGGTTGATTCAGCGCCTTTGCTAGGCCAAAGGCTCCAACAGTTCCGGCCTTTGGTCTTTGCTGCTTATCAGCATCATTATGAAGAGTATTTGCGGTTTGGCGGATTCCCGCAAGTAGTGCTGGCAGATTCAGCGGAAAAGAAAGTGCAGGCGCTAAACGACATCCTCAATTCTTATCTGGAATTAGACATCAAGATTTTGTCGGACTACTCGGTTATTGACGACCTTTTCAAATTAGCGACCCTTCTGTCAGCCCGTATCGGGAGCAAATTGGATTATCAGAAAATTGGTGTCCTCACTGGCCTAAACCGGCACAAAGTCAAGGATTACGTCCAATTGTTTCGGGCCACATACTTTTTGTACCTCATTGAGCCTTATTCGCTCAGTCCTGACAGAAGCATAGCCGTGCAACCCAAAATTTATATCTCCGACAACGGAATAGTTAACCAACTTGCTCAGGTTAGCAGCGGTGCCCTGTTCGAAAATTCCATTGCCAACCAACTGCTTCGGCTTGGAAACGTCCAGTATTTCCAGAAAAAAACTGGACAAGAAATTGATTTCATTTTGGACGGAGAAAGGGCGATTGAAGTGAAAGAAACCCCCAGCACATCCGATATGAAAACACTACAGAACCGAGCTGCCAGTCTCGGCATCAAAGACCATATATTGGTTGGGCGATACCCCCCGGGAAGCGAATTCCACGAGTTCGTTTGGGGCGGCTGCATTTTTTGACCGGACACATCTTATACCCTGATTCGCCGGGATTAATCTGACGACCATGATTAACATCCTTGACTTTGAACAGATTGTGCTTTTAACCGTGCTTAAAACCTGACGGCGCAAAACATACTTTTTATCCTCTACCCAACCTTTTCGGAGCAAAGCGCGTGTGCTTCATAAAATTTCAATTTTTATGAAAAACACAACCAACATCCTACTCACCGCTTTGATGGTGTTGCTCGGCATTGGAGCCAACGCCCAACAATTCTTCTTCTCTGCCGTACAACCCTCCTCTTGCGCCGCCGACGATGGCATCGTCACCATCGTGCCGACGCAGGGTGTGCCGCCATTCACCTATCTATGGAGCAACGGCTCCACCGAGTTGAGCATTAGAAACGTGCCTAAGGGTATCTATTCGGCCACCCTGACCGACTCGGAGGGTGCCACTGTGACTCACACTCACATCCTGAACAGCAAGGCACTGGACTTGTATCTCGCCGATGCCAAGCCCGTGGGCCATTGCAACCCGAACTCCGGCGCCTTGACTGTGGAGCCGATTGGTGGCCAGCCTCCCTACACCTACTCGTGGAGCAACGGACAGTCTGGCGCTTCGGCACAAGGGTTGACCGTCGGCACCTATTCCGTCACCGTGCAGGATGCCGCAGGGTGCGTCGCGCTGGGCGAATACGAGGTCAAATACGTCAGCATTTATTACAGCCCTTTCGCGGATGTTCACACGGTCAGTGAGCCGGACTGCGCCAATCTGAACGGCGGCGAACTTTCGGCAACCATGCTTTGGAGCGGTTTTTTGCCATACACCTACATCTGGAACACGGGGGCCACGACCGAGACCATTTCAAACCTTGCTGCCGGCGACTACTCCGTCACCGTGACGGACGGGTTGGGCTGTTCGAGCAGCAAAACTGTGACGCTGCGCAGAGCATTGACCATGCTCGGAAGCACTATTTGCGCTGGCGCTTCATCGGGCTCCGTCAGCGCAGAGTTGGTAAACGCCACCCCGCCAGTCAATTATGTGTGGAGCAATGGCCAATCGGGGCAGAGCCTCAACAACCTTTCGAGCGGCACCTACTCCGTGACGGCCACCGATGCCGTTGGTTGTAGTTCCATCAATCAGGTCAAGGTAACACTCCCGCAACTTTTCACGAACGACCTTTCACCCAAATGCTATGCTGGCAACAACGGGGTGGCCAATTGCTGGGTCAGCGGCGACGACGCGCTCAACTACCTGTGGGACAATGGTGTCACCACCGCCCTCAACAACAGCCTTAGCCCGGGAGCGCACAGTGTCACCGTGACGACTGCGCTGGGTTGCACCCTCACGAGCAGCGTGAACATCGCCGCGCCTATCGCCCCACCCATCGAAATCAACTATGCCCCCACCCCGGCCAACTGCGCCATCGGAGCCAACGGAGCCATGAACATCAGCATCACGGGAGGCATCCCGCCGTACAACTTTTACGCTTGGGGGCCTAATTTCAACGCCAACAACACGGCTGCCATGCAGAATCTGGCAGGCGGACAATACTACCTTTCCGTGTGGACACCCTTTCCTAACTACTGCACCGCCAACGTCACAGCCGTGTTGCCCGATGCGGGCGGGTTTGAGCCAAGTTTGGTAGTGGAGGAACTTGATTGCGTCTCTGGCTACGGCGCTGCCGCCATCGTGGGCGTCACCATGCCCGGCACGGCGTATCAGTGGAGCATGGGTGCCACCACCCCCGACGTCCACAACCTGACGGCTGGCTCATATTCCGCCACGGTGACAGGCCAAGGCTCGTGCATCAAGTATTTCAATTTCAATTTGCCCGAAAACGATACCCTTCAATTTTTCAATGACTGCTCTGGCTTGGCGACGGGCCAGCTGCTCAACGATTTGGGCATCGCCGGCTGCAACGGCACGGCGGGCATCCCGTTCCAGCTCATCCGCACCCAGCCATCGGGGGCGCTGAACTTCACCGATGCCAATGGCGTGTATGAGGCACAATTGCCCAATGGCAATTTTAGCATAGCGCCTGCCAATTACAACCCAACCGACATTGCCTGCCCACCGGGAGGCTCTCATTCAGTCAATTCGTTGGTCGGCGTCACCGTATCGGGACTCGATTTTCACTTTTACAATCCCAACCCCACCGACCACCGGGTGCGGCAAAAAGCCTTGCGCACCGCGCAACCGGGCTTCCCATACTCGCTGCGCATTGACGTGTGCAACGACGGCAACAACGCGCCCAACGGCACCGTCGCGCTGGAATACGGCAATTTCTTCGGCAGCATGGCAGCGGCACATTTCGCCCAGCACGCGGGCACGTTCTCTTTTGCCT
Source organism: Saprospiraceae bacterium (assembly GCA_026129545.1). Classification (NCBI taxonomy): domain Bacteria; kingdom Pseudomonadati; phylum Bacteroidota; class Saprospiria; order Saprospirales; family Saprospiraceae; species Saprospiraceae bacterium. The sequence continues at coordinate 294,566 of JAHCHX010000003.1, forward strand.
CCGAAATGGCGGGCAGCCCGAACAACGAAGCCACCTTCACCTTCCCCAGCATCGCGCCCGGCGGGTGCGAGCTGTTGCAAATTGATTTTGAAACGCCAACGACCACGCCAGCCAACACGGAATTTATCACCCGCGCCTCCGTGACGCCGACGAGCGGAGACCCAACTCCCGACAACAACGTTTCGACCCTGTTCAACACGGTGGTCGGCTCGTTCGACCCCAACAGCGTGTTCGCCTACCCTGCCCGTAATGGCAACCCCCGCGACGGCGGCGACATTCTGCGCAACGTGGACCGCACGATTACTTACCAGATTTTTTTCCAAAACACGGGGACGGCGGCGGCCAATCTCGTCATCGTGCGCGACACGATGGATGCGCGACTGAACCTCGCCACCATCCGCAACATCACGGCTTCGCACGACGTGAAGGTGAGCATAGAAGGCGACAATGATGTGCTGGTGTTCAAATTCCCAAACATCAACCTGCCCGACTCGACAGCGGACTACGCCAACAGCATCGGCTCCATCCAGTATGAAATTGACCTTATGCCCAACCTGCCCGTCGGCACCGAGGTGATGAAGCACGCGGCTATTTATTTCGACTTCAACAGCCCCATCATCACGAACGAAAACGTGCTGAAAGTGGCCGAAACCAGCTCGCTCACAACCATTGCAAAAGCCAATAGCGCGCTCGTTCTTTTCCCCAACCCTGCCGACCAATACTTTGGGTTGCGCAGCGAAAGCGGTGGCGAGCTGAGCATTTTCAACGCAATGGGCAGCTTGGTGTCGCGGCAATCGGTGAATCCGGGCTTGCAACGTGTCCCGACAGTTGACTTGCCCAACGGCATTTACTTGGTTCGCTTGGATGCTGGCGGCTTGGTGCAAACAGGAAAGGTGGTGGTGAGCCATTGACACGAAGATTCCCAAAGACTTCTTGGGCGGCAGCGCGACGTTTGTGTCGCGCTGCCGTTTTTTTAGGGCTAAAAGCACAGGAGATTGCTGCGCCAATTTCTTCCAGTGTTTGTTCGCTCCTATTACATACATTTGGCACTTTGATTCACACTTTCTGCCCCTATCAAGTTTGCCCTCCATGAGACGCGACACTTGGCAACGCCCAACCGATGAATGGCTCCAATCCCTTCGAGCCACCCGCACCGGGCTAACCCAGTCCGAAGCAGACAAGCGATTGCGCGCTCGTTTACAGAAAGAAAAAGTGATGCCTGGGTGGTGGAGAGCAGTTTCGCTGTTTTTCCGTCAATTCAAAAACCCATTGGTGCTCTTATTGGCAGTGGCAGTCGCTTTGGCTGCCGTGCTGGGCGATTTCACCAATTCCGCTATCGTGTTCGGCATTCTGTTGCTGACGGGCATACTGGGTTTTTGGCAAGAATACAAAGCCGACCGAGCGGTGAAAAAATTGCGCGAGCTGGTGAAATCGCAGTCCCGTGTGCGGCGCGACGGCAGATGGGTGGACATCCCGCAGAACGAAGTAGTGGAGGGCGATTGCGTGCAGCTGACGGCTGGCGACATGATTCCGGGCGACTGTCTGCTATTGGAAGCCAAGGATTTGCACGTCAATGAGGCGGCGCTGACCGGAGAGTCGTTTCCGGTAGAAAAAGAGGTTCCACTCTCTGGCACAGATGAGGAACAGCCCAAACGCCACATTCTTTTTCAGGGCTGCAATGTGGTGAGCGGCACGGCTGAAGCACTTGTGGTGAAAGTGGGCAAAGACACCGAACTGGGAAAAATCACGCACGACTTGCAATTCAGCGAGCAACCTACCGCATTCGAGCGGGGCATCAGCGATTTTGGTTTTTTGTTGATTCGGCTCACCCTGTTGCTTGCCATCGGTATCCTGATTTTCAACATCCTGCTGGGGCGTCCGGCTGTTGAGTCCATCTTTTTTGCGCTGGCATTGGCCGTCGGCATGGCACCCGAGCTGCTGCCAGCCATCATGGTGACCACGCTTTCTTCAGGCGCTTTGCGCATGGCGCAACAAAAAGTAGTGGTAAAAAAATTGGCTGCCATCCAGAACCTCGGCGCCATTGACGTTTTGTGCTCGGACAAGACAGGAACGCTCACGGAAGGCACCGTCAAAGTACACGCCACGCTCGACTGGCAGGGCCACCCCTCCGAAAAGGTGCGTCAATACGCCTACCTGAATGCTTTTTTTGAATCGGGCTTCAACAACCCCATTGACCTTGCGCTACGCAATCTCCCCGACACCAACAAACAAGGTTTCTCCAAAGTGGATGAAGTACCCTACGATTTCATCCGCAAACGCCTCAGTGTGGTGGTAGAGGAAAATGAGAAGCATTGGATGATTACCAAAGGAGCCTTGAACAACGTGTTGGAGGTGTGCCATTTAGTGGAAAAAGGCGAACAGTCGGAGCTGCTCGCAAACGTTCGAGACAGTATCCTGCAAGCGTGCGAACACTATGGCCGCGAGGGCTTCAGAGTGTTGGGGCTGGCTTACAAAGACATCACGGGCGACCCGGTCATCAATCGGGACGATGAGACGGAAATGATTTTCCTCGGCTTCATCTTGCTCTTTGACCCTCCCAAAGCAGGTGTCGGAAACACGCTTGACAAGCTTGAGCGTGCAGGCGTGCGGCTGAAGATTATCAGCGGCGACAACGAGTATTCCGTGCGGCACACGGCTGAAGCCATCGGCTTATCCGCCTCCAAAGTGCTGACCGGGCAACAATTGCAGCATATCGGCGACGATGCCCTGCCGACACTCGCCACTCAGACCGACCTTTTTGCCGAAGTGGAGCCTCATCAAAAGGAACGGCTCATCCGCGCGCTTTCTGCCAAAGGCAGCGTCGTAGGGTACCTCGGCGATGGCATCAACGACGCGCCCGCCCTCAAAGCCGCCGACGTGGGCATCTCGGTGGATAGCGGCGTGGACGTGGCCAAAGAAGCCGCCGACATCGTGCTGCTCGACAAAGACTTCGATGTACTGCTGCAAGGCATCGTGGAAGGCCGCCGCACTTACCTCAATACGCTGAAATACATTTTCATCACTACCAGCGCCAACTTCGGCAATATGTTCAGCCTCGCCGGGGTGTCGCTGCTCATTCCCTATCTGCCACTCCTGCCCAAGCAGATTCTGCTGCTCAATTTTTTATCCGACATTCCCGCGCTTTTCATCGCTTCCGACAAGGTGGATGAGGAAAACCTGCAACAGCCGAAAAAGTGGAACGTGACATTGATTCGTCGTTTCATGTTCCTCTTTGGCGTGCAAAGTTCGGTGTTCGACTACCTCACGTTTGCGGTGTTGTTGCTGGTTTTCAAGGTGCAGGAATCTGTGTTTCAGACCGCTTGGTTCGTCGAATCCGTCATCACCGAAGTGCTGATTTTGCTCATTATCCGCACGACACGTCGAGCTTGGCGCAGCAAGCCCAGCCCGTGGTTGTTGTGGACGGGGCTATTGGTAGTCGCTGTCACGGTGGCCATTCCTTACCTGCCGTTTGCGTCGTTGTTCGGCTTTCAGCCGCTCCCGCCGGGTTTGCTGGCAGGCATGGTTGGCATCGCGCTGGCGTATGCGCTGCTCGCCGAATTTTTGAAGGGAAAGTTCTTCCGGTATGCGAGTCTCTGAGAACAAGCACGGCTGAACAAACGCCACTCTCTCCCGCGTTCAGCCCGCAAAAAAGTCTCCAACCTTACACTTTTTCCCCTTTTAATTTTCTTTTAACCCCGCTTTAATGTCACTCCCCTCGTTGCGGCAAAACCTTTGCAACGTCGGCGCTCACGCTTTTCGGCTATCATCCCTCCCCCCATTGCCGACAGTGTTTTCCCAACCGTATTTACTCATCATCATTAATCTTCACTATGAGAAACTTCTTTCAGTCAAAACGCTTCTACATCGTTGCCGGGATATTGCTGCTGTTGGCGCTCGGCACCACCGCCTTCTTCTGGCAAAAATCCAACAGCCTTGGCAGTGAAAACAAACGGCTCATCGCAGAAACGCAGGCATTGGAGTTGGAAAAAGCAACCCTGGAAGCCTCGCTCGACAGTCTGACACTTTCCTACGACAACCTGCGCGCCGAGCATGAAGACCTGCGCGGCAAGGAGGCCAGCTCCGCCACCCTGATTGCCGAAAAAGACGCTGCCATCAAAAAAATCAAGGCGCAGAGCAAACGCGACCTCGAATCGCTTCGCAAACAGGTGGAAGACCTGCGCAGAATCAAAATCGAGTACGAGACCCTCATCAGCGCCCTGCGCAGCGAAAACGACCAACTCCGCGCCGAAAACGAACGGCTGGCAGGCGAAAACTCCCAACTCCGCGGCGAAAACGCCGACCTGAGCGGCCAAGTGGGCAGCCTCGCCAAGCAATTGGAGGAGCAAATCAGAAAGACACAGAGCGCCAAATTCAAGGCCACTTCTTTCAGAGTGGAAGTAGAACGCCGCAACGACAAACTGACCACGCGCGCCAAAAGAGCGCGGGAGATATTGGTCAGCTTCGACTTGGCTGATGTGCCTCAAGAATACCAAGGCGCTCAAAAGCTCTATCTGGCCATCACGGACGACAAAGGTCGCCCTGTACCCTCTGCCAATCCCATCAAAGCCAGCGTGGAAGCACCCACAGGACCAGTGGCCATCATCGCGCAGCAAGTGAAGGCCGTAGCCGTCGGCAACACGCAGCGGCTGTCATTCTCTTACAAGTTCGACGAAAAAATAAAGCCGGGCAACTATGTGGTTGCCATTTATTGCGATACGGGTTTGCTCGGAGCTGCCAGCTTCCGGCTGACCTGACGAAGAAAACTATGCAAGTTCATCGAAGCGACCGCTTCCCCGACGAAAGTTGCCGGGGAGCGGTCTTCTTTTTTAGACTTGTTGCGGTGGAGGGTTTTGAGTGAAGGGAATTGTCATTTTTTCGACTGGCAAGGCAAATTTTGCAATCTAAATCGGGCATATTCGCCGAAAAATTTAACGAAGCCAGTCGGAAAAAGGGCTTTCCATTTGCCAAAGGCCTCTACCGCAACAAGTCTTTTAAAGCATATTGGGCAAGTTGAGCGAAGAATGAGACCTTTGCACCTGCATGAGCACGACGACTTCCACACCCATTTTGTTTCTTGTTTTCAATCGCCCCGAGCACACGAGCAGAGTGTTCGAGCGCATTCGGGCAGCCCGCCCCACCCGCCTTTATGTGAGCGCCGACGGCCCACGGGCACACGTCGCCACCGATGCCGAAAACAGTCGTTTGACCCGCCAAGTCATCGAAAGCATGGATTGGGAATGTTCCGTTAAAACGCTTTACCGCGAGCGGAATCTCGGATGCCGCCCTGCCGTCCAGTCGGGCATTGATTGGTTTTTTGAAAACGAGGAGGCTGGCATCATTCTGGAAGACGACTGCCTGCCCGACCTTTCTTTTTTCCGATTTTGCGCCGAAATGTTGGAGCGATACGCTGACGACGAGCGCGTCATGCATATTTC